>NZ_JARCCZ010000001.1:0-294693 GCF_048957775.1 Pseudarthrobacter sp. CC4 | reverse complement strand
GTTCCAGCCGTCGCCGACTTTGATGCGCCAGCCGAAGAGGCCGTTGCCGGTGCCGGGGTAGGTCCAGAGGGTGCCGTTGGTGTCCCTGGCCAGCAGGTCGGGCAGGCCGTCTCCGGTAAAGTCCCGTTCTGCCACGACAGGAGCCGGCAGCCACGCCTCACGCCCCGTGTTGACCAGACGGTTGGGGGTGCCCGGTGACGCGCCGGTGATAACACCCGCGGCGGCGGCTGAAGTCAGTTCGGCGGAGATCCCGGCCGGCGTCTGCCCGGGGTTCTGGGACAGGGCAACCGCAGCTGCACCCGCAACGTGCGGGGCCGCCATGGACGTGCCGTTCAAAGTGGCCGTAGCCGTCGTCGAGGTGTGCCCGGCCGACAGGATGCCGACGCCGGGCGCATACAGGTCAACACAGCTTCCATAGTTTGAAAACCATGCCTGGCGGTCCGAGGAATCGCTGGCTGCGACAGTCAGCGCCTCGGGCACCCGTGCCGGTGACCGGGTGCAGGCATCTATCGAGGTGTTGCCGGCAGCTACAACTGTTGTGACGCCGTCGCTAATGACTCCGCGGACGGCCGCGTCCACCACGCTGTTGGCGCCGCTGCCAAGGCTGAGGTTGGCGACGGCGGGTGTGCCCGCGGCATGGTGGGAGGCTATCCAGTCAAGACCGGCGACGACGTCCGAATCGTAGCCGGAGCCTTGGCAGTCGAGGACACGGACCGGAACGATGGTGGCTGCCTTCGCCACTCCGAACGTTTTCCCGGCGATGGTGCCGGCCACGTGCGTGCCGTGGCCGTTGCAGTCACCGCTGCCCAGGCCGTCAGCAACGGCGGTCCAGCCCGCAGTCACCCGTCCGCCAAAATCAGTGTGTGCGGCGAACACGCCGGTATCGATGACGTAGGCGTTGACGCCGGCCCCGGAGGACGGCGGCGCGAAGGTGCCGGAGAGCGGGAGCGCCTTTTGGTCGATCCTGTCCAACCCCCATGGCGGCGACTGCTGGGTCTCGGACAGGGAAACGGGCGCATCCGGGGCGATGGCGGAGATCCGGGGTGAACGGGCGAGGGCAGCCGCCTGCCCCGGGGTGGCTGTGATGACTGCACCCCGTACCGCGGCAGAGAAGGTTTTTCCTACGGCCACGCCTTGGGAGCGTAGGCCCTGGGCCTCTTTGGCGACGTCGGCGCCCGGGGCGAAGCTGACCAGGTACCGTTCGCTGCCGCCGGGACTTTGCGGCTCGAACGCGGCCGCAGAGGGTGCCGCAACAGCCGGCGCGGCTGCAGGCAGAACAGCGGCCGCCAGCACAAAGGCGCCAAACGCGCCCAAGAGTCGTTTCGACAATGGCATGAATCTGCTTCCCCCTGTACACCGGCTGAGCCCGGGGCCTTTCCCGACGCTTGGACTCCGCTCAGGAAACCGTACGTTGTGGCCGTAAGGAGTTTACAGGAGCAGCCCCGGCCGCGTCCGCCGCCAAAGCCGCCAAATTTAACCTCACCGGGCCCTTCCAGAGTCCTGCTGGCGTGGGAGACTTCAGTCATGGGCATCGAACAGTGGTGGGCAAAGCTGCAGCCATCCACGCAGGAGTGGCTGATCGAGAACAACGGCGACGTGGTGCCCCCGGCAGTGGTGGCCGAAATTGCCCAGGCCGGCGGACCGGCCGGCGACGATTCATGGTGGGCCGGCCAGGGCGAAACCCCGGGGCACTATTTCCCTGACGAGGCCATCGACTGGGTCGAGACCACCGCAAACGATGAGGAAGCCGATTAGCGGAGGAACACCATGGCTGTCTTTCAGAGCGTCTCGGGAATCGGGCGCCCAGGGAAGAGCGTGGCATACTGCCGGCGGTACATCCGGCGCCCGACCAGGCGGTAGGCAAGCCGGACCGGCAGTGGAATCTCCCTGAACAGTTCCTTCCGGTCCTGGGGAGGATTGGTGGCCAGCACCATGCCGAGGTAGGCCACCATGAACTTCTTGTCGAACTGCTCGATCCCGTGCTGGCCCACCCCTTCCATCTCCTTCTGGTCCATCACCCGGTCCACGACGGGCATCACCTCGGTGACCTCGCGCCGCAGGTGCACCTTGAGGACGGACGAGAGCTCCTCGTAAAGGCCGGCGAGTTCCTCGCCCGCCTCCGCGTCCGCCTTCTGCATCCAGCGCAGGCGGACAGGTTCAATGCCCTCAAGCCGCTGCGTGACCTGCCTGTGCTGCTCGAGCATCAGCCCCACGTGCAGGGCGCAGGCCGGTGCCCGTTCCGCCAGCTGCGGGTACATGAGCAGGTCTTCACCCTCATGGTGGACGTGGAGCACCTTGTCGAAGTTGCCGAGCACCTCACCCACGTACGCGGCCCGGCCGGTATCGCCGGGCGCCACGGACCGCACCAGGCCGGGTGCCTCGTCGTAAGCCCAGAGGAAAAAACGGTGGATGCGCCGCATTGCCGCAGTCCCGGTGCAGAGGACCGGCCCCGGCGGCAGGGGTGCTGCGGTTTCGCCGGGCTGCATGGTGAAGAAGTCGGTCACTGGATGGTCCCCTAACGGTGCTCACGCGAGACCAGGACCTCTCCCCGGGAGCATCGTATCGCCCGCCCTGCCGCCGCCACAATGGCGGGGAAGGGGCTCTGCGGCGGGCCTTGGACCCTACTGACAGTTTCCGCCCGGGCGGCTGTGCTCAGGCGGAGTAGGTGAGGTCCGCCGACGCTGTGCGCTCCCCGTCAGCAGGCCGGATGGAATCGAACCGGAGGGTGCCCGCGCCCGGCAGGGCCACCGACTGCCCTTCACGGAAAGCCTGCTTGCGTTCCTGCCCTCCGGCGCGGATCCAGACCTGGATGGCAGGGGCTCCGCCGGTGAACCCGATCTTCACGATTCCCACGAGCACACCGCCGAAGTTGGGCTGCATGCCCTGCCGGACTGTAACAAGCTCTTCCACGGCCATCCTCACTTCAGATCCACTGAGTACACCGAGTCAAAGTTTTCCTTGTACTCGTCTTCGGTCAATTCCAAGGTGCCCGACTTCTGGTCGTCATCGCCCGCCATGTAGCCGCCCGACGGTCCCCACGGGTTGGCCAGGACCACCACCTTTTCACCGTCACCGTTGGTTTTCACATCCACCACAATGTACGCATGGTTGGGCACCACATCGGTGCGGCTGACCTCATCGGACTCCCAGAACCAGTCGAAGTCATCGTCCTTGACGTCCTGGCTGCCCACGGACACCGCCTGGCCCTCACCGAGCTTGTCCTCGATTCCCGCCAGGTCCATCTCGCCGTCCCGGTCAGCGGACTTGCCGGTCATCAGCTCCATGGCCTCATCGCTGAACCCTCCGTCGATATCCTCGTACGAACCGCCACGCTGTTCCGCGGCAGCGCGTTCGTAGATGGACAGCCAGTTGGGCGCACCGTCGGCACCCCTGACGCCGCCCTCGGTGGACTTGGCCTCAACCGTTACCTCCACGGGCTCGCCGTCCTGGTACAGGGTCACCACCCAGTGCGTGGGCGGATCACCCACCGGCCGCAGGTGTTCAGCCAGGAACTCATCAACCTTGCCTTCACGTTCAAGCATCTGGGCCACCGACCCCATCCCCGCCAGGAGCCAGCAGTCACCGATCTGTCCCTGCCTGATGTCGGCCGGATCGCCGGCATCCGGATCCTCGCGGACATCGCCCGGCACATCCACGTCGGGGTGGTCGGGGTCCAGCGGCCCCGGGTCCCCGGGAGGGTTGGAGTCCGGCGTCCCTGAACCATCAGGTTTCGCCGCGCCTCCGCCTGTACCGGCACTGGCCCTTGCCTGCTCGTCCGCGTCGCGAAACAAGTCCTGCGCCTGGCTCTGCAGGTCCGCCGCCACACGCTTCAGGATGGGCCCGTGCCCGGCATCCCAAGCCGCACGGAACACCGTGGCGTCACGCCCGTCCCAGCGAACGCTGGAAAGCAGGTGGCCCAGTTCCGCGGACAGCGAGGCCATCTTTTCGGACTGCTGGGACATCGACTTGGCCAGCGCCCTTAACTGTTTAATGTCTGCGCCGTAAAACCCGGGCATTCGTCCGTCCCCCCTCGTTTCGACGCCGTACCAGCGCCATCCTAGGCCTGCTGCGGCCACTGGTGCGATGGGCAGAACTTCCCTCAGCTCTGGGGAAGCTCGGCCGGATCGCAGGTCGCGGAGTTCACCGGCACGCTGATGCGCAGGTAGGCCGGGCTCTTCGACTCGATGGTCAGGGTGGCGCCGGCCGCATCAGTGCTGCGCGCCACCACCCAGCCGCCAGGGACATCGTCTGTCCCGCCAAAGGCAGGGAAGCCGTGCCTGGCCAGGACGGGGTCGCCGGCGGAGAAAATGTCTGCGAAATGGTTCGAGGGTTCCACCACGTCCGCACTGCTTTTCATCGTCTGCGGGTACAGCATGCACCGGCCGTCGTCCAACCGCGACAGGGCGGCCGGCTTGTCCCGGGCCCAGGTGATGCCGGGCAGCTTCTCTTCCAGGGCGGCGATCAGCTCTGCCCGCAGGGAGTCATACCTGGGGAAAGTGTCCGCGACGGATGCCGGTGCGCTGGTGACCGGCGGGGCGCTGCTTGTCTTGGTGGCAGGTCCGTCGGGGGCCGCGCAGCCGGCCGCGGCAAGCGTACCCAGGATCAAACCAGATGCCAGCAGGTGCCGCCGTGATTGTGCCCGATCCGCCATTTTGCCCCCAACTGCTGTCATGGGCACCTGGAACGGCCCCACCGAATGCTTCCACACTTTCACGGCAGCCGGCGATGGGCACAACAACCCTGTGCCGGCCGTTCCGCGCTGGCCCGGACCTAAGTCCCTGTTCCACGGTAAAGCCTCAGGCGTAGCTTGAAAGTGGCTCCCCGAAAAACCGGGGTCCACACCCAAGGGGGCAACATGGCCAGGCCGAGGCTGTCGGCACTCAGCGTTCTGGGGTTCTCCGCGCTTTTCATGCTCACAGGCTGTTTTGGCCCGCCGTCCCCGGCGCCTACCAGCACCTCCGCCTCCCCGAGCCCCTCCGCTTCAAGCGCGACGGCGAGCCCCACCTCGCAGACCAGCGCGCCGGTGACCGCGTCCCCCACGGCGACAGCGCCGCCGTCGTCCGTTCCCGCGAGCCCGCCGGCGACGGCGGAACCAGGCCCTACCGGACTCCCGGAACAGGTGGCACCGCTGACCATCTACTACGTGGCGGTGGACGACAACGGCGTCTCCGGGCCCAGGATCGGCTGCGGCGACAGCCTCGTCGCAACCACCACCGCTCCCATGCGCTTCACCGACCAGGTGGGCCCCAGCATCGGCGCGCTGCTGGCGAACAAGAGCCGCGACGTCGGCATGTCGGGGCTGGTGAACGTCCTGTACCAGTCGAACCTCAGCTACGTGGGCGGTGAGCTGAAGGGCAGCACGATCACCATCTGGCTCACGGGGCAGTTCATGCTGGGCGGCGTGTGCGACATCCCGCGCGCGAAAGGCCAGCTGGAGTACACCGCCATGGCGGCGTCCGGGGCCACGGGCGCCCAGGTGTTCGTCAACGGCCGCCCCATCGACGAGGTGCTCAACCTCAAGTAGCGCCCGGGAGCGCGGACGGCAATGCCCCCGGCCCCAGCGGGAGGCTGCGGACGGGGGCATTGCCGTGTTGGTGTCAGGCGGGGCTGCCGCCGGAAACTGCCGTTAAGCGCGGGCCTTGCTGTGCCCCTTGGTGAGCACCAGGGCCAGGGCCACCATGCCGACGCCGAGCAGCAGGTGCAGGACGTTGTCGAAGCTGTTCAGCGGGACGAAGTTGCCGGCGGAGTCCTGGGGGACCACCAGGCCGTAGACGAAGAGGACCAGGTAGATGATGCCGCCGTAGAGCAGGAAGGAACGGGCTCCGCCGGCGGTTCGGGCCAGGGCGATGCCGGCTGCGCCGAAGAGCAGGTGGACGATATTGTGCAGGGCCGAGACCTGGAAGAGGCCCAGCAGCATGGCCTCGGAATGGCTGCCGGCGAAGTGCAGCTGTTCGAAGTTGGCCGTGATGCCCGGAACGAATCCCAGAATTCCGACCAGCAGGAAGACTGCGCCCACGGCCAGTGAAGCCTTTTGCACGTTGGTGCGGGCTGCAATGCCAGTGCTCGTGTGTGTTGCCATGGTGTTTCTCCTGAATGCGATATGGGTTTATGGGTTTAGCCGGCTATTTTTATCTGCCTGCCCAAAGGGTTATGCCAGCAATTCGGGCTGAATCGCATTAAGGATGGGTGCGCGCTAAAAAAGATTTACCCGCAGGCGCTGTCCGGGTGGTGATGGCGGGGCCAATACGGCCACGGCCGCGTCAACGTATTGCCGGAAGTTTGCCGTAAGCGGGCAATAAAGGAGACCCGTGTCCGGAATGTCCGGGCACGGGTCTCCTGCTCTGCGGTCAGCCCTGGTAAGCGGCAGCCGACGCGAAGACGACGATGATGATGACGACGGCCAGCGCCAGCGACAAGTAGCCGATCACCAGTGCGGCGATTGCCAGGCCGCGGCCGCCTTCACCGGTGGTCTTGATCTGGTTCAGGGCGATGTGCCCCAGGATGATGCCGAGCAGGCTGACGAAGAACGACGAGATCAGCGCTGCAATGGCCAGCGTGTTGGTCTTGGCCTGCATGGTTGGCTGCGGGTAGCCCTGGTACTGCGGCTGGTACTGAGGTGTGCTCATGAGTGTTGCCTTTCGAATCCGAAAACGATGGGTCCCCCCGGCCCGCGTATTGCGGAGCGGCAATCAAAAAGTATCAATATTCCGGGCAGTAAGGACGGTTGAGGCGAAAGAATTCCTCCGGACACTGTGCCAACCTCAATCACCGGGTTTAGCAATGCCTAATTGCGCCAGCGCCCAATCCCAGCGGATCAGCTCCTGCTCCAGCCGAATGCCGGGGCCGTAAGCGTCACTGCGGAGTGCGTCATACAGTTCCGACTCTTCATCGGTCAGCCGCCCCAGAACAGCGCGGGACGGCGATGGTTCGCTGCCCCACACATCCCGGTGGGCCAGCAGGGTGGCCTCATCCATCAGCACGCTCACGACGTGCGGGTGGACCGCCCGGAGCTGGTCCAGGATCTGGAAACCGTGCGTGTCCAGGTCGCCCCAGTACAGGACCTCACAGTCCCGCAGCCATGCGGCCTCACGCAGGGAAGAGAAGCCATAACCGCCCCCGTAGATCGCCACGGTCCCGGCACGATCAGGAAAGGCCAGGAAATTCACCAGGTTCTCGGTGACCAGGACCCGCCTGGCCGGCAGCCGTAGGGTGCTGAACGCGTCAGCAGTCACTGTCACGTCACGTGCAGCGCCCAGCAGCGGCAGGCCAGGGTCCAGGGAACGGAACCGCACCAGTTCCGGCGGGTGCAGGAATCCGTGCCGGGCAGCAAACCTGGCCGCCGGAGTCCGCGCGCCCGGCTGCCCCAGGAGAGATCCGGGCTCCGCCTGAACATCAGCCAATTCCTCCTTGCCCTCCGCATCCCGGCCGGCAGCATCCGCAGCAAACACCTCCAGCAGCTCGTCAATCACCTTCCGGTGGTGCTCGATGAACTTGGTGTGCACACCGGGCAGGCCCAGCTGCCGAACGAAAATCCCGGGTTCAGGGTTGTCCCGCAGCCACAAGGCAACGCGCGCCGCGGTGAGGACATCAGCCCCAAGCTCAAGCAGTTTCAACGGCCGCCGCAGCGCCCAGCCCCGGAAAGCCGCATTGAGCCCGGACAGGCCCGCGGCCAGCTCGACGAATCGCGAGGCCTCCCGTGACCGGCCGGCAAAGGCAACCTCATCCGCGGCCGAAGCAAAAACAGCCGCAGCCGGCAGCTGGTTGGATCCAATGGTGTTGCGGCCCACCTCGGCCGTCTCCAGGCTGAACGGCCCGACGGCGGCAAACAGCTCGCCTGCCCACGTGCGGGCCGCCGCGTAATCACGCAGGAGGGCCGCCGCCGTCGGACGCTTTAGGGAACGACGGCGGGGGTAGGTTCCGCTGGGCTCCAGCAGTTCGCGCAGCAGTGACCCGTTGTTCCACGCCTTCAGTGACAGGGCCCGAAGGTCAGCCACGGTGGTCCAGCCTTGGCTGCCGCCGGGCTCAGCCTGCACGCCGGTCCCGTTCGTCCCGGTACTCCTGGATGGTCATGTTCCGCAGCTGCGAATCGTTGCCGTTAGTGTTGGCGACGAAGCCCACGTGTGCCACGAAAGGTTCGATCACGTGGATCTTCTGCAGGGGAGTGACGATCAGCAACTGCAGTTTCATCCGCTGGAACAGCTCCAGGCCGTACCGCGCCGACTCGTCCGATCCGCGGCCGAAGGCCTCGTCGATCACCACAAACCGGAAGCTGCGGCCCCTGCCCGCGGTCCTGCCGGCGCCCGCCGCCGCGGTGGCGCCCTGCCCGGCTCCCAGCCCGAACTGGAATGCCAGCGCCGCGGCCAGGATGGTGTAGGCGAGCTTCTCCTTCTGGCCGCCCGACTTGCCGCCGGAATCGGTGAAATGCTCGAACTCCTCACCGGTTTCGGTCCACTTTTCCGACGCCGAGAACGTGAACCAGTTCCGCACGTCCGTGACCTTGGCCGTCCAGCGCTCGTCCAGCGCAGTGAAGCCGTCGCGGCCGCGGAAGCGCTCGATCAGCCGCTCCACCTGCAGGTACTTCTGTTCGGAGTACTGCTCCTCGTCCCCGATGGTGCCTTCCGAACAGGCCCGCAGGTCCGCCCCGAACTGCCGCACGTCCAGGTCCGTGCTGTTCTGGTGCTCCAGCTGGATGTGCCGCCCACGGTTGTACTCAATCGTGGCCAGGGATTCGTTGATCTTGTTGATGCGGCTGATGATGTCCTGCCGGCGGCCGTCCAGGAAAGCGTTGAACGCCACCACCTCGTGGATGGTGTTCTGGTTCAGTGACTCCTTGAAGTGCGCCTCGAATTTGGGCAGGTCATTCTTCTCCAGCTGGTCCAGCAGCCGTTCGTAGTCGCCCGCCGCGTCCAGCGACGCGTCGATCTCCGTGGTCTCGGTGGGGTACTTGTTCCGGAAGTCGGCCATCAGCCGCACCGTGCCGGCCTCCGCAGTCGCCAGCCGCTTGGACAGCGCGTCAATGGTTGCCGTCAGGCCCTGCCGCACCGCGCTCTCCACGGCCACCGTATTCCTGTAGGTGAGGACTTTCTCCCCGGGCGCCGCTGCGGCGAGGCCGGCCACGGAAGCCAGCAGCCCGGCGTCGTCCGTCAACGGCTGCTCGGCCAGCACGGAACGGCACTCGGCGATGGCCTCCGCGAGGTTCTCTGCGTCCTTTTTGTTCTCTCCCATGCGCTGTTGGATCTTGCCGGCCCGCTCCTCGAGCTTCTGCAGGTCCAGCTTCAGGGCGGCCTCCCTGGCCGCCAGCTCCTGCAGGACGTTACTGGCAGACTCCAGTGCCCGCCGTTCCTCCTTGAGCTCCTCAATCCGCCTGGCAGTAGCTTCCCAGTTGATCTCACCGAAATCGGCGATGGACCGCACGGTTCCCAGCTGCTGGTTCTTCCGCCCGAGATCGCCCAACAGCCCATCGACTTTGGCCAACTGCGTGGCGGCCACCTGGAGCTGGCCCTTCGCCTCCTCCAGTTCGGCCAGGAACCGGTTGACCTTGTCCTGGTTGTCCCAGCCCAGCACATAGTTGCGCCGGTCCGCGAGGTCCTTCCGGTCATCCTTCTCGTGCCTGCCGCGGCCGCCCTTGAGCTGGCCGTTGGCGGTGAGGGCCTTGGGAAACCGGCGGAAGTCCTCCAAGGTGTCACAGCAGACGTAGTCGAAGCGGCCTGCCAGTTCCTCCAGCAGGAAGTCGCGGAACGGCGTGCCCTGTTTGATGGCGATCTTTGCGGCCAGCGTCCCGGGCCCGGCGCTCCGCGCGGAGTACGTGCCACCCACCTTCAGGTAGACCAGCTTGCCCTTGAGGTTGTTCGCGTTTACCCAGCTGCTGACGGCCGCGTAGTGCTCTGCCGGCACCAGCAGGGACAGCGCCAGGCCGCGCAGGGTCCGTTCCGCCGCACCTTCCCAGGCCGCCTCGCCGTCGCGGACTCGGAGCAGCTCACCGGCGAAAGGCAGCGCCTTCTCCGGCACTCCGGTCCCTTCGCAGAGGCGACGGCGGATGCCCACCTGGTCAAGCGGCAACAGGTTCCGGCGGGACTGCAGGCTGGTCAGTTCTGCCGTGATGTCGCCGGCGCGGCCGTTGAGGACCGTACGCGTCATGGTCAGCTCGGTCCGTTGCTCCTGCAGGTCCCTGTTCTGCTCCGCCAGCCCCGCCTCAACGCCGGACAGCCCGTCCCGGTTGGCGTCGAACAGGACCCTGTCCTCAGGTGCCCGCAGGCCCAGCTCCGCAGCGGCCGCCGCATAGTTCCGGTACCGGGCCCGCTGGCTGGAGCTTTCTTTGCCCAGCCGGGCGATGTCCGCGTCGATTGCAGCCAGCCGGCCGCCGCCGTTGGTTCGGATGTCCTCCGCCACCGCGCTGAGCTCGTGCCGCAGTTCCGTGATGCGGCCGCTGGCGGCGGCGTTGTCCTCGCGGAGGCGCTGCCCGGTGCTCTCCAGTTCCGCCTCATGCTCCAGGCTCAGGATCAGCTTCTGGTTGGTGAACCACGGATGGAGCTGGTCCCGCTGCGCCCGTGCCGTTTCGTCCTCGAGCGTGAGCTGCGCGTGTTTGGCCGCGCCCTCGCGGATGGGAGTGAGCAGGACGATCTGGTCCTTGGCACGCAGCACGGCGCCGTGGGCCTTTTTGAGGTCGTCGAAGTGGTGGATAAGGTTGCCGATCCGGCTTTCGACGTCGTCCTCGTCCAGCATGTTGGTGCGGACAAAGGACGTGATATTTTCCACCTGCTTCATGGACACGGTCCGGTGGAACAGCTCCATCGCCTGGTTACCGCTGATGCCGAACTGCCGTTTGAAGGCCGCGGAATAGGGCTCGAACGTGTCGTGCACTGTTGCGCCGGCCGCCTTGAGTTTCTTCTTCAGCTTGAAAGGGTCCTGGCCGAAGTTGGAGAAATCCGCGGTGATGGACTGGTCCGCCTCCGCGAGGGAGTAGAAGCGCTGGGGCTGGCCCGCTTCCTGGACGGCCCAGAGCGTGACCGCGAGCGTGACGGACTTGTCTAGTACCGCGTTGTGGAAGACGGCGAGCACCACGGTGAGCGCGCCTGTTCCGCGCAGGGAGACCGGCTTGGAGTTCTCGCCGCCGGTGCTGCGCGTGCTCTTGTGGTAGCCCCGCACGTAGGACATCAGGCTGCGTTCCTTCTTCTGCGCGCCCGCGGCCTTGTTGTACTCGATCTTGTTGGCCGGCAGCAGGAGCGTGGTGATCGCGTCCACCACCGTGGACTTGCCGGACCCGATGTCGCCGGTGAGGAGGCTGTTGGCGCCGTCCAGCCGGAAGGTGCGCACACCCCGGTGGAACGTGCCCCAGTTGAGCAGCTCGAGGCGGTGCAGCCGGTACCCCGGGGGAGTGCCGGCGTCGTCCGCGGTGTCCCCTCCCTCCGCCTGTGCCGGGTGCTCCAGGCTGAACAGGCTGTCCTGCAGGTCGGCGGTCACGGGAGCTCCTCTTCCTTGGCATCACGTTCGCTGGCGCCGGAGGCTGGCACGGAACCGTCCAAGGACGCACGGTAGTCCGCCAGCCGCGCATCGAATTCCTCCAGCCACTGGGCATCGACATACGCCTTCAGGATCCGGGCTACCTCGTACGTATCGGCCTGTCCGCGGAGCCTGCGCAGGAAGCCAAGCTCCACCACCTTCTTGATGTTGGCGCCCAGCCGGTCCAGGATTTTCGCCTGGTTGCTGGACTCGGGCAGGAACACGGCCACCATGTCCGCGATCTCCTGCTCCGTCATTATGAGCCGGAGCTCGCTGCTGTTGGTGTCGAACTCGAGCATGCGGCCCCGGAGGAGCGCCAGCAGAAGGCTGACATCGAAGGTGAGCCTCCGGCGCGGAATGAGCCGGGGGAGGTTGCCCTCCGGATCTTCCCTGGACCGGAGGAAGGCGTAGCCTTCGGATTCGTCCAGGATCAGGTCCAGCCCGAGCACGGCCACGTAGTCGCGGGCCTGAGATTCCAGGGCGAGCAGTGCTTGCCACACCTTCTCGTCCGACTCGGCGTACAGGACGCCGCGGAACAGGCGGGTGACCACGCCGGGCAGTTCCTCGGGCGTGCGGGCTGCGTTTTCCGTGGTTGTTTCGGAAGGGTTCATGCCGGCCTCACAAAAATGATCTGGTCGATGGTGGCTTCCCGGATGCCGCCGTCCGGAAGGTGCCACTGCAACTGCTGGGGGACGTCATCGTGGATGCTGGCCCATTCCGATTCGCTGGCCAGCTGGTAGTAGGCAACAATCTCGGCGAGCCCCTGCTGCAACGGATAGGCCTGCGTGACCTCTATGAGGGTAGCCTGTTCGGCGTCCGCCAGGACGGCGTCCACATTGGCCTTCAAGCGCTCCTTGTCCACATGGAACTGGCTGAACAGGGCACCCGCGTCCACCTCCGTATCATCGGCGGCAAGGACGGCGTCGTCCACCGTTACCTTGCGGCCGGGCTCATAAAGCGGCCGTTCGAAAGGCAGCGCGACCTCCACGGACTGGGCGGCGATGTCCATGAACACTCCCGACGGCGGCGCCTCCCGGGTGCCCAACGCGCCGGCTTCGATGCTGCGGACCAGCCGCATGATTCGTTTGTTTTCCAGGAAGACTTTGTCGTCGAGGAGCCGGCGCATCTGCTCCGACAGCTGGCGCACCGTTGCCTGGGTCTGGTCGACGGCGGGCAGCCAGTCCTGGTGCAGCCTGGTCACCGCCTGCAGGTCCTCGACTCCAGAGAGAGCCTCGATCTCAGTGGCCCGCTGCAGCAGGTCCTGCAGTTCGGTCCGCAGCTGGGGGGACATGAGGTAGTCCCAGAACCCCTGGAAGGTGCGGCCCTGGAGCGAGCTGCTGATGCCCTGCTGGTTGGCGAAGATGGTTTCCAGGAGCTCGCCCTGGGTGCCGTCCCAGGTGGCAATCTGTTCCCGGACCCGGCGGTCAAGCTTCCGGAAGTTCTGTTCAACCTCGCGGAAGTCGGCGAGCAGGTCCTTGGCGAGGGTGGTCAGCTGCTGGAAGTGGTCCAGCGCCTCCGGGGCGGTCATCACCCTGACGTTGCCGTCCCTGATCCGCTGCATCTCGGCGTCGATCCCGTCCCGCTGCCGCTGGAGCTCGGCGAGACGGACCTCGGGATCGGTTTCCGACTGCTGGACCAGAGCCTTGAGGACCGCGAAGATGCTGGTCAGCCGGGACTGGGTGGCTACGAAGTCCCTGCCCCGCAGGTTCTCCACCCACCGGACTACGTCCTCCGCGGCAGGGGTGAGGTCGTAGTGCGGCTCATCCTGGCCGGGAACATAATATTTGCGCAGCCAGGCCTTCTCCGTGGCAGCCCAGTCGTCCAGGTACTCGCCGGCAGGACGCGGGAACTTGTCCTCGCCGTAGACGTCCCGGAGGCCGAAAAGGATGTCATCGAGGTGGTCGATCAGCTCCTGCCGGCCAATGTCCCGCTGGTTCGGGCCGGTGAACGCCTTCATGAACAAGGAGATAGCCAGGGGCGCATTCTGCGCGCGGAGCAGGGACCACCCCGCGTGGCTCTCACGCAGGTTGTTGATGGCGTAGAAATCCATGGCGTCCTTGGATTGGGCAGGCGGGCGAGGACCAATGAGCCCAAGCTACACGTTACCTCCGACAATTTTCGGCGGCGCGAACAGGATGTCTTCCGGATGAAGCGCAGGTGCCCTCACCCGGGTGATTGGACGGCGAGGCCTGCCTCTACCGCTGCTGCGAGTAGTTCCGCATCGTAGGCGACCAGGACATCCGCCTGCAGCCGGATTGCGGTGGCCAGGTGGATGGCATCGGCACTCCGCAGCTTGCCGGGCAGCGCTGCCGCATACATGAGGTCCGAACGTGAAACGTCCACAAGGTTGATCCCGCTGAGTGCTGTGTTGATGAGTTCGCCCGGTATTCCACGGCGGCGTCCCGCGCAGTGAAGCTCACTGTAGAGGAGCATGGAGGCGGCCAGTTTGTCCCCTTGTGAGGCCGCCTCCGACAGGAAGTCAGCAGTCCCCGCTGATTCGCCTTCGGCGATTACCAGCTTAAGGACAGCAGCAGCAACAGGAAGGGTTCGACGATAAGTATCAGCCTGTTTCCGCCTTCTCCCAGTGCCGCCGGAGCAACTCAGCCAGACGCTTGGGCTCGATCCGGTGGGGAGGATCGAAGTGGTGGCGCTTGGGGAACACCTCCAGATGGAAGTCGGGGAAGAACACCCGTGCCAGCCGGGCGGCAATCTCGCCGTAGTCGTCGGGGTTGCTAAGGCCCCCCAGTGCGAAGAACACGGGCGGTTGAAAGGCGGCCAAACGGGCCCTGTCCAGGTCGTAGCTCATGAAGGTCCGCAGGAACGCCTTGATGCCCGCGGGCCGTTTGGCCATCCACGGCGGCGGGGGACCGGGCGGCGGCGGCGGAAGGACGACGTCGTGCCTCACTCCCAGCCTCATGAAGGCGGGCATGAACTGCTCGGGCGGAAGCGTTTCCAGCCGCTCGTACTGTTTCCAGAGTTCGGTGTGGGCAGGGCTCCAGTCCCAGTTCCCGGCCCAGGCGGGTTCCAGCAGCGCCAGGCTGAGCAGCCTGTCAGGATGTTTTGCGGCAAAAGCCAGGGCAGCAGCGCCGCCGCCGGAGTACCCGAGAAGGTGGAAGGTGTCCCACCCCCGGGCATCCGCCTCCCGCAGCACGCCGTCAATCTCGGTGTCCAGGCTCCAGCCGGGGGGAGGTGCGTCGTCCGCGTAGAGCTCCAGGTCCTTGGCGACAGCCTGCACATCGGGCCCCAGGGCTTCAATCAGCGGGCCGTAGGCCTCATCGGCGGGGAGGACGGAGCCCGGGAGCAGGATGACCCGAATCGGTTTCATGGAAGGAACCCTACGCCGGGGGCGGCCGTTGGCAAGGGGTGCTTCCGCACGGCTTCAGCCGCCCAGGCCGGCGATGTGGCCGGCCACGTATTTGGCGTCGTCGCCCACCAGCGCCAGGGTGGCCGAGGCGTGCCTCGTCAGCCAGGGCAGTCCGACGGCGTACAGGCCGGTGACGTCCGTGACGCCCCGGGAGTGCCGGGGGTAGTTCCACTCGTCCAGCACGGGGATGTCCAGGAAGCTGAAGTCCAGGCCGTACCCGGTGGCCCAGATGACCGCCGTGATGCCTTCCGCGTCCAGGTCCAGCCGTGCCCCGGATTCCGGGGGGAGCCATGAATCGGTCCGCGGCGTTTCCGGGGCCGGCGCATCAATGCCGGCCGCCGCGATGTAGGCGTCCGCCATCAGCTTCAGGCGCTGGCCGAACCCTGCCTCAACCATCGCCAGGCGTTCGGGGAGGTCGTCGCTGAAGGCGAGGACGCCGTCGTCGATTCCCTCAAAGCGGCCGTGGAGCCGGACGCCGCGGCGGCCCAGGTCCCGCACTCGGATGCTGTGGCCGCCGTCGTTGCCGGAAACCAGCGGATTGCACAGGAAACGCGCCGCGGGGGAGGGGAGCTGGTCCACCTGGAAACCGTTGATGCCGTACTCGGGGCCGTGCAGGTTGACCTGCAGGATCCAGTGGAAGACGTCCTGGCCCCGGTACCGGCGCGGCGCCTCGGGGCAGGTTGAGACGGCCAGGTGCACCTCCCGGCCGGCCGCCAGCAGGTCCTCGGTGATCTGCCCGCCGGACTGTCCGGTGCCCACCACCAGCACGGCACCGCCCGGCAGCTGCTGCGGATTGCGGTAGTCGTGGCTGTGCAGCTGGAGCACATGCGGGGGAAGGCCGGCCGACGCCGCCGGGATGCGCGGCAGCTGGAAGGCCCCGTTGGCCAGCACGACGTTCCGTGCCGCGAACTGCCCGCCGTTGGTTTCCACGCTGAATCCGCCGTCAGCCCGGCCGATCCGGGTGGCTTCCGTGTCCAGCAGCACCGGCGCGGCAATCCGCTGGGCATAATCACGGAACAGGCCGATGACGGCGTCACGGGGAAGGAAAGCGTCAGGCTCGGGACCGTCGTAGGTCAGGCCCGGCAACATGAAGGAGAAGTTGGGCGTGTTCAGGTAGAACGAATCCCAGCGGTCCTGCCATGCCCCGCCCAGGGCATCCCGCCGCTCCAGCACCTGGTGCTCCACGCCGTGCCGCGCCAGCCAGTAGCTGGTGGCCAGGCCGGCCTGCCCGGCTCCGATCACCAGGGTGTTCACCCGTTGCGGTATCTCCATGGTTTGCTCCCGCAGGTCAGGAGGCGGACTGGATCTGCTGGCAGGATATGCCCGGATGGGCGCCGTGGTAAGCGCTGCTCCAAATCTCCTGTAATGTTGTTCCTGTTGTTGTGTTTATGCAGTTGGTAGTTCAGGCAGTACGCGCGGTCGAAAGTCCGCGTTCTTCTGAAGTAGCGGTTTTGAACACCCCACACCGGAGGGCCCGAAAGTCGGGACTTTCCCTCCACCTTCACGAAGGACAAAAATAATGGCTACTGGTACCGTCAAATGGTTTAACGCTGAAAAGGGCTTCGGCTTCATTTCCCCCGATGACTCTTCACAGGATGTTTTCGCACACTACTCTGCGATCAACTCCAACGGCTTCCGCTCCCTCGAAGAGAACCAGAAGGTTTCCTTCGACACCGAGCAGGGCCCCAAGGGTCCCCAGGCCACCAACATCCAGGCACTCTAATCCATTAGGGAATCTGGGGCCTTCGGGTTTCGAATTTTGAAAAAGCAGGGCCGGTCGCTGACCGGCCCTGCTTTTGCTTAACCCGGCTGTGCTGCCAGATCAGCGATGCAGGACCTCCTGCGGCTCTGGAAAGATGGCCCTATGCAGTCCGCCGCACGCGTCCCCGCCTTTGAACTCCGCATCAGCATTGAGGACACCGAGCCAGAGATCTGGCGCCGACTGCGGGTTCCCGCCGCCCTGACAGTGGAAGAATTCCATCTTGCCGTGCAGGCGGCCTTCGGCTGGGAGGACCGCCACGTTTACGCCGTCAGGTGCGTAGATCCCCGCGGGAACCAGCGCGTGGTTGCAGGGCCCCGCGGCGCAACGGAGGACTCGGGCGCAGAGGCGGCCTCCGCCGTCGTCCTTTCGGACCTGTTGGATCCCCGGAAGCCGGGCACGGCCTGCGAGTACGAGTACGACTTCGGCGACGGCTGGACTCACCAGGTGGAGTTGCTCGGGCCGGCCGAACTGGCGTACGGCGAGCTCCAGTGCCTGGGCGGCGCCAACCGTGGTCCCGTGGAGGATTCCGGCGGGCCGGAGGGATATGCCAACCTGGTCCGCATCCTCGCGGACCGGCACCATCCGGAGCATGGCGATGCCGGGAGATGGGTCTTCGAGACCACCGGGGAGTTTGGCCAGAGGTTCGACGCCACCCGCTTCGACGTGGACGCTGCCAACCGCCGGCTGCGGATCCTCAGCCTCCAGTGGTGGCCGCAGCCGCTCACTGACGGCGATCGCGATGCGGTGCTGAAGCCCGTGCGCTGGTTCCTGGAGAATGCCGAGGGTGATGGCCTGGAACTGACGAAGGACGGGTACCTGAAACCCTTCCTGGTGGCGCGCGCCGTGGAGGAAATCGGCTGGGACGGAGCCGTCCTGGGCAAGGGAAACCGTGAAGCGAATGTCTTGCCGGTCCGTGAACTCCGGGAGCATGTCCTGGCGTGGAAGCTGGTACGGAAGCTCAAAGGCAGGCTGGTGCTCACACCCCGCGGCCGGCGGGCGCTCGAACGGCCGGGCGACTTGTGGGACTACATGGTGGACGTGATCGCCAGTCCGAAGCACGACGCCGTACGGCTGGCCATGCGCCTCTACACACACTGGTACCTCAGTGGCATTGCGCCGCCGCGGCTCCTTGAAAGGGATGTGATCAGCCTGGCCCTGGAGGGCGCCGGGTTCGTTACCCCGTCCGGCCACGGCATCCCCGGGGAGTGGGTCACCGACATCTACCGGCGTGTGCTGTGGAGCCTCATGTGCCTGCGCGTGTTCGATCGCGGCGACCACCTTTTCCATCGGCAAATGCTGACCGACGGCGGCGTGAAGTTCTTCATGGCGGTCAGGGAGGCTGACCGGCATTCTCCGGGCGGTCCTGCGAGCTGACAGCCACGGCTGTCCGTGCACGGATGTGCAGCGGCAGTGCACGGTGATGCGCCGCCGGTCCGGGGCCACAATCTGGCTACTGACCAGTAACAACGATGTGGAGTGCCCTTCAAATCCGCCGCCGCACCCGGCGCAAACGGCGGGCGGTCCTGGCCGCACGTTTGTGCAGAATCCGCCGCCGCCGCCCTGTCCTGCCTAGCATTTGAAGAGCCCCGGGAGGAACCTGGCCCGCAGCACAGGCTCCGGTTCCTGCCCGCCCCATCCGCTGACACGCAAACGAAGAGGTTTCTATGTCACTGCTCAAAAAGGCACTGTCCCTGGCCGCGACCGCCGTCCTCGCCGGTTCCCTCGCCGCGGCACCCGCCCACGCTGACGTCGTCGAAATATCCCCGCCCGGCGCCAACGACTGGTCCTGCAAGCCGTCCGCCGAGCACCCCTACCCTGTCATCCTGGTCCCCGGGACCTTTGAAAGCATGGCAAAGAACTGGTCCACCCTCTCGCCGTACCTCAAGAGCGCCGGGTACTGCGTCTTTGCGCTCAACTACGGGGAGACGAACGGCGTCTACGCCACCGCGCCGGTAGCCGATTCCGCGAAGGAACTCGCCCCGTTTGTCGACGCTGTCCGCGCAGCCACCGGCGCAAAGAAGGTGGACCTCGTGGGCCACAGCCAGGGCGGCATGATGCCCCGTTACTACATGGGCTTCCTCGGCGGCGCCAAGAACGTCAACCAGCTCGTCGGAATCGCCCCCTCGAACCACGGCACGGAAGGCGTGATCCTTCCGCCGCCGGACGTCGTGGCCGACCCGAACTACACGGCTCTCGGCTGCGCTGCCTGCGCCGACCAGCAGGCAGGTTCGCCGTTCATGCAGGAACTGAACTCCATCGGTGACACCGTGGCCGGACCGTCCTACACCGTGATCTCCACCGTCTACGACGAAGTGGTGATTCCCTACAACAGCCAGTTCCTCTCCGGCCCGGCGCGGCAGGTCACCAACATCACCATCCAGGACAAGTGCCCGGCGGATGTGTTTGAGCACGACCAGACGCCGAACGACCCCGTGGTGCACCAGATCGTCGCCCATGCCCTGGGCAGGGCGTCTGGGCCGGCGGATCCGGCCTACCAGCCCAGCTGCATCTAGCAGCGGACCGGCCCGCCCGCTACTTGTCCGGGTTCGGCTCCCGAACGTCCTTTTCACCGATGTCCGCCGCGCCCAGGGCTGCCGCCGCCGCGCTGTGGACCGGTTCATGTTCGCGGACCCGGATCTCTGGGTGGTGCAGGTCCAGGGCCGGCCGCTCGGAACGGATCCGGGGCAGGGACGTGAAGTTGTGCCGCGGCGGCGGGCAGGACGTGGCCCATTCCAGCGAGGCGCCGAAGCCCCAGGGATCGTCCACGGTGACCTTCTTGCCCGCCCGCCAGGTGATGTAGACGTTCCAGAAGAACGGAATCAGGGAGGCGCCCAGCAGGAAGGAACTGAAGGTGGAGAACTGGTTCATCAAGGTGAAGTTGTCCTCCACCAGGTAGTCCGCATACCGGCGGGGCATTCCCATGACGCCCAGCCAGTGCTGGATGAGGAACGTCCCGTGGAAGCCAACGAGCAGCATCCAGAAGTGGATCTTGCCCAGGCGTTCATTGAGCATGGTGCCGGTGAATTTGGGCCACCAGAAGTAGAAGCCGGCGAACATCGCGAACACCACGGTGCCGAACACCACGTAGTGGAAGTGCGCCACCACGAAGTAGGAGTCCGAGACGTGGAAGTCCAGCGGCGGGGACGCCAGGATGATGCCGGTCAGGCCGCCGAACAGGAAGGTGATCAGGAAGCCGATGCTCCAGAGCATCGGGGTTTCGAAGGTCAGCGAACCGCCCCACATGGTGCCGATCCAGTTGAAGAACTTCACGCCGGTGGGGACCGCGATCAGCATGGTCATGAACGCGAAGAACGGCAGCAGCACGGATCCGGTGACGTACATGTGGTGTGCCCACACCGTCATGGACAGCGCGGCGATGGAGATGGTGGCGTAGACCAGGCCCTTGTAGCCGAAGATCGGTTTGCGGCTGAAGACCGGGAAGATCTCCGAAACGATGCCGAAGAACGGCAGCGCGATGATGTACACCTCGGGGTGGCCGAAGAACCAGAACAGGTGCTGCCAGAGGACGGCGCCGCCGTTTTCCGGATCGTAGATGTGGGCTCCGAAGCGGCGGTCCGCGCCGAGGGCGAACAGTGCTGCTGCCAGCGGCGGGAAGGCCATGATGACCAGGATGGCCGTCACCAGGGTATTCCAGGTGAAGATCGGCATCCGCCACATGGTCAGGCCGGGGGCGCGCATGCAGATGATGGTGGTGATGAAGTTGACCGCACCCAAGATGGTGCCGAAACCGGACAGCGCCAGGCCGAACACCCACAGGTCCCCGCCGATGCCGGGACTGAAGGTGGTATCGGACAGCGGCGCGTAAGCGAACCAGCCAAACGATGCCGCGCCCTGCGGGGTGATGAAGCCGGACACCGCAATGGTGGAACCGAAGAGGAAGAACCAGAATGCCAGCGCGTTCAGCCGCGGGAACGCGACGTCCGGCGCGCCGATCTGCAGCGGCATGATCACGTTCGCGAAGCCCGCGAAGAGCGGGGTGGCAAACATCAGCAGCATGATGATGCCGTGCATGGTGAACAGCTGGTTGTACTGCTCCTTCGTCTGCAGCACCTGCATGCCGGGCTCGAACAGTTCCGCCCGGATGAGCAGCGCCATCACGCCGCCCATGCAGAAGAACGCAAAGGACGTGATCAGGTACATGTACCCGATGGTCTTGTGGTCCGTGGTGGTGAGCCAGTTGACCACGATGCTGCCCTTGCGCCGGGGTACCACGGCCGGCGCAGCGGTAGCGGCGAGCCCTTCACCTGAACGTCCGGTAGTGGTCATCGTTCCACCTCGCAGATCTCCTGGATGGCGCTGAAGGCCCCTTGCGTAAGCCCTACTTTGAAGGCTACTCAGGATCGCGGTGTCCGGGAAGGGCTTTGATGAGGCGCCGGGGCGCTAGTGCAGCCCCATCGCGTTCCGGACCTCGTCCAGGATGTGGTGCATTGCTGATTCCGCCACCGCCGTGTCCCCGGCCGCCACGGCTGCAGCCACGTCCTCATGCGCCTGCAGCGCCTCGTTCCGGGGCTTGAACGGCATCAGCCCCTGCTGCGTCCGGCTGGTGAGCACTTCCGCCACCATGCCCTCGAGTGCCTGGAACATCTCGTTTCCGCAGCTTCGCAGCAGCAGCTGGTGGAACTCGATATCGGCCGCCAGGAACCCCTGGAGGTCGCCGGCCTCACCCAGCCGCCGCAGCTCCGCCGCAAGGGCAACAAGCTGTGCCCGTTCCGCGGCGCTGGCACGGCGGGCGGCGCCTGCGGCGGCAATGGGCTCGACGGCGATGCGCAGCTCCGTGAGGCTGCTGTACTGGACGTCGCGCCGGTCCGAGGCAAGCCGCCAGCGCACCAGCTTGGGGTCGAAGACGTTCCAGCACCGGCGCTCCTGCACCACGATGCCAACCCGCCGCCGCGAATAGACCAGGTTCATCGACTCCAACACCTTCATGGTGTCCCGCGCAACGGTGCGGGAAATTCCGTACTCCTGCTGTAGGCCTTCCAGGGTGAGCCTGCTGCCCGGGGCCAGCTTTGCGGAGGCGATGGCGACGCCGACCGCCTCCAAAACGCGCTCGTGCATTGCGGGGGAGGCCCCGCCGTCGTGCGCATCATCCGCGCCCGCACCTGTCGCCGTCGACATATTTTCCGCCTCTCTCCGCGCCGGAGCGCACCTCCAGAATAGCGAACAAAAACAGTAAGGTATGACCTGTGACACGCAAAGATAGTATTTATTAGCCTCAAAGGTGATACCTTATGGCGTAGCCCACGTAACGACGGGCACGCAGCGAGCTTCTTCGAAAGCCAAAGACGTCTTCTCCGGAGGTATGAACATGCAGAATCCCCCCACGCATCTTGTGGTGATGGGCGTCGCCGGGTCCGGCAAAACCACCCTGGCGGCGGCCCTGTCCGGACGGCTGGGGTGGGCCTGCGCCGAAGCGGACGAGTTCCACCCGGACGCGAACATCGCCAAGATGACCCAGGGCATCCCGCTGCAGGACGAGGACCGCTGGCCGTGGCTCCGGGAAATCCAGGCCTGGATGAGCGCCCAGGCCCAGGCCGGCTGCAGCACGGTCATCACCTGCTCCGCCCTGAAGAAAAGCTACCGCCAGCTCCTGTCCGAAGCGGAGGGACGCGTCATCTTCCTCCACCTCGACGGCGGCGCGGACCTGATCAGCCGGCGCATGCAGGGCCGGGAGGGCCACTTCATGCCGCCCGCCCTGCTGCCGAGCCAGCTGGCCACCCTCGAGGCGCTCAGCCAGGAAGAGCTCGACGCCGGCAGCCTCCGCCTGGACATCGCGCAGTCACCCGGGCAGCTGGTCGCCGCCGTCGTGCAGGCCCTTCACCTTTCCTCCGGCCAGGCGCCCAGCGCGTCCTGACCACCCCTGACCCCCAACAAATCCTGCTTCAAAGGAGAACCATGACCATCGAAGGATGGACCCAAACACTGGGCGCAGGGCCGCTGCTGCTCATCGCCGCCGCAGCGATCCTCGTCCTGCTGTTCCTGATCATCAGGCTGCGCATGCACGCCCTGGTCGCGCTGATCCTGATCAGCCTCGCCACTGCCTTCGCCACCGGCATCCCCGCCAGCCAGGTGGTCCCGGTGCTGATCAACGGCTTCGGCACCACGCTCGGCACGGTGGCACTCCTGGTGGGCCTGGGCGCGATGCTCGGCCGCATCGTCGAAACCAGCGGCGGCGCCAAGGTGCTGGCCGACTACCTCATCGGCGTCTTCGGCGAAAAGCGCGCCCCGTTCGCCCTGGGCCTGGCCTCGCTGATCTTCGGCTTCCCCATCTTCTTCGACGCCGGCCTGGTTGTCATGCTGCCCGTGGTCTTCGCGGTGGCCCACCGCCTGGGCGGGGGAGTGCTCCGCTACGGCCTGCCCGCCGCCGGCGCATTTTCCGTGATGCACATCTTCCTGCCGCCGCACCCGGGCCCGGTGTCCGCAGCGGCCTTCTTCGACGCCAACATCGGCCTGGTGACCATCGCCGGCCTCATCGTCGCCATCCCCACCTGGTACGTCACCGCCTACCTGTACGGCCTCTACACCGGCAAGAAGCTGGTCCTGCCCGTGCCGGAAATCCTGGGCCACGCCACCGCCGAAGCCGAGTCGCACCCGCCGCGCTTCCGCACCATCGTGGGCCTGCTGCTCCTGCCGCTGCTCCTGATCTTCATGAACACCGGGCTGAACACCCTGGCTACCTCCGGTGTACTCGCCGAAGGCGTCAAGAAGGAGCAGTGGTACCAGGTCCTGCGCACCCTCGGCGAAACTCCGGTGGCACTGCTGATCGCCGTGCTGGTGGCCATGTTCGTGCTCGGCGCCAGGCGGGGCAAGGACGCGGGCGCGCTCGAGAAGCTGCTCGAATCATCCCTGGGCCCGGTCTGCTCCGTCATCCTGATCACCGGCGCCGGCGGCATGTTCGGCGGCGTCCTGCGCACCTCCGGCATTGGCCAGGCACTGGCCGACGTCCTGGGCGACCTGGGCATCCCGCTCATCCTCGCAGGCTTCCTGATCTCCGCCATCCTGCGCATCGCCCAGGGTTCGGCCACCGTGGCGCTGACCACCACCGCCGGCCTGATCGCCCCCGCTGTTGCCCTGGCGGGGCTGAACGGGATGCAGGTTGCCGCCCTGGTGATTGCCGTGGCCGCCGGTTCCGTGGTGGTCTCCCACGTCAACGACTCCGGGTTCTGGCTGGTGGGCCGCTTCTTCGGCATGGACGTCAAGACCACCCTGAAGACCTGGACCGTCATGGAAACCCTCATCGGCGTGATGGGCTTCGCCATCGCCGCAGTGATCTTCCTGGTGGCAGGCCTGGCGGGTTAGCCTGCCGAACTATGGCGCCCCTCCCCAACTAAGTAGCGCCAAGTGTCGTTTTGAAACCCCAAAACGACACCTGGCGCTACTTGCTTTTTAAGTGCGTGCCGGAGATACCCAGCTTTCGATGATTCACCCTGCTTGGTAAGGGGTAGCCGAAGGGGTTCAGGTTGGCGACGGACTGCACTAACTTTCTCCTATGGCCATGGGCAAGCAAAGGTGCTCGGACCCCCAATAGGAATTTCTACTCAGAAGGAGTGGGAAAGGTCATGAATCAACCAACCAAGATTTTCCTGGCCGTCCTCGTCGTGCTGCTCGTAGCGGCAGGAGTGGCACTTTTCGTCACTGAAAGCACCAGGAAGAGCAGGGCCGCCGAGTACACCCCCCAGGTCAACCCCGCAGATTTCAGCACCAAGATCACGAACAAATACTTTGCCCTTCCGGTGGGCAAGAAATTGACCTATGAAACCGTTGAGCAGGGGAAGGTCACCGAGACGATCGAAATCGAAATCCTGCAGGAGACCAAGACCATCGAGGGCGTTGAGACCGTCATTTACCTGGACAAGGAATTCAAGAACGGGCAGCTCGTGGAGGAAACCCGGGATTATCTGGCGCAGCACAAAAACGGCGACGTGTGGTATTTCGGCGAGGACGTGAACAACTTCTGGAACGGGATTCTGATCAACCACTCCGGCAGCTTTCTCCACGGGAAAGACGGGGCACAAGCGGGGATCTGGATGAAAGCCGAGCAGCGCGTGGGGGATTCCTACCGGCAGGAATTCTACGCGGGCTATGCCGAAGATATGCGGGACACGGCGGCCACCGGCGAGACCGTCTCCACGAAGGCCCGGACCTACACCGGCTGCGTCAAGGTTTACGACTGGTCGCCCCTTGAAAAGAATGCCCGGGAGCACAAGTACTACTGCCCGGAGGTCGCTGCGCTGGTCCTCACCGAGGACCTGCAGTCTGGAAGCCGGTCAGAACTCGTGAAAGTCGTCGCCCCGTAGCCTCCGGCAGCGGAACGCCCGGCACCGGAAGGTCCGGCCGGTGTGCCGGCCGGTGTGCCGGCCGGACCTTCCGCTGGAACCGGTTTTCGAGCCTAACCGCGCGCCTGCAGCCCGGGCATGCCGTCCTGGATCGCGAACGAGGCCTTCGTCGAAACGGGGGCGCCCGGCGTCGTGACATAGTCCAGCGTCCGGAAGTCCGCCGTCATGGCGTCCTTGGTGATCCTGGTGTTCACGTAGCCGCGGTTGTCGTTGAAGAACTTCAGGTGCGGGTTCCACGCCATGGTGGGTTCCGTGGTGGAGCCGGTGCCATTGCCGGTGGAGGTGATGGATGTGCACACCAGTTCCGAGCCCACCACGGGCGAAGCCGGGTCCTTGTAGTCCACCTTGAGGTCGTTGGCCCAGTTGCGGTGCACGTCGCCGGTGAGTACGACGGCGTTGCGCACGTTGGCGTCCACCCAGCCTTGGGTGATGCGGCGGCGGGATGCGGCGTACCCGTCCCAGCCGTCCATCGAGACGTCGTCGATCTCCGGCGCCTGGGCGCGGTCACGCTCGGCGAAGAAGACCTGCTGGCCCAGGATGTCCCAGCGCTGGGTGGAGTTCCGGAAGCCGTCCAGCAGCCATGTCTCCTGCTCGGCACCGGTGATGGTGCGGTTCTCGGCCAGGCGCTCGGCCACGTTCTTCTTCCAGCCGTCGCCGGCGAGCTGGTCGTCACGGTACTGCCGGGTGTCCATCATGTGGAAATTGGCGAGCTGGCCCCACTGGATGGTGCGGTAGATCTTCATGTCGAACCCGGCCGGCACGGACGAGGCCCGCAGCGGCATGTTCTCGTAATACGCCTGGAACGCGGCGGCCCGCCGCTGCCGGAAACGCTCCGTGGTGTCGTTCATCTGGTTGGGGTCGCGGTTCTCGGGGACCTCGTCCGCCCAGTTGTTGTCCACCTCGTGGTCATCCCACACCACAAGCCACGGCGCGATCGCGTGCGCCGCCTGCAGGTCGGCGTCGGACTTGTACTGGGCGTGCCGCTGCCGGTAGCCGGCGAGGCTCACAGTCTCGGGGCCCTGGTGGTCGCGCGGATTGCCGCCGCCGATCACGTAGCTGCCCTTCTTGTACTCGTACAGGTAGTCGCCCAGGTGCAGCACCAGGTCCGGGTGGTCCTCGGCGAGGCGCGTGTAGGCGGTGAAGTAGCCGTGCTCGTACTGGGAGCAGCTGGCAAACGCCATGGCCAGGGCGGCAGGCGTCTCGTGCAGCGCCGGGGCGGTCAGGGTTCGGCCGGTTGCGCTGATGTGGCGGCCGCTGCGGAACCGGTAGAAGTATTCGCGGCCCGGCTTGAGGCCCTTCAGTTCCACGTGCACCGAGTGGGCGGTTTCGATTCCGGCCTGTTCGACGCCGCGGGCTACCACAGTGCGCATGCCCTCGTCCTCGGCCACCTCCCAGGCCACCGGGACCTGGCGGGAGGGCATGCCGCCCAGGCCGTCCTCGGCCAGGGGGTCCAATGCCAGGCGGGTCCAGATCACGAAGCCGTCCGGCCACGGCTCGCCGGAGGCAATGCCCAGCATGAACGGATCGGTGCGGAGGCCGGCGTCGTCCGCTGTTGAAACGGCGACTGCGGCACCCGGCAGGGCGGCGACGAGGCCGGCCCCGAGGCCGGCGGAAATGAGGGATCTGCGTGAGATGTTGTCCATGGGTCCGACCGTAGGGAGGCCGGTTGGACGGGTGCTGAGGGCGGCATGAATGACTGGTTAACTGCGTGACAAAAACTGTCTTGCCTGGTGCGGGCCCCTCGAACCCGCCCACTAGCTACGTACCTGCCGCCCGGGACTTCGCGGCCTTCGGCTCCTTCGGCGGCAGCCCCGCCACGTACTCGAAGGCCTTGTGGATCCACGCCCTGGCACGGGCGTCGTCGCCGTCGCCTTCCTCGTTCCAGACCTCCGGCAATCCCGTGTAGCCGCCCATGGGCCGCTCCGCCGGGCCGAAGGGGACGGTCCGCTCCCCGCCTTCGAGCTGCTGCCTGTCCTCCGGCGAGAGCTTGATCCCGACGGTGGAGCCGAACAACCCGGCGAACATGTTGCCGTTGACGAACGCACCGAGGTTGCCGAACATCGGCTTCACCACCACGCCGGGGCCGTCCGGCACCAGGGACCGGAAGCGCTCCTTGTCCGCGTCTGACGCTTTGGGCATCTCCATGGCTTTCCCCCCGGGTTCAGCTGGCTGGTCTGTGCAGGATATGCCCTCTTGTCCGCGCCGGGGAACACCTGCCGTGCCGCCGTCGTTGTGCCGGTAGGCAACATGCCCAGCCAGGGCGCCCCGACTTCCCCAACCAAAGGACACCCCTTGACTCCTCGCACCATCGTGATCACCGGCGCCAGCGACGGCATCGGCGCAGCAGCCGCCCGGACGCTGGCCAAGGCAGGGGAGCAGGTGGTCGTCGTCGGCCGTTCCGCGGAGAAGACCCGCGCCATGGCCAAGGAACTGGACACCGACTACTTTGTCAGTGACTTCGCGGAGCTCGCTCAGGTCCGCACCCTCGCCGCCCAGCTGAAGTCCGACTACCCGCGCATCGACGTCCTGGCCAACAACGCCGGCGGCATCATGGGCAAGCGCACCCTCACCGTGGACGGCAACGAATCCACGTTCCAGGTCAACCACCTGGCGCCGTTCCTGCTCACCACGCTGCTGATGGACACCCTGGTTGCCAGCAACGCCAAAGTCATCAACACCTCCAGCGGCGCCAACAACTTCGGGAAGCTGGACCTGTTCGACCTCACGGCCGAGCACGGCTACTCCACCAACCGCGCCTACGGCACCGGCAAGCTCGCCAACATCCTCTTCACCTCCGAGCTGCACCGCCGCTTCGGCGAGCAGGGAATCACGACGGCGGCATTCCACCCGGGCGTGGTCCGCACCAACTTCGCGGCCGAGTCCAGCAGCCCGTTCCGGCACGCCTACAAGACGCTGCTGAACCGCTTCATGCTCACGCCGGACCAGGGCGCAGACACCCTGCTCTGGCTGGTCAACGGCACCGCGGGCAAGGACTGGATCTCCGGTGCGTACTACTACAAGCGCGCCCTGGCCAAGGCCAATCCCCAGGCCTACGACGCCGAACTGGCGCGCGGCCTGTGGGAGCAGAGCGAGGAGCTCGTGGCTGCCTGAGAGGCCCACGGCCGCCCGGCTGGGCCGGAAATGCGTGACTTTTGGGTTTCCCGTAGGCGGAGCCCGCGTGCTTTCGGGGCTTTGGCTCCTTGCAGCGCCCAAAAGTCACGCATTTGCGTCAGCGGGCGCGCTCTACATCCGCCGCGGCCTCTGACTGGCCTCGGGCAGTAAGCCCCGCCACTACGCCGTCCACGTCCGCTTCGGGCCGGTTCTGGCTCAGCTTGGCCTTGGCCTCGATCCGGGTGATGACCAGTTCGACTCCCACGATGGCCCGCAGCTGCCCGGCGATGTACCGGCCAGGCGCGTCATCCACGCTCCACGGGTGGTCAAAGCCGGCCTCGTGCACACCGGTGAGGCGCCGGACCTGCCGGTCCAGCCATGCAGGGTCGTCGTGGATCACCAGCCGTCCGTACACGTGCGCCGTGGTGTAGTTCCAGGTGGGCACAACGCGTCCGTGCTCGGCCTTGGACGCGTACCAGGACGGGGAAACGTAGGCGTCCGCACCCTGGATGATGGCCAGCGCGTCCCCGACGGCGGGTTGGGACCACTGCGTGTTGTTCCGCGCAACGTGCCCCTGCAGCGCGCCGTGCTCGCCGGCGTCGGGATCGTAAACGAAGGGCAGGAGCGTGGCGATGAGGCCGTGCGGGGTCATGGTGATGAGGTTCGCTGCTCCCGGGCGGGTGAGGAGGTCCTGGACGGCGTCGGGGACCGCGGCAAAGTGGGCTGGAACGTACATGGCTAATCCTTTGCTGGCTGGAGGACGGGGCCGGGGAGGGCGGCAATGTGGGCCGCCGCGGGCCTGAGCCGCACCCGGACGGCGGCCCCGGCGCACAGGATGACCGCCAGCCCGCCGAGGACCGTGGACCATGTCAGGGCTTCGCCCAGCAGGAGCGCCGCCCAGCAGATGGTGAGCACGGGCTGGATGAGCTGGATCTGGCTGACGCGGGCGATGGGGCCGATGGCCAGGCCCCGGTACCAGGCGAAGAAGCCCAGGAACATGCTCACCACGGCGAGGTACGCGAAGGCGGCCCACTGCGCCGGGGTTGCGGACGGCGGCTGCTGGATGGCGGAGACGGCGGCCAGGGCCAGCATCAGCGGCAAAGCGAGGACCAGCGCCCAGGAAATGGTCTGCCAGGATCCCAGTTCGCGGGCCAGCAGGCCGCCCTCTGCGTAGCCCACAGCCGCAGCCACCACCGAGCCGAGGAGCAACAGGTCCGTCCAGTGCAGGACACCCAGGCCGGCGGACTGCAGGGACGCGAAGGCGATGACCGCGAAGGCGCCGAGGCCGCTGACCAGCCAGAAAGCAAGCGGCGGGCGTTCCCGCCCGCGGATAACGGCGGCCGTGGCCGTTGCTGCAGGGAGGAGGGCGATGACCACGGCGCCGTGGCCTGCCGGGGTGCTGGTCAGGGCAAAGGAGGTCAGTAGCGGGAAGCCGATCACGACGCCGGCCGCAACCACCGCCAGGCGCGCCCACTGCGTCCCGCGGGGGAGCAGTTGCCGGCTAAGTGCCAGGGCGGACGCGGCCAGGACTCCCGCCACCACGGCCCGGCCGGAGCCTATGAACAGCGGGGACAGGCCGGCAACGGCAACCTTCGTGAACGGTACGGTGAACGAAAAGGCTGCCACGCCAACCAGGCCGAGCAGCAGTCCGGATGGCTGCGGGCTCAGTATCGCTGTGCCGGAAGAATGAGTAGCGCTACTATTGTCTTTCATGAACAACGATAGCAGTTCGCGGATAGCGGCGCACCTGAAATCCTGGCTGTCCGCAGCCGCGCCGGGAGCGAAACTGCCGTCCACCCGTTCCCTGGTGGCCGAGTACCAGGCCAGCCCGGTCACCGTTCAGAAGGCCCTGCAGACCCTCGCGGCGCAGGGCCTCATTGAGAGCCGCCCCGGTGTGGGGACGTTCGTGCGGGCTGCCCGGATGGCGCGCCCGTCCGACTACGGCTGGCAGACGGCGGCGCTCCGCTCGCCGCTGGTGGCGCTGCCGCCGGCCTCCTCCACCATGCGGGACGTGCCGCTCGGGGCCATCGCCTTCCACTCCGGCTATCCTGCCCGCGAGCTCCTCCCCGAGCGGCTGGTGCGGGCAGCCCTTACGCGTGCCTCCCGCGGTGACGCGGCACTGTCCAGGCCGCCCGCGGCCGGCCTGCCGGAGCTGCAGTCGTGGTTCGCCCACGAGCTCGGCGCGTCGACGCCGGCCGGAATTTCGCCGCCGAACCCAAGCGACGTCGTCGTACTCCCCGGGAGCCAGAGCGGGCTGAGCTCCGTCTTCAGCGCGCTGGTGGGCAGGGGGCAGCCGTTGCTGATGGAGTCGCCGTCCTACTGGGGCGCCATCCTCGCGGCCGCGCAGGCGGGCGTCCGCGTCGTCCCGGTGCCCAGCGGCCCGGAAGGGCCGGACGCCGGGGAGCTTGCCCGCGCCTTTGACGAGTCTGGCGCCCGGGTTTTCTACGCACAGCCCAACTATTCAAATCCCACCGGCGCGCAGTGGACTCCGGAACGGCGCGACGAGGTCCTGGACGTGGTCCGCGCGAAGGGCGCGTTCTTGGTGGAGGACGACTGGGCACACGACTTCGGCATCACCTCCAGCCCCGTGCCTGTGGCTTCCCGCGACGATTCCGGGCACGTCGTCTACCTGCGCTCGCTGACCAAGAGCGTGTCCACTTCCATTCGGGTGGCGGCCCTTATTGCCCGCGGGCCGGCACGGGAGCGCATCCTTGCGGACCGTGCCGCCGAATCGATGTACGTCAGCGGACTGCTGCAGGCCGCAGCGCTCGACGTCGTCACGCAGCCAGGGTGGCAGACGCACCTGCGCAGCCTGCGCCACCAGCTTGAATCCCGCAGGGACCTGCTGGTCACCAGCGTGCGGGAGCACATCCCCCAGGCGCACCTTGAGCAGGTGCCGAGAGGCGGGCTTCACCTGTGGTTGCGGCTTCCGGACGGGACGGACCTGGCGCGCCTGACCCGGGACTGCGAAGCCGCAGGGGTCATCATTGCCCCTGGCGACGAGTGGTTCCCGGCTGAGCCTGCGGGTCCTTTCGTCCGGCTCAACTACTCCGGCACGAATCCGGGCGCCTTCCCGGAAGGCGCCCGGATCATTGGCCGGATGCTGGAGCTGAACCTGGCCTAGCAGTCAGCCGGCCAGTGCCGCGCAGACGTCAGTGGCAGTCCCGGATGAACTGACCAGGGTCCAAACACCCTCGGTGCTGATGGTGTAAACGACCCTTCCGAGGTATTGGGTGGTGGAGGGGCCGGCTGGGATGTCCGTGGGGAACATGACGATGCCGTTATGCCCAGTGGCTGTGACGGTTCGGGAACCGTCGGGGTTGACCACAGTATTTGACACGGATCCATCTGTTCTGAAGGTGATGGACTCGCCCGCCTCTGGATTGTCCGGGTCACTTCCGTAGTTGGTGTAGGTGAGCAGGACGCCCTTGCCTGCGGTGATAATCCGGACGACATTGCCGTTCCGGTCAACAAACTCCCGCGTTTGAAGCTTGCCTCCCGTCGATGATATTCCGAGGTTGAAGTCCGCACAGCCCACACCCGCCGGGAGGATGTCGGGTTCGGCTGCCAACGCCGGCTGGGCCGGTGCAACAAGGGCAGCTGTGGCCAATGCGGCTGGGGCGAGGCCTCGAGTGATGCTGCTGGTTTTCATTGTATTTTCCTTTCAGGTGTACCGGATCGTGCAAGTACAGGCTGACTCCGGGCGCTTAAGGGAGCCTTAATCACGGCGCAAGCTATGGACCCTCCGCGTGCCCGGGAGCATGATGGGGTTGATGCAGTTCCCCAGGGGGCACATCATGTGGCATGGCGGGCGCTAGGGGCCGCTGGTCGAGGTGTCCACAGGATCGGGCGTGTCCCGCTTCCGTGGCCGGTCAGTAGGGGGCTTGCCGATGAGCGCTTTGTGGATCAGGGCCCTGGGTCCGTTGCAGGTGATTGCCGACGGCGTCCAGGTTCCCGTCAGCAGCCGCAACCTGCGGATTGTCCTCGAATGCCTGGCACTGCGCGCAAACTCGGTAGTAGCAGCTGACTTTTTGGCTGAAGCTGTGTGGGAAGGCCATCCGCCGGCGCATCCCGGACCGCAACTCCAGGTCTACGTGGCGAACCTGAGGAATTTGCTGGAGCCTAACCGCCCCAAGGGGGTTGCCTCGCGCCGCCTGGCCAGCAGGCCCGGCGGCTACCTCCTGGCTGTTGCCGACGACGAACTCGACCTGCTGCAGTTCCGCGCGCACCTTGCCGCCGGCGAGCATGAGGTGGGAGCGGGACAACTTGCCGGCGGCGCGGTCCGCCTGCGCCAGGCCCTGGACCTGTTCGTGTGCCCTGCGTTTCCTGACCTGGCCGACATTGAGCTGCTGGTCCCGGACCTGGAAGAGGTGGAGGCGGCCCGGCTGGACACGTGCCAGGACCTCTTCGACGTCGAACTGGCCCTGGGCCGCCATGCCAACGTCGTGGGGGAGCTCCAGCGGCTGGTATCGCAGTATCCGTTCCGGGAACGCCTGTGGGCGTCGCTGGTGCTCGCCTTGTACCGCTCCGACCGGCAGGCAGACGCCCTGGCCGCATGCCGGACGGCGCGGAAAACCTTTGCGGCGGAGCTGGGCATTGATCCCGGCGTGCGCCTGCAGGAGCTCGAATCCCAGGTGCTGCGGCAGGATGCCTCCCTTGCGCCGCCCACCGCCAACGAAAACCGCCGCACCAGGCAGCGCCTCGACAACCTGCCTGCCGCACTCACCCCCCTGGTGGGCCGGGATGCTGAACTGGGGGAGGTTTGCTCGCTCTACCGCTCCGAGGGGTGCCGGCTTGTCACCGTCACGGGGGCGGGCGGGGCAGGGAAGACCCGCCTCGCCATGGCGGCTGCCAGCCGCCTGGGCGAGCACATGGCTGACGGCGCGGGCTGGGTCAACCTGTCCCCGCTCACCCAGGCTGAGCAGGTTCCGGGTGCCATCACGGCGGCACTCGGACTGGAGGCTCCAGCCGGCGAAGACCCGTTGAAAATCGCATCCCGGTTTCTCCAAGCCCGAACCCTGCTCCTGGTCCTGGACAACTTCGAGCATCTGGAAGGCGCATGGCCGGTGGTGCTGGACCTGCTCACCGCAGCTCCCGAACTCCGGATCCTTACCACCAGCCGGAGGCGGCTAGGGTTGCGTCCCGAGCACGAGTTTGAGCTTGAGCCGCTTGAACTGCCGCCCCTCGACCCGCCCCTGCCGCCGGCGCAGTTGCGGGAGGTACCCGCAATGAAGCTGCTCCTGAGCCGGGGCAGGGCCGTCCGCCCGCATTTCACCGTGGACCCCGGAAACGCACTGGTCTTAACACGCCTGTGCCACCGGCTGGACGGCCTGCCCTTGGCCATCGAACTGGCGGCGGCCCAACTGCGGCAGCTCAGCGAGCACGATCTCCTCGCCGACCTGGAGGTCAGCCTGGCTGCCTTGCCGGCCAGTTTCCAGGACCTTCCGCACCGGCAGCGGACCCTCACGGCCACGATGGAGTGGAGTTATCAATTACTGGCGGATGCGGAACGCGTGCTTTTGTGCCAACTCGGGGTTTTCGCCAACGATCCCACCGTGGCAGCGATCGACGCTGTGCGCGGCCCCGTCCCCTCCGATGCGCCATCCACGCAGGAACTGCTGTCCGCGCTCGCGGACCACAGCCTGTTGCGGCGCTACACCGACCAGGCAGGTAGGCGGCGTGTGTCCCTGCTGCAGTCCATTCGCGAGTTTGCCCGCGACCGGCTGGCACTGCTTCCCACAGAACCCGAGGTGCGCCGCCGGCACGCCGAGCACTATGTTGACTTGGCCGAGGCCGTAAGCCCGCGGTTGTGGGGCCAAGACCAGGTGGACGCTTTCCGGACGCTGCACTCCGAAGCGCTTGACCTCCGTGCGGCACTGCTGTGGGCGGCAGCACCACAAGGTTCAACAGAACTGGCCCTTCGCCTGGTGGGCCAGCTCTGGCACTACTGGGAGCTCACCGGAGACTTTGCCGAACAGCAGCGGACTGCCGTGGCACTGATGGAGGCGGCACCGGATGCTCCACCAGAGCTTCGAGGGCCTGCACTTAGCGGGGCCGCTACCTTGAGTTGGGCGCTGGGCCGATATGCCAAGGCGGCCACCCTTCATGGCTTGGCGCTGAACGCGTTCCGTGACACCGCAAACGCATCCGCCGTCGCCTGGACAACTATGTGCCTTGCAGTTCAGGCGGCAAACCTTGGAGACAGGGTCGCCGCAGAGCGTCTTGCAGCAGAAGCCCTGTCGTCTCCATCTGCCAGCCACCTTACCCGCGTGTCCGCACTGATTCTGCTCTCCCGCTTGGCGTTCTACGCGGATGAGCAGGCGCGGGCACTGGAGCTATCCCGGCAATGCGTGGAGCTGGGCCGCCCGCTCGGTGACAGATCGCTGCTCGGTGTGGTGCTGATCAACCTTGCGGAGTGCAAGGAACAGGCAGGCGACTACGACGACGCGGAACGGCTGCTGCTCGAAGCTGTCAACGCATCGCTGGAACTCGGCGCCCACGGGAACCTCGTTGCGTTTCTTGAATCTTTGGCTGGACTGTACGCCGCGCAGAACCGCCTGGAACTCGCCACCAGGTTGCTTGCAGCCGCGGACGCTTATCGAAGGGACCACGTACGCCCCCTGGGTGGGGAGGAAGAGAAACTGGTGACAGCCATCACCGCGCGGGTCCGGGCGGAAGCCGGCCCGATCCGTTTCGGCCTGGCATGGGAAGGCGGAAGAAACCTCACGCTAAGGCAGGCGGTCAATGAGGTGCTGCAGGGCGCACGCCACCCCGAATTGCCGCCGGGCGCTGCCCACCCAGCGGACCGGCATCCATCCACCCCGGAGAGCGCCGTGGACCCGGCCCCGTGGTCCTGACTTATGGTCGTCACCCGTTGGTCCGTGTCCAGTCGGTCAGTCCTTCGTGTCCGCGGTGCCCTCTTCCTCCGCGTGTGCCGCCTTCTCCCGGGCCTCCTGCTGGTGCTGCTCAAGTTTCGCTTCGGCATCCCTGCGCCGGTAGCCGATGGACCGGGCCTGTTCAGGGGTGGGATGCCGGTGCTCCCGTTCCCAGGCGTGGTCGTTGACGCCGGTACCGGGGACTACCTCGTCATCAGGATTGTTGGCTTCTTCATCCATATTCAAACCCTTTCACAGTCCCGGTGCGGATAGTAGGGCCTACGCCCCGAGCCGCCCGTAGGTGCTGATCACGTTGCCTTTGCTGGTCCGGGACGCGTCCTGCAGTACCAGCCGGGTGGCGGGGTCGCCGTCCTGGAACAGGCGCCGGCCGGTTCCCGCGATCACCGGGTGGGTCATGAGGGTCAGCGAGTCCAGCAGCCCGGCGAACAGCAGCTGACGGGTCACCGAAATGCTGCCGCACACGGCTATCTCGCCGCCGTCGCGCTCCTTCAACCCCGCCACGAACTCCTCCAGCGGCGCGTCCATCAGCTGCGAGTTCTGCCATTCCAGCGGCGCCGCCAGCGTCCGGGACGCCACGAACTTCTCCACCGGGTTGATGAACGCGGCGAAGTCCTCGTCCACGGACGCGTTTGGCCAGTAGGCGGCCCACTCCTGGTAGCTGACCCGGCCCAGCACCACCGTGTCCACTGTTTCCATCATGGTGGTCAGGCCGGCTCCCAGCTCGTCGTCGAAGCTGTCGAACTGGAACTTGTACGGATCGGAGACCACCCCGTCCACTGAGTGGAACAAGCCGGCAGTGACTTTGCGCATGGGGACCTCCAGAGTGGCTTTCGAGTGGACAGGCACCACGCTAGTGCGCCCTCCCGCCACGCGGAAGATCCCTGCTGGAATGCACGACGCCGGCCGCTCCAGTTACGTTCGTCACTCGCCGCGGCGTCTTGCGCGGTTTCGCCGATTCCGGGCCCCATACTTGTGGTGAGCGGCCGTTGCCGCGCCCCCGGCCAGGCAGGAGGAAGTGCATGGAAACCCTGAAAAAAATCGTGACCAACCAGTATTTCCCGGCCGGTGCAGTCCTTACTGCCGTCCTGCTCTTCTGGGCCGTGGGACTCTTGGGCGGGCTGTCCCTCCTGAACAACAACCAGCCGCCGCTGACAACGCTCACCTGGATGCTGTTTGTCTACATGGCTGCGGTGCTCACCCCTCTCGCCGGCGCAGCGGCCGCCGTCGACCTGGTCCGGCGCTGGCGGCGCAACCGCACAACTGAAGCATCGGGCGCAGCTGAAGCATCGGGCGCCATTGAAGCTGCGCCGGCATCGGAGCCGGATGTTCCAGCCGAAGAAGGATCTGCCGCCCAGCCCGTGCCGGTTCAGGACCAGCCGGTTCAGGACCAGCCGGGACAGCAGCGCCCAATACAGCAGAAGCCGGTCCAGCAGAAGCCTGGCTCCAAGAAAGCTGCCTAGCCGGACTGCCGGGCCAGTTCCACCCGGTTACGCCCCCGGGCTTTGGCCGCATACAGGGCCGCATCGGCCTCGCCCAGGAGGGTAACCGCATCCACCCGGTGCTCTGCCGTGAACGCGGAGATCCCCGCACTGAGCCGCAGTTGGCCGGACGGATCGCCGGCGTGCTCGATCGCCAGGTTCCGAACAGCATCCAGTGCCCGCTCCATGAGTGCCTTCGCGCCGGATACCGACTGCTTGGGCAGGACCAGCAGGAACTCCTCCCCGCCGAAGCGGTACACGCCGTCGCTCTTGCGAACGGAGCCGAGCAGCGCTTCCGCCACCGCCCGCAGGGCCTGGTCTCCTGCAGGGTGGCCGTACAGGTCGTTATAGGTCTTGAAGTTGTCCACATCGCACATGGCCAGGCTGTACCTTTCCCCGTACCGAACGCTCCACTGGTGGAGCTGTTCCAGATCCTCCGAGAGCTTCAGCCGGTTGTGCAGGCCTGTCAGCGGATCTGTGCGCGCCTGCCGGGCAAGGACCCTGCGGTAATGCGCCAGGTCCGCATGGAGGGTGGTGACGCGCAGCGCCACCAGCAGCCGGGCCTGCAGCACAAAAGGGTCCAACGGCTTGGTGACGTAATCGTCTGCCCCGGCCTTGAGCCCGGCCAGGATGTCCTCGCGGGACCCCTGCGACGTCAGCAGGACGACGTAGGTGTAAAGGTCCTCCTCGCGCTCCCGGATGGCCCGGCACAAGGCCAACCCGTCCATTCCAGGCATCACCCTGTCCGTTACCACCACATCGGGTTGGTGCTCCAGGTACAGGGCCCAGGCCTGGTCGCCGTCGGCGGCTGCCAGGCAGTCATGCCCGGAACGCTCGACGGCGGCCCTGGCCACCATCAGCGATCCCGGATCGTCGTCAGCCACCAGCACCTTCACGTTGCCGCCTTCAACGCCGCGTCCAGTCCTGCGTCCAGCAGCCGCAGTTCCGCCTCGAGACGGCGGACCAGTACCGGGCCGTCTCCGTCCCTTCCGCTGCGACCTATCCGTTCGAGTTCTGCACAGGTCCCTGCTACTTGTGCCGCCCCGATATTGGCAGCCGCCCCCTTCAGCGCGTGAGCCGCACTGGCAAGTGCGGGCCCGTCGCCGTCGGTTACTGCTGCGTTCAGAGCCGCGAGGCGTCCGGGGACCGCCCGCCTGAACGCGGCCGCCGCCTCGGGCAGCAGGCCCAGGCCGTCGCCGGGCCCCAGGTCCCGCAGGATGGCAAGCCTGTCCTGGTCCAGGACCGGAGTGGCTTCGGGGGCGGCAGGAGCCCGGACCCCGGTGACGGCAAGCGGGTGCGGGGCAGGTTGGGGGACCGGCCGGGGCTCGGGTTCCGGAACCCAGCGTGCCAGCGTGGCTTCCAGCGCGGCGGCATCAACGGGCTTGGCGAGGTAGTCGTCCATGCCGGCTGCCAGGCAGCGTTCCCGGTCGCCGTCCAGCGCCCCCGCCGTCATGGCAATGATCGGCAGGCGGGTATGGGTGCCCGCCCTGCCGCGGATCTGCCGCGTTGCCTCGAAACCGTCCATCACCGGCATGTGGCAGTCCATCAGCACGGCCGAGTACCTGGAATCCGCCGTGGCGCTGAGGGCCTCGGCGCCGTTGGACACCACGTCCACGGCATAGCCGAGCCCGCTGACCGTTGCGCGGGCCACTAGCTGGTTCACCTCGTTGTCCTCCACCACCAGGATGCGTCCCTTCGACGGCCCGTCCGCCACCGGCGCCGGCTGTGCTGAACCGGCGGCCGGAACGGAAGGCTCGTGCGTGGACATGAGCCGGACCAGCCGGTTGTAGAACTCGGAGCTCCGGACCGGCTTCATGAGCCATTCGCGCACCCCGGCATCCGTGATCTCGGCCGCGTTGACCTGCATGGTGGACGTGAGCACAATCAATTCGATGTCCGCCAGTCCGGGTTCGGCCTTCAGGCGCCGCGCCAGCGCCAGCCCGTCCATGCCCGGCATGCACAAGTCCAGGACCGCCAGGTGGAACGGGTTCCCGGCGGTGTGCGCCTCGCGGGCACGCACCAAGGCTGAGGCCGCATCGGGGAATACTTCCGGTTGCAGCAGCCAGCCGCGCAACTGGGATTCGAGGACCAGCCTGTTGGTGGCGTTGTCATCCACCACCAAAACCCGAAGGCCGCTCAGGAAGCCGGCCGCCGGAACCGGGTCCGTGGACGGCGGCGCCACTGGCAAGGGCAGCCGGAACCGGAAGGTGCTGCCCTTCCCCGGGGCGCTCTCCACGGCAATTTCGCCATCCATCGCATCGGCCAGGCGGCGGCAGATGGCAAGGCCCAGCCCGGTACCGCCGTATCTCCGGGTGGTGGAGGCATCGGCCTGGGAGAACGACTGGAAAAGCCTGCGGTGCTGGGAAGGGTGGATCCCGATGCCGGTGTCACGCACTTCGAAGCACGCCATGGCGGTGCTTCCGGGTGCCGCTCCGGGGTTCTCCGTTGTGACTCTGATGGACACCTCGCCCGACGCCGTGAATTTCACCGCGTTGGAGGCAAGATTAAGGAGGACCTGACGGATCCGGCCGGAGTCACCCACCAGCCGTACCGGGACGTCCGGCTCGCAGTAGGCGATCAGCTCCAGGCTCTTGGCCTGTGCCGGTTCCGCCAGGAGCCCGGCCACCTCCTCCACCAACGTGCGCGGATCAAAGGGACGCGACTCCAGGTCAACCTTGCCGGCCTCCAGCTTGGAGAAATCGAGGATGTCGTTGATCAGGGCCAGCAATGCCTCACCCGCGCTCTTGACGCCTTCCGCGTACTGCTTCTGGGTCTGGTCCAGCCGGGTCTCCAGCAACAGGGCTGTCAGGCCCACCACGCCGTTCATGGGGGTACGGATTTCATGGCTCATGGTGGCCAGGAACTCCGACTTCAGGCGGCTGGACTCCATCGCTGCCTCCCGGGCCGCTTCGAGCTCCTTTGTGCGGACGGCCACCTCGTCCTCCAGCCGCGTGGTGAGGGTGATGTTCTCAAAAATGATCAGCACCTGCCGGACCAGGACAAACACCAGCACGGCAGCGCCCACCACCAGCAGGAACGGCTCGAGTTCGTCCATGTGGGGCTCCGCGAACAGCACCACCGCCATGAGGAGCGGGACGTACGGCAGCAACTCCAGGGCGAGGGTGTAGCCAGTCCGGTCCGTCCCCGCGCTTTCCTCGTACGGTGCCAGCGGGGCAAGGGCAACCAGGAGGAAGGCGATGATCCATCCCAGGGCGAGGGGCGACCCGGTGGTGCCGGTAACGCCGTCGAACGTCATCCGCACGTAGATGCTGTCCGTCACGGCCAGTACCAGCAGGCCGCTCCCCAGGAACAGCCACGGCCGCCGCTCGCCCGGCTGGCGCCGCATGGCAAGGACCAGCACCAGGGACGTAATCACCAGGTCCGCCACGGGGTAGGCCATCCCGGTGAGCCGCGCCAGCGGATCGCCCTCGGCCTCGAAGGCCTGCCCAAGCACCATGTACCAGCTGACCACCAGGACGGAACCGGCAATCACCGCAGCGTCCATGACCGCCCGGTACTGCGCCACCGTGTGGTTGCCGCTGCGCCTCCTGAAGGCAAAAAGGGCCGCGACTGCGGGCACCGAGTAACCGATGAATAGGGCATCCGCCAGGGAGGGGAACGGATATACGTGGTTGTTCGCGAGGCCGTAGAAGGCGTAGAGGGCCATCCCGGCGGCCCACAAAAAGGCCGCGACAGCCATGAAGGTCCAGGCCCTGGCATTGACGCCCCCGCGCAGCGCGGCGCGGGTGCAGCTTGCTCCGGCAAGCAGGGAAGCTGCGAGGATCAGGAAGTCACCGGTCACGAGGGCGGCCGGAGATCCGCTGTTCACGGCAAGGAACAGCCCGAGCGCAGCCAGGGCTGCGGCCGTGCACAGCGCCGGCCATTTTAGCGGCGCCATGCTGCTGCCGCCGGCGGACCGCCGCTGCGGGAGACCAGTCTGAGACACGCGGAACCTCCCCCTGTGTGCGCCCGTACTCCGAAGGCCTTTGCCCCTGAAAAAACCGTGACCGGAGCCCGCCCGAGACCTGGGCGGGAGACGCCCTCCCATGCTATCCCCTCAGGGCGGAAGGCGCCCCTGTCCGGGGCGGCGCTACCGCCCCTTGAGGGCATTGAGGGCTTCCTCCGCGTGCTGCAGCGCCTGCTCCAGCCGCGGGCCGGGCTGCGGCAGCGAGAACAGGTACCCCTGGAGCGTGTCGCATTCCAGTGCCGTGAGGTAGTCCGCCTGCGCTGCCGTTTCCACACCTTCCGCGGTGACAGTCAGGCCAAGGCTGTGGGCCATGTTGATCATGGAGCTGAGGATGGGAAGCCGCTCATTGCCGGTGTGCACCATGGACACGAACGTCCTGTCGATCTTCACAGTGTCCACCGGCAGGTCCTGAAGCCTGCCCAGCGAGGAATAGCCGGTGCCGAAGTCGTCCAGGGCAACCCTTGCGCCCGCGTCCCGCAGGGTGCTGAGCTGTTTGATCAGGGTGCAGTCAGCGTCGAAGAACACGCTCTCGGTGACCTCCAGGACGAGCTGGTAGGCGGCAACGCCCTTGGCCTCCGCGAGCCCCAGGACCGTCTGCGCGAAATCCGGGTCCTGGAGCTGGACGCCGGAGACGTTCACGGCGAGCGACCGGGACGGGTCCCGGCTCAGCCAGGGTGCCAGCTCCGCCATGCCCCGTGCCATCACTTCGGCACCGATCTCGTTGATCAGTCCCGTGCGTTCCGCCAGCGGGATGAAGACCGACGGCGGGACGCGGGTGCCGTCGCAGTCCCACCTCGCCAGCGCCTCAAACGTGACCACCTGGTCCCTGCGGTGGGAAACGATGGGCTGGAAATCCACCGAGATCTCGCTCCGGGCTACGGCGAGCTGCAGCCCGCCCTCCATGTAGGTCCTTTGCACCAGGGCCGTCATCATGTCCGGGTGGAAGCGCAGGAATCGGTTCTTGCCTGCGGCTTTCGCCGCGTACATGGCGATGTCGGCCTGGCGCAGGAGCTCGGAGGCGCCCACATTGTCCCGGGCCATTGAGGCGAGCCCCAGGCTGAGACTGGGCCGCAGGACCGTGCCCTGGATGGTGACCGGGACGTTCAGGCACCGGACAATGCATTCGGCAATGGCATCGGCGTCCGGGCAGGCTGTCAGGAGGACCACGAATTCGTCACCGCCCAGCCGGGCTACGACGTCGGCAGTCGGGGCGCAGCCGCGGAGCCTGCGGGACACCTCGATGAGCATCTCATCGCCGGCCTGGTGCCCCAGGATGTCATTGACTTCCTTGAAGTCGTCCAGGTCCAGGAGCAGGACGTCCACTGTCTTCAGCCGGGGCTCCTCCACGGAACCGGCCAGTGCATCATTGAACACCGCCCTGTTGGCCAGTCCCGTGAGGGGGTCCTGGAACGCCATCGTGCGCAGTTTCTCGGCCTGGGCCGCCAGATCCACCATGGCCTGATGAGCCTGCTCCTGGGCCTTCCGCCGCGGCGTCACATCCCGGAAGCTCCACACCCGGCCGACCACGTCATTGCCCACCCGCTGGGGCCGCGAATACCGTTCGAAGGTCCGGCCGTCCGTCAGGTCCACCACATCATGGCTCTCCGCCGAAGGGCTGTCCGCCAGCTCTGCGAGCCGGGCAGTGAAGGCAACCGGATCCGCGATCTGGGCCATGACCAGCTCCATCACCGGTTCCTCGCTGTCGCCCGCCATAAGCTCCGGCGGGATACCCCACATGGAGAGGAACTGGTCGTTGAAACCGGCCACGTGGCCGGCGGAGCTCATCACCAGGATGCCGTCCGCGGTTGACTCCAGCGTGGCGGTCAGCAGGGACATCGCCTCCCGCAGGTCCGCATCCGCGTCCTGGCGGTGGGAAGTACCCCGGACGGACAGCAGCAGTAGCGGCACGGCGGGAACGACGTCGTCGGATCCCGGCACCAGGGAACCCGCTGCTTCAGCGGGGAACTCCGTTCCATCCCTGCGCACGCCGTAGATTTCGCGCGGCGGGAGGTGCTCCCGGGGCCCGGCAAGGAGCCTGGCGAGAAGCTGCGCCACCTCGCCGCGGAAGCCCTCGGCCAGGAGCGTCCGGTGGTCCCGCCCGGCCAGGTCCCCGCTGGCGTACCCGAACATCCTCCCGGCGGCGGCGTTGGCCATAGTGATGCTGCCGTCGGCCGCAATGGCCAGGAGAGCGTCCGGGCTGGCGTCCAGGACCGTGCCGAACATCAGTGCTGCCGGATTTTTTCTGTGGCTCCAGTCATCAGTCATTGCGCCACCCCCCTCGCACATCATAAAGCGCGGATGCTGAATTGGTGGCGGAACAGCAGGAATCGGTTACAGGCCGGCCGGCGCCCTGTGTGCGGCCCGGTTGCCGGGTTCCCCGGGAACGCAAATAGCGCCGCCCCCTCGGAGGGGCGGCGCTATTTTCTTGTTGAGGAATATGTGGGGTTGCTACACCCGGCGGCCGCTGCGGTTGGCAACCGCACCGTAAACCAGGAGCACGATGACTGAACCAAGAATTGCCAGCAGCCAGGTGCGGAGGTCGAAGAATTCAGCCAGTCCGCCGCCGAAAATCAGCGAGCCGATCCAGCCGCCCAAAAGGGCGCCGACAACGCCGAGGACCAGGGTGACCACCCAGCCTCCGCCTTGGCGGCCAGGCAAGATGGCCTTTGCGATGGCGCCGGCGATCAGGCCCAAAATGAGAAATCCGAGAATACCCATGTTGCCACTCCTTAATCGGTAAGTTGTGCCGGGCCCCCATTTCCGGTTCCATAATTCAATCAGTGTGCTTACTGCTCTGCAAGGGTTTGATTGTCACGGGATGACTGTCAGTTTTCCCGTATCGATAGGATTGGGTGACCCCGCCATCCACCAAGGAGTTCCCGCATGTGCAGCCAGCAGACCGTCCGGCCGCGTGCCGTGTTCCTCGATATCGACGGCACTTACGCAGACCATGGGCTCGCTCCGGACGCCCATGTGGAGGCAGTCCGCACCGCACGCCGGCTGGGACACCTCGTCTTTGTGTGCACCGGCCGGCCGCTGGCCATGGTCCCCGCCCACATCCTTGAAGCCGGTTTTGACGGGACCATCACCGGCGCCGGCGCCAGGGTGGAGCTGGACGGCCAGGTCCTCAAGGACACGCGCTTCGACCAGGACCTGGCCGGCCGCATCGTTGACGCCCTGGATGCCCATGACGTGGCCTACATCCTCGAAGCCCCGGAATCCCTTCACGGCCGCACGGGCGTGGACCGGCGGCTGAGGGAGGTGCTTGGGCCCATTTTTGCCGACCGCCCGCAGCATGACGGCGTCCTCGGGACCGATGTGGATCCCCTTGAGGACATCCTGGGACCCATGCAGTACAGCGACGACCTCCGCGCCGTCTCCTACGCCAAGATCTCCTGTTTCGATTCTGACGTGCCACTGAAGAAGCTGGTGGACCTGCTCGGTCCGCAGGTGGGGCTCATCCCCAGCTCCCTCTCCGCCCTGGGGGACCGTGCCGGGGAGATCTTCATGGCCGGGACCCACAAGGCGGTGGGCATCCAGGTGGTGGAGGAGCATCTGGGCCTTGACCGGGCGGACATCGTGGCTATCGGCGACAGCGCCAACGACATTGAAATGCTTGAATACGCCGGGGTGGGGATCGCCGTGGAAGGCGGGCACCCTGCCGTGCTGGCCGTTGCCGACCGGTTTACGGCCGGCCCGGCCGGCAACGGCGTGGCCCTCGCCTTCGCCGAGCTGGGCCTGCTGGACTAAACCCGGGGCAGGGCCCTCTCCACAGCCGGCACGTCGGCGCCCCTGGTGCCCAGGCCGCGCACCACCCAGCCGTGGGCCTGCCATTCCGCCGCGTCCAGCACGTTGCGCGCGTCCAGCACCACCCGCCGTCGTACGGCCGCACCCGCAGCCTCAGGGGACAGCCGCCGGTATTCATCCCACTCCGTGAGCAGCAGGACCAACTCGGCGCCTTCGAGCGCCCGCCCGGCGGCGGCCTCGAACCGCAGGCGCGGGTAGCGCCGCCAGGCGTGGTTCACCGCCTTGGGATCCGTGACCGTGACGTGCGCCCCGGCCGCGGCCAGCCGGTCGGCCACGTCCAGGGCGGGGGAGTCCCGGATGTCGTCGGTGTCCGGTTTGAAGGAAGCGCCCAGCACGGTGATGGAGCGGCCGGCAACGCTGCCGCCGCAGAGTTCGTCGGCCAGGCCGACCGTCCGTTCGCGCTGGCCCAGGTTGACCGAATCAACGAGGCGCATCCAGTCGTCCACGGCCGTGACCCCCAGGTCCGCGGCCTGCGCCCGGAAGCTGCGGATGTCTTTGGGCAGGCAGCCGCCCCCAAACCCGAGTCCGGCATGCAGGTACCGTCCGCCGATGCGCGGGTCCATCCCCATCGCCTCGCTGAGTTCCGCCACGTCCGCGCCCGAGGCGTCGCACAGTTCGGACACGGCATTGATGAAGCTGATTTTGGTGGCCAGGTAGGCGTTGGCGGCCGACTTGATGAGCTCTGCAGTGGCAAAGTTGCAGACCAGGCGGGGAATGCCTGCCCGGAGGAGCGGTTCGTAGACGGTGTCCAGGACCGCTGTCTCCCCGAGCGGCGCGCCGGTGCCGCTGTGAAAGGCGGCTGCGCGCCCGCCGTCGACCCCGTACACCAGCCGGTCCGGCACCAGCGAGTCCTTCACCGCGGTTCCCTGCCGGAGGAATTCCGGGTTCCAGGCGAGCAGCACGTCCGGCCGGGGGGCCAGCACCCCGCGGAGCATCTGCACCGTGCCCACGGGGACGGTGGATTTGCCGACGACGACGGCGCCCGCCGCCAGGTGCGGCAGCAGGGCTTCGGTGGCGGAGACCAGGAAGGTGAGGTCGGCGGCGTCGGACGTTTTGTCCTGCGGGGTGCCCACACATAGGAAGTGCACTTGCGCGTCCTTCGCAGCGGCGGCGCTGGTGGAAAAGGTGAGCCTGCCGGTTTGCCGGCCGTCCCGCAGCAGTTCGTCCAGGCCCGGTTCGTGGAAGGGGGCGGCACCGCGCGCCAGCTGCTCCACTTTGCCGGGATCGACGTCGATCCCCACCACGGTGTGGCCCATGGAAGCGAGGGTGGCGGCATGCACGGCGCCCAGGTAACCGCAGCCAATCACGGAAATTTTCACAATGCTGCTCCTTCAGTGCTGCCAGAGCCCAGGGAAACCGGGACTCCGGCAATGGCGTCTTCGTAGTGGCGCACCAGTTCGGCGCAGAGGGCAGGCCAGGTCCTGTCCTGCACGGAGGCATGCGCCGCGGCGGCGAACGCGCGGCGCTTGGCGTCGTCGCCCATCAGGTCGAGAACTTGGCTCCGCATGGCGGACAGGTCGCCGGGCTCGTAGAGCCAGCCCGTCCGCGAGTTCTCCACCAGGTCCAGCGGGCCCCCGCGGCCGGTGGCCACCACCGGCACGCCCGATGCCATCGCCTCCTGGATGGTCTGGCAGAAGGTCTCGAACTCACCCGGGTGGACGAAGAGGTCGAAGGACGCCACGGCGCGTGCCAATTCTTCGCCGCCCAGGAACCCGGTGAAGACCGCGTCCGGTAAGGCCTCCTCCAGCGCCGCACGCTGCGGTCCGTCGCCCACGATGACCAGCCTGGTGTTGGGGACGCCGGCCAGGGCAGCGAGGTCCTCCACCTGCTTCTCCATCGCGAGCCTGCCCACGTAGCCGATGATCCGCCTGCCGCCGGGAGCCACCCCGGCCCGCCACCCGTCGTCGCGCTTTTCCGGTGAAAACCTGGCAGTGTCCACCCCGCGCCGCCACATCCGCACCCGTGGAATGCCGCGGCCGCGCAACTGGTTCAGCGCGAACGTTGACGGCACCAGGGTGCGGGAGGCGAGCAAATGGATGTTCTCCACCCGGTTCCACGCCCAGTTTTCCAGGAACGGAACCCCGTACCTCCCCGCGTAGCTGGGAACCTCGGTCTGGTAGATCGCCACGGTGGGGATGCCCAGCTGGTGGGCGGCCTGGACGGCACGCCAGCCCAGGATGAACGGCGAAGCCAGGTGGACGACGTCCGGTGCGTAATCGGCAAGGATTCGCTTGACCCGGTACACACCGCCCATCGCCACCCGGACGTTTGTGTAGCCGGCCAGCGGAACCGCCGGCAGCCGGTGGATCTCTGCGCCCTTGACGTGGTCCGGCGCTTGGGCGTCCTGCGCAGAGGGTGCGATGACCAGGACGTCGTCGCCCCGGTCCTGGAGATGGTCCAGCACCCTCAGGATGGAATGGGTGACCCCGTTCATCAGCGGCAGGAATGATTCAGCAACAATTGCGATCCTCACCCCTCCACGATGGGCGGGGGGCTTGAAATGGCGGGGGAGAAAGCGTTACCCGCAGGAAAAGGCTGGGTGAACAGGAACCGCCGTGTTTCGAAAAAATTACTAAGTAGGCTTCCCTTTTGATGCTAAGCATGCTTACGGTATGGGTGCAGCTAACGCGAAGCCTCAAGCAGTCGGGGCGGAGGCCGCGCCACGGGAACGCCGTGCCGGTGCATCCATTGGTTAGCTAAGCCCAGCGCAACGACACATCCAAGGAGACGTCATGCTCAACCGGGAAAACATTGAGAACCTGCTCACCAAGGGCGGCAACGTAATCGGCTCCGATGGCGAGAAGATCGGCTCCATCGGCCAGCTTTATGCGGACGACGACACCGGCGAGCCCACCTGGGTCACCGCCAAGACCGGCCTTTTTGGCACCTCCCAGTCCTTCGTGCCCGTCGAGGGTGCGCACAGCCAGGGCGACGACCTGGTGGTGCCCTACAGCAAGGAGCACGTCAAGGACGCCCCGCGGGTGGACGTGGACGGCCACCTCACCCCCGAGGAAGAGGACCGGCTCTACACATACTATGAGCGCGGCGCCCGGACCTACTCCGAGTCCCAAGACGATGTGGACCTGCAGGGCGACGCCGACCTGAACGCAGGCACTCCCACGGCAGGTATCGATTCGGACCGCCGCGCTGACCGGGGCACCGTGGGCCACGACACCTCAGGCCCCACCACGGATGACGCCATGACGCGCTCCGAGGAGCGGCTCCACGTCGGGACCGAGCGGGAAACCACGGGCCGGGCACGGCTGCGGAAATACGTCACCACGGAAAACGTCACCAAGACCGTTCCCGTGCAGCGTGAAGAAGTCCGGCTTGAACGCGAGCCCATCACAGATGACAACAGGGGTTCGGCCCTCAGCGGACCGGACATCAGCGAGGAAGAGCATGAGGTGGTCCTGCATGAGGAACGCCCCGTGGTGCAGAAGGAAGCCGTTCCCGTCGAGCGGGTCCGCCTCGACAAGGACGTTGTCCACGACGACGTGACGGTCAATGAGGAAGTCCGCAAGGAGCACATCGACGCTGACGGCGTCGACCGGGACGGGCGCCGCTAGCGAGGCAGTGCGGAGGCTGAAGCGCCGCTGAACGGACCGGCGCCGAGGCAACAGCACAGCGAACGACGCCGGGAGTCCCCCTTGGGGACTCCCGGCGTCGTTTCTGCATGCCGACCTGGTTAAAACGCTGGTGCAGCCCCCGCTCAGGGCGGCGACTGCACCAGCCAGTAGGACGAATATCGTCAGAACTTAGGTTCTTCTTTCATTCGCGGCTCCTGTTTCCCGGCTTACGGATTCCGGGTTATGTCCTGCTGGCCCGGTTCCTCGAGAACAGCCAGCCGGCAACAATCATCACTGCGCCCAGTGCCAGGTGGGTCCAGTTGTCCAGCATGTTCAGCGAGAGGAAGTTCGCCGCTGAATCCACTCCGACAATCAGGCCGTAGACGGCAAGGACCATGTACAGTGCGCCCGCTCCCAGGAGGAAGTTCCGTGCCCCATGTTCGGTGCGGGACATTGCCCAGCCGGTAGCGCCGATGGCCAGCTGCACGATGTTAAGCAGCATGGATACTTGGAACAGTCCAAGGAACATGGCGTGTGACGCCGGTCCGAGGAACAACAGTTCGCTGTATTGGGTGGTGACGCCGGGGATGAACCCCAGGATACCCACCAGCATCAAAACAATTCCCACTCCCATGCCCGCGTTTTGGACGTCTGCCCGGCCAAAGTGAACGCCGTGTGCATGTGGGGATGCGGTAGTCATTTTCTCCTCCAATCCACTCGTTGTGGACAGTTAAATCTTACGGCGGACGCCTCTGAAAAGCGCCGGTGCGGGCGCCCCTGAAGTTTCCTCATGATCAGGCGGTTGAGCCTGTCGTTCCCGGCCCGGGCGGGCTGGCCGTGACACCATGGGGCACGATGAAACTGCGTGCTGACCAGACCGGAGACCGTGGCCTTCCCATGCCCTTGTGGCTGCAGGGTGCCCTTGAAACGGCACAGGCAGCCGTCATTTCGGCACTGGTTGTGATCGCCCCGATCATCGCCGTCTGGGCAACCGCCGGTTTCCATGACAGTGCCTTCGATGTCCTGGCCCGACTGGCCGGGCAGTCCTGGCTGCTGGTCCACGGTGTGCCGCTGGGACTCACTGCCGCGGGTCCGAACGCCGCGGCCAACGGGAACTCCGGGGTCCTTTCGCTCATCCCGTTGGGCCTGACCCTGCTGCCGTTCCTGCTTGCCTGGCGGGCCGGCCGGCGCCTGGCCCGCGCCTCCTACACGGACCAGCTTTGGCAGGCCCTGCTCGGTTCATGGGTTGTCTACGCCGCCTTCGGCACAGCCACCGGCTTCGTCTGCCGCACGCCCGACGTCGGCATCAATCCCTGGCACGCCATGTTCATACCCCTTATTCCCTATGCGCTCGGCATGGTGGTCGGCGCGCGGCGCGAAGCCGGTTCCTGGAGCCGGCTGATCGGCGTCGACGCAGTGGACTGGATCTCCCGCACCAGCCAGCATTCGCGGTGGGCCGGCTCCTATCTCGGTTCCGCCGCGAAGGCGGGGTTCGTCGCAGCTGTTTCGGCGCTTGCCCTGGCGGCGGTGCTGCTGGCCGTTGACCTGTTTATTCACTGGAACCTGGTGGTCGCCGTCTATGAAGCGCTCGACGCCGGTGCAGTCGGCGGTGCCGCCCTGACCATCGCGCAGCTTGGGTTCCTGCCCAACCTCGCGGTCTTTGCCCTGGCCTGGACATCCGGGGCAGGCTTTGCCATGGGTGCCGGTTCCCAGGTGGGCCCGCTGGGGACTGCCGTCGGACCGCTGCCTTCCATCCCGGTGCTGGCCGCCATTCCCTCCGGGCCCCTGGACTACGCCTTCGTTGCCCTGATCGTCCCGGTCCTGGCCGGGGTCCTGGCCGGCTGGTGGTTCCTGCGGGAGGGTGAAAACCATTTTGACGAGTGGCTGGCCATCAAGATCCGTGCGCGCTGGTTCACGGCCAGCCTTTCCACCCTGGTGCTCGGGGTGCTGACCGGGGTGGCCGCCGGGCTGCTGGCTTTTGGGCTGGCCTGGCTGGCCCGCGGGTCAGCCGGAATTGGACGCCTGACGGACATCGGGCCGGACCCGTTCTGGACGGGAGTCTGGCTGGCCGCGGAGGTGGGTGCCGGCGTCGTCATCGGTTACGCCGCCGGACCGTGGCTGGAACGTGAGCACGCCGCAAAGGAACGGGAAGAGGAGCTGGTTTCCTAGGCTGCCGCCGCTCGTGGCCCGGCTAGGGAATCTGCCGGGGCAACGAATCCTGCAGCTGGATCCGGCATGCGGACTGGGCCTTGTCCGTGAGCGCACGGCCAACACACGCCTGGTATTCGCGGACTTCGTCGAAGAACACCGCCGTGACAAGGATCAGCAGCACCATGATTGCGGACACCACCAGGCCGGAGATGGTGCCCACCAGGACCAGTTTCGATTCCTTCAAGCGCGCCGCCCGCACCAGCAGGACGATTCCCAACGTGATGCTGGCGGCCGTCAGGACGCCCGTCAGCCACAGGTAAGTGACGTCCAGCTGGTAGACGAAGAAGGAGCCCAGCACCGAGACGACGAACATCCGGAACAGGGTGTGGGTCTTGGCGAGCGAGGCCTTGGCCGCCTCGCTGAGCCGCGGTTTGGCCCGCTGCTGCCCAGCCGGTCCCGGTGTGGTGTTCATGTTTTCCAGCCTACGCGAGCCTGCCCATAAGCTAGAGCCATGCGCATCGTAGTCCTCGTCTCCGGTACCGGGTCCAACCTCCAGGCCGTCATCGACGCAGTCAAGGCAGGGGATCTGGACGTGGAAATCGCTGCCGTGGGGGCCGACCGCCCGGGCACGTACGGGGTGGAACGGTCCGCCGCCGCCGGCATTCCCACGTTTGTGGTGGACTTCAAGGCGTACCCGGACCGGGCGCACTGGAACGCGGCGTTGACGGAGGCCGTGGCAGGGTTTGAGCCGGACGTGGTGGTCTCCTCGGGGTTCATGCGGATCGTCAGCCCGGAGTTCATCGAGGCTTTTAACGGCAGGTACCTCAACACGCACCCCGCGTTGCTCCCCGCCTTCCCGGGTGCCCATGGCGTGCGGGACGCGCTGGCCTACGGCGTGAAGGTCACCGGCTGCACGGTGCACTGGGCCGACGCCGGCGTGGACACCGGCCCCATCATTGCGCAGGAAGCCGTGGCCATCGAGGAATCGGACACGGAGGAGACCCTGCACGAACGCATCAAGGTGGTGGAACGCCGGCTCCTGGTGTCTACCCTGGCCGCCTTGGCCGCGGCCGCCCCTGACCCCTCCTCCCCACCCAACTAGGTAGCGCTAAGTGTCGTTATGAGGGCTCATAACGACACTTAGCGCTACCTAGTTGGGCATGGGCGGGCGGGCCTGTGGATAACCTCTGCGGCATCCCGCCCCGCCTGCCACGATGGGCGGATGAAGGTACCGAGTCAATTACCCGACCAGTTGGCGTCCCTCCCTTTTACTTTCCAGGAAGCGGTCGACGCCGGAATCAGCCGCCGACGCCTACGCCACCCTGGTTTGCTCTGGCCAAGCCGGGGAGTCCGGGTGCCGGACGGGGACGATGCATCACGCCTCGCCCCCCGCATCCGTCCCTATACTTTGGTCACTGAGTTTGCCGCCGCGTCGCACGCCTCGGCCTTTCTCCTTTGGGAATTTCCAGGCTTCCTCCCGGGCAGTGATGAGCCACTGCTGCACATCTCGCGACCTGACACCGTTGCCATCATGCGTCGGCCCGGTGTGAAGGGACACCGCGGGCAGTTCTTTGCGGACGAGATCGAAAATCTTGCCGGACTGCTGGTCACTTCCCGGGTGAGGACATGGTTGGATTGCGCCCGCAAGATGAGCATCGAGGAGCTGACCGTGGTTGCAGACCACTTGCTTCGCATTCCGCGGACCGGCTTCGAGGGCAGGTCCGAGCCCTATGCAACCCGGGAGGCCCTCGAGGACATGCTTGACCGGCACAAGGGAACACCGGGCATAAGGAAGGCGCGGGTTGCCCTTGAGCGTGCACGGGTGGGGTCTGACTCGGCCCCTGAGACCAGGCTGCGGCTGGCGCTCGAGGACGCAGGCCTGCCCGAGCCTCTGCTGAACCTGCCCACGGAACTGGGAGCCGGCGTCGTTCGCCAACCTGACCTGGGTTATCCGGAACAGAAGGTGGCGGTGGAATACGACGGCGACGGGCACTCCGAGGCCGGCCAAATCATCAGGGACATCACCCGCGAGGAGGACTTCGTCCGGGCAGGCTGGATTCTGGTGAGGATTTCGAAGCGGCACATGGAGAGGGATGCCCGGCCGGCGGTGGCCAAAATCCGTTCAGCGCTCCTGAGCCGGGGCTGGTACCCCAAGAATGAAAACTAGGTAGCGCCAAGTGTCGTTACGAGGGCTCAAAACGACACTTGGCGCTACCTAGTTGGGCGAGGCGGGGGCGTTATTCGAGGCGGCGCTGTTTGGTCTCGGGGGAGAAGAACGCCATCCAGAGCACGGCCAGCAGCACCAGCCCGCCGGCCAAAGCGAAGCTCGTGGCCAGGCCCAGTTCGGGCCAGAAGTAGTTGGCGAAGATCAACGGCCCGAACCCGGCGCCCAGCCGTGAAAATGTGGATGCCCAGCCGAAGCCGGTGCCGCGCAGTTCCGTGGGGTAGAGCTCGGAAACGTAGGCGTAGAGCACCGGAATGGCCACCTGAACCACGAACCCGAACACCAGCAGCCAGAACACGGCCGCCGTGGGGATGTCCACCACGATCGCCACGATCACCAGGGTCAATGCGGACAGCGGACCGGTGATTGCCAGGATCCACTTGCGGCCAACCCGCTCCACCAGCAGGGCCGCCACGATCACGCCCAAAAGCCCCACCGCCGCCATGGACGCCGTGGTGACAAACGCCTTGTACTCGGCAAAGCCGGCGCCGATGAGGATCCGCGGCATCCACGTCAGGGACAGGTAGTACACCAGCAGGATGCTGAAGAACAGGGACCAGGCCGCGGCCGTGATCTTCCAGTTGTACTGCCACACGAGGCGCAGCTGGTGCCAGGCGCTGCCGGCCGACAACCGTGGCACCTCCTGGGCATCGGGCAGGCTGTAGGCGCGGGCCTCCGCTCCGGTCGCGGCCACCAGGCCGTCGATGACATTGGCTGCTTCTTCCCGCCTGCCTTTACGGATCAGGAACAGCGGGGACTCCGGCACGCTGCGCCGGACCCAGAACACCAACAGGGCAGGCAGGACCATCACCAGCATGGTCAGCCGCCAGTCGCCGAAAGCGGCTACCAGTGCGGCGGAGACGAAGCCCGCCAGGGCTGCGCCCACCGGCCACCAGCCGTCCATGGCCGTCAGGACGCGCCCGCGTTGCTTGCGGGGAGTGAACTCACCCACCAGGGCATAGTCCACGGGGATGCAGCCGCCCAGGCCGAAACCGGCCATGAACCGGAACACGCAGAACCAGATGAAGTCGGGGGAGAACGCGCCAAGCACGGTAAAGAGCGAAAAGATCAGCAGCGTGGCCGTGAAGGCTTTCTTGCGCCCGATCGTGTCAGCGATGGTGCCCCACACGAACGCGCCCAGGGCCATGCCAATCAGGTTCGATGTGCCCACCCATGCCACTTCACCCGGGGTGAGGGCCCAGTGCGTTGAGAGCAACGGGATCAGGATGCCGTTCAGCGTCACGTCCCACGCATCGAACATGAAGCCGAGGCCGCCGATCAGAAAGATCCTGCCCTGGACTTTCCATCGCCAGGGCAGTTCCTGGACCACCTGTTCGCCGCTCGGCACAGTGGTGTAAGTATTCATCGCAGCCTCCTGGGAAAACTCTAGCCGGGCGCACCGGCGTTCACACTCAGCCCGACTCGCGGGGCAACCTCCGCTTCGGGATAAACTGGGCCCTATCCCCACCAACCGCGGCGTTGTTCCGCGAGATAAGACGGAGACATTTGTGAGCTTCACGCAGCATGAGCGCGTATCCATCGACCGTGTTCCCATCCGCCGGGCGCTGATCTCGGTTTACGACAAGACCGGTCTGGAGGAGCTCGCCCAGGGCCTGCACGCAGCGGGAGTCAAGCTTGTATCCACCGGGTCCACGGCCAAGAAGATCGCCGCGGCGGGCATTCCCGTCCAGGAGGTCGAGGAGGTCACCGGTTCCCCGGAGATGCTGGACGGCCGGGTCAAGACGCTGCATCCGCGCGTCCACGGCGGCATCCTGGCTGACCGCCGCGTGGCAGCCCACATGGACACGCTCACCCGGATGGAGATCGAGCCCTTCGACCTGGTGGTGGTGAACCTCTACCCGTTCGTGGAGACCGTGAAGTCCGGCGCCGCCCAGGACGACGTCGTCGAACAGATCGACATCGGGGGCCCCGCCATGGTGCGCTCTGCTGCGAAGAACCATGCCGCCGTCGCCATTGTGGTGGACCCGTCCTTCTACGGCCAGGTGGTCACAGCGGCGGCTGAAGGCGGCTTTGACCTGAAGACACGACGGCGGCTGGCCGCCAAGGCGTTCGCCCACACCGCGTCCTACGACAACGCCGTGGCCACCTGGACGGCGAGCCAGTTCCTGGACGAGGACGGCGACGGCGTCATCGACTGGCCCGCCTACGCCGGCCTTTCGCTGGAGCGCTCCGAGGTGCTGCGCTACGGCGAGAACCCGCACCAGCAGGCTGCCCTGTACGTGGACAAGGCCGCGCCCGTGGGCATCGCCCAGGCCGACCAGCTGCACGGCAAGGCCATGAGCTACAACAACTTCGTTGACGCCGACGCCGCCCTCCGCGCCGCCTACGACTTCAGCGAACCGGCCGTAGCCATCATCAAGCACGCCAACCCGTGCGGCGTGGCCGTCGGTTCCGCAGATGCCGCCGACCCCATCGCCGACGCCCATGCCAAGGCCCACGCCTGTGATCCGGTTTCCGCGTTCGGCGGCGTGATCGCGGCCAACCGCACCATCACCGCTGGAATGGCCAACACCGTCAAGGACATCTTCACCGAGGTCGTCATCGCTCCGGGCTTCGAACCCGAAGCTGTGGAAATTTTGTCCAAGAAGAAGAACATCCGGCTGCTTACCCTGCCGGAAGGCTACGGCCGCTACCCCACGGAGTTCCGCCAGGTCTCCGGCGGCATGCTGGTCCAGGTCAGCGACAAGGTGGACGCCGAGGGCGACAACCCGGCCAACTGGACCCTCGCCGCCGGTGACGCCGCCGATGAGAAAACCCTTGCGGACCTTGCGTTCGCCTGGACGGCCTGCCGCGCCGCCAAGTCCAACGCCATCCTGCTCGCCTCGAACGGCGCCGCCGTCGGTATCGGCATGGGCCAGGTCAACCGCCTGGACTCCTGCCGCCTGGCCGTGGAGCGGGCCAACACGCTGGGCGTGGAGGTGCAGTCCGGCAGTGCCGGTGGGAGCGACGCACCCGGGGGTGCCACCAACACCGGCGGTGCTGGCGCACCCCAGCGTGCCCGCGGCGCCGTTGCAGCTTCCGACGCGTTCTTCCCGTTCGCTGATGGCCTGCAGATCCTGATCGACGCCGGCGTCCGCGCCGTGGTCCAGCCCGGCGGTTCCGTCCGGGACGAGGAAGTCATCGCGGCGGCCAACGCCGCAGGGATCACCATGTACTTCACCGGCGCCCGGCACTTCTTCCACTGATCCCCAATCGAGTGCTCCGTAGGTGTCGTTTTGCCGGGTGAATACGACACCTACGGAGCAGTCGATGAGTTAACGACGACGGCGCCCGCCCCGCGAAGGGGACGGGCGCCGTCGTTAGCTTCTTGCTTTGTCAGTCAGAAGGCCCGGACTCCGGTTTACCGGTGTCCGCGTCCCCCTGCTTGAGACGCGGACCCTCTCCCGGAAGCCGCAGCTCCCGGGGATTGGCTTCCGCCATCCGTTCCTCTGTCCAAAACTCGAGGACCTCCTCGTGAGTCTGGTTCAGCTCGACGTGGCTGACGGAATCGCGGCCGGGAATGTCCTTAGGATTTCGCTGCACTGTTATAGGTGGCCTGGATGACGGAGCCCCAGTACGGACCGTACATGACGGCGGAGCGGTTGTAGCCGTAGCTGTTGATGGAGTTCTGTATGCCATCGGAGCTAGTGCCTATGAACCAGGGCCCGCCGGAGGAACCGCCGGTCATGTCGCAGCGGATTCCCTGGGTTCCAAACTGGGGGTTGATGGTATCTCGTGTTGCCGTGCCGGTGCAGCTCTTGAGGGTCTCGCCGTTGAAGGGGGCTGCCGCCGGGTAGCCGAAGGACTTATAAGTGAGGCCGTACGCCTGGTTGAAGGCAACGCCGGACCCGCCCACCACGGCAGTAAGGGTCTTGCCGTTCAAGGGGCTCATGACGGCGAAGCCCGTATCGTAGGCCATGTTCCCGTCCCGGCTCCACGCAGTGGGGGAGTAGAGGGCCTTGGCAGTCCATTTGCCGTAGGGTGCCGCGCCGTTCTCATACGCAGGAACAAAGATGAAGTTGGTGGCGTTCGCGCCCGGCCCCTCATTCACGCAGTGGCCGGCGGTGGCCACGGTGCTGTTGTTCCCCGACGAAACGGCATTGCCCGAGCAGACGTAGTTGGAGCCGCCCATGCTGAAGAAGACCTTGCCAATGTGTTTTACCGGCGCCTCACTCTGGGCGATGGTGGGTTTGCCCTTGGTGGCCTTGACCGTGGTGTCCTTGCCCTTCTCCACAACGTCGGTGCTTGACCGGTTGCCCCGTTCCAGGGCCTTGCCGGCCAGGACATCTCCGGGGACCGCGCTGCGCATCCGGTCAGCCGTCCAGTAATCTGCCACGCCGCTGGTATCAAGGATCGCACTGGTCACGGAGGGATTCTTGTTATCCTCGGTTGCGGTCGGTGCAGCGGTGGCCCCGCCAGCAGAGGTAAGTGCCAGAACGGCGGCAGCAGAGAGGCTCAGGAGGCCGGAAGCAAGGGACCTGGTGCGTGTCATTGTTGTCCTGTCTGAACGTGGAAAGGCCCCGAAGGCCCCAGAGTGACCCTGCGAATTTATCGCTACATGACAAGTTTGTAAATAGTAGTGACGTATCACGTATGGCCGCCGCCCGCAGCGGCGGACAGGTGCGGCATGAAATGCGCGACGGCGGCCGGTCCCTTGGTGCGTCCCGGGGTCGTAGGTTCTCCATCGCTGTAATCCTGCTCACCGTGAGGGTAACGCAGGGGCTCCGGTAGGGTTGAAATTCGCGCGCTCGGGTAAGTTGTACATGGTGAAATAGACCGAATTTTTCACAACCAAGCCGACCCACAGGGAGACGCCCGCGCATGTCCAAGATTATCTACACCCACACCGACGAAGCGCCGATGCTGGCTACCTATTCGTTCCTGCCCATCATCGAGGCGTTCGCCTCGACAGCAGGTGTGGAGGTGGAGACCCGCGACATTTCGCTCGCCGGCCGCATCATCGCCGTCTTCGGTGACTACCTGACCCCCGAGCAGCAGATCGGTGACGCCCTTGCTGAACTCGGCGAGCTGGCGAAGACGCCGGAAGCCAACATCATCAAGCTGCCCAACATCAGCGCCTCCATCCCGCAGCTGAAGGCAGCCATCGCCGAACTGCAGGGCCAGGGCTACGCTCTTCCGGACTACCCGGACAACCCGTCCTCGGACGAGGAAACGGCCATCCGCTCGCGCTACGACAAGATCAAGGGCTCCGCCGTGAACCCGGTCCTGCGCGAAGGCAACTCGGACCGCCGCGCACCGCTGTCCGTCAAGAACTACGCCCGCCAGAACCCGCACTCCATGGGCGCCTGGACCCCGGATTCCAAGACCAATGTGGCCACCATGGGCCAGGACGACTTCCGCTCCAACGAGAAGTCGGTTGTCATCGGGTCCGAGGGCACCATCGCCATCCAGCTCGTGCGGGAAGACGGCTCCGTGAAGGTCCTGAAGAAGGCATTCCCGGTCCTGGCCGGAGAGGTCATCGACGGCACCGTGATGCGCGCCGCCGCCCTGGACGAATTCCTGAAGGCACAGGTTGCCCGCGCCAAGGAAGAGGGCGTGCTGTTCTCCGCCCACCTCAAGGCCACCATGATGAAGGTTTCGGACCCCATCATCTTCGGCCACGTGGTCAAGGCCTACTTCTCCGAACTCTTCGAGACCTACGGCAAGCAGCTCTCCGCCGCCGGCATCAGCCCCAACAACGGCCTGGCCGCCATCCTGAGCAGCCTCGAGGACCTGCCAGAGGACGTCCGCGAAGGCGTGCAGGCCCTCATCAAGAAGGGCCTCGAAGAGGGCCCCGCCCTGGCGATGGTGGACTCGGACAAGGGAATCACCACCCTGAACGTCCCCAGCGACGTCATCGTGGACGCCTCCATGCCCGCCATGATCCGCAGCTCCGGCCACATGTGGGGCCCGGACGGCAAGGAAGCCGACACCCTGGCCGTCCTGCCGGACAGCTCCTACGCCGGCATCTACCAGGTGGTCATCGATGACTGCCGCGCCAACGGCGCCTACGACCCCACCACCATGGGCACCGTCCCGAACGTGGGCCTCATGGCACAGGCCGCCGAGGAATACGGCAGCCACGACAAGACCTTCGAAATCCAGGAAGCCGGCACCGTCCAGATCGTTGACGGTTCCGGAAACGTCCTGATTGAGCACCAGGTTTCCGAAGGCGACATCTGGCGCGCCTGCCAGACGAAGGACCTGCCCATCCGCGACTGGGTCAAGCTGGCCGTCACCCGCGCCCGCGCCTCCCAGACCCCCGCCGTGTTCTGGCTGGACGAAGAGCGTGCCCACGACGCCAACCTCATCGCCAAGGTCAACGAGTACCTGAAGGAGCACGACACCGAGGGCCTGGACATCCAGATCATGTCCCCGGTCAAGGCCATCGCCTTCACCCTGGAGCGCATCCGCAAGGGCGAGGACACCATCTCAGTGTCCGGCAACGTCCTGCGCGACTACCTCACGGACCTGTTCCCCATCCTGGAGCTGGGCACCAGCGCCAAGATGCTCTCCGTTGTTCCGCTGATGAACGGCGGCGGGCTCTTCGAAACCGGCGCCGGCGGCTCCGCCCCGAAGCACGTCCAGCAGCTGCTCAAGGAAAACCACCTCCGGTGGGACAGCCTGGGTGAGTTCCTGGCCCTGGCCGTCAGCTTCGAGCACCTGGCCACCACCACGGACAACAAGCGCGCCCAGGTCCTGGCCGACACACTGGACCGCGCCACCGGAACCTTCCTGTTGGAGAACAAGTCGCCCAGCCGCCGTGCCGGCGAGCTGGACAACCGCGGCAGCCACTACTTCCTGGCCCGCTACTGGGCCGAGGAACTGGCCAAGCAGACGGACGACGCCGACCTGGCCGCCTCCTTCAGTTCCATCGCCGGAGAGCTTTCCTCGAAGGAGGAAACAATTGTTGGCGAACTGGCCGAAGTCCAGGGCTCGCCGGTGGACATCGGCGGCTACTACCACCCGGACGAGGCCAAGGTTTCGGCCGTGATGCGTCCGTCCGCCACGCTCAACAAGGTTCTCGCCACGCTGAGCTAGCCCACCTGGAACCAGCACTACGAAAGGGGCGGCGCCCCGGAGTTGAAATGTTCAACTTCCGGGACGCCGCCCCTTTTGCGTCGCTTGGTCAGGAGCGGGACGCCGCCCCCTTCGCCGCTACCGGCCCGCCGTCGTCCATCACTCCAATGTCCGCCGGCCTTTCCCTGCCGGCCTGAAGCGTCACCCCGATGCCTGCCGCGACGACCAGCCCGATGCCCAGGAAGGCGGCCGGCCCGGGCAGCTGGCCCAGGACCAGGAATCCAATCACCACGGCGATGGCCGGCTCCAGGCTCATCAGTGTGCCGAATGCGGAGGCCTTCAGGCGGCGCAGGGCGAGCAGTTCGAGGCTGAAGGGGATCACCGGCATCAGCAGGGCCAGGCCTGCTCCCACCAGGAGCAGCTGCCAGTCAAGATGCGCCAGTGGAGCCGGCCCGACAAGCAGCGTGGTTGCCACTGCGGCCACCGGCATGGAAACTGCCAGTGCCTGGAGGCCGTTGACTTCATCACCGGCCCGCTGGGTCAGGAGGATATAGCCTGCCCAGCATGCGGCGGCGCCCAAGGCAAAGAGGACACCGGCGGGGTCTGTCCCGCCGTGCCACGGTTCGGTCAGGGCGGCCACGCCGGCAGCGGCAACAAGCGCCCACCAGCGTCCCGCCTTGCGTCCGCGGATGACTGCGACGGAGAGGGGACCCAGGAACTCCAGGGCGGTGGCGGTGCCCAGCGGAATCCGGACGGCGGCGGCCATGTACATCAGCGTCATGCCCGCCGTCACCAGGCCGAGCAGGATGCACGTGACCAGGCCCCGCCGGCTGAACCGGGAGCGCCACGGTCGGGTGAAGGCCACCAGGATCAGAGCGGCCCAGATGAGGCGCAGCCACGCCACGCCGTCGGAGCCGAGGCGGTCGGACAGGCCGACTGAAGCGGCCAGGCCCAGCTGGACGCAGCACATGGCGGCGCCGGCCATTGCTGTTCCGGAGCGCACGCCGTTGAAGTGTTGTTGTGAAAATGGCATGGAGCCAGTAGACCGTACGTAAAACGTCTACGTCCACATGATAATTCTTCACATATTGTCCATAAAATATGGACAATAACTGTATGGAGACGCGTCGCTTGGAAGTCCTGCTTGAACTGGCCCGGCAGGGCTCCATGCGGAACGTGGCAGACTCACTGGGCACGACGACGTCGACCGTCTCCCAGCAGATCGCGGCGCTGGCGCGGGAAACCGGCACCGCGCTGCTCGAACCCGCCGGCCGGCGCGTGCGCCTCACCCCTGCCGGGCGGCGGCTCGCCGATCACGCGGTGACCATCCTGGCGGCGGTGGATGCGGCCACTGCCGAGCTCGACCCGGGTGCCGAGCCAGCCGGAACAGTCCGGGTTGCCGGCTTCGTCACGGCTGTCCGTAAGATCCTGATGCCCATCGTCGGGGAGCTCGCCGTCACCCACCCTGGCGTCAAACTCGAAGTCCGGGAGCACGAGCCTGCCGAAGCCCTGGCGCTGCTTGCTGCCGATTCAGTGGATCTGGCTTTGACGTACGACTACAACCTTGCCCCGGACAGGACCGGCGCCGCCTTCGATTCCATCCACTTGTGGAGCACACCCTGGAGCCTCGGCGTCCCCGAGGCAGCGGCACCCGTCGCCGGCACCGCTCCGGAGGTCCTAGCGGCCTTCCGGGACCGCGACTGGATCGGCAACTCACGGAACAGGGCGGACGAGGAAGTCCTCCGGCTGCTCGCATCGATGGGGGACTTTGAGCCGCGGGTGAGGCATCAGGTCGACAGCCTCGAGCTGGTTGAGGACCTCATCCTGGCCGGGATGGGCGTGGGGCTGCTGCCTGCCGACCGGGAACCGCGGGCCGGCGTCGCCCTTGTTCCGCTGAGTTCCCCGGATGTCCGCGTGCGCGCCTACGCCCGTACCCGGCGCGGCAACAGTACCTGGGCCGCGCTCGCCGCGGTCCTGAACCAGATCACTGGTAAGGCCGCGGCGCTGCCGGGTGCCGCTGCCGCCCACGGAGCGGCTTGAGCCGTTGTCCTCGGGCAGCGCCAGGTACCCTCCGCGTCAGCCGTTTCCCTTTCCCTTGCCCTCGTTGTCCTTCTTGCCGGTGCTGGTTTCGGGTACAGGAGCCGGTGCAGGAGTTTCGACGGCGGGCGCTCGGGTCTCGGCGGCCTGTGTTTCCTTGGCGGCCTGCTCCGCTGCCTTGTCTGCTGCAGCCGCCGCAACGGCATCATTAAGGTCTGCCCGGACGGCCGCGGCGATCGTGGTGATGCTCCGGCGCCGTTCTTCCGAAATCCGGCCCCCGGTCTGTGCCGCTTCCAACTCAGCCTCGAGCCCCTCGAGTGCCTTCAGTGCGGCGGCGGGGTTGTCCTGCGACGAAGCCTGCGTCACTTCAAGCACGCGGGCCTGCAGTTGCCGTGCGGCTGAACGCTGAAGCCCCGTATCCGCTGTGCCGCAGCCGCTCAGCAGTCCGGCAGCCAGCAGGACCGCGGAAAATCCCAGCACAGACTGGCGTCCGCGGTCCGAAGGAAACGTCACGGCTCCACGCTCTTCTGGAGTTGCTCCAGATGCTCGCCGAGGACCCCGGTCACCGTGGGATAGGGCACGACGTCGGGTGTGGACTGAGTGGACAAGGTCAAGATCCCTGCCGCTATAGCGGCCACAATCACCACAAGGCCAAGGATGGCTGCCAGCCAGAACCGCTTGGTCCTGGGCTTTATGCCTTTCTCGCGGTCCCGGTTCAGGGCGTCCATTGCCCCGGCCCGTTCCCGGTCCCCGGCAGCACCGGGCCCTGCGGCCTCCAGAATCTCCTCCACCGATTCCTCGGCGGTAATGGAGGGAGGGCGGAATGGCATGGCAGGCAGTACCCGCGTGGTTTCGGGCGCAATTTCCCCGGGCGTTGACGCGGGCGAAACCAAGGCCTGCCGCAGGGCAGTTTCGATGTCCGCGGCATGCGGCCGTTCAAGCGGTTCTATGGCGGTCATGGACCGGATGAGGTCAGCCCATTCTGATGGCAGGTCCTCGGGAATTTCCGGTGCGCGGTGAAGCCGTGCAACGGCAGATTCCACCGCGCTGCCAGGATACTCCACGGTTCCCTTGATGCATTCGAGCAGCACCAGGCCCAGCGAATAGATGTCCGTCGACGGCGCAAGGGGCTGGCCCAGTGCCTGCTCGGGACTGAGGTAGGCAGCGGTGCCCACCATGGTTCCCGTGGCGGTCAGCCGGGTTGAATCAACAATCCGTGCGATGCCGAAGTCGGTGAGCTTTGGTCGCAGGGGTTCGCCGGGACGTATCTGAACCAGCAGGATGTTGCCGGGCTTGATGTCCCGGTGGATGATGCCGAGTCCGTGGACGTAGGCCAGTGCGTCGGCGATCCCCGCGCCGATGACGGCCAACTCATCAAGGGGAACCGTGCTGTGCCGGATCCGGCTTCTGAGGTCCTGGCCTTCCACGAGTTCCATGGTCAGGAACGGGCGCGGTTCGTCCGGTATCCGGGTATCGATCCCGGCGTCGAAAAGTGTCACCAGTCCCGGGTGGTTCAGTGTGGCAAGAAGCCGGATTTCTGCTTCCTGGCGTTTCAGTTCGTCGGCGTCGGGGGCCTGCGGTGCGAAGAGCTTGAGTGCTACGTCCCGGCCCAGATTTTCGTCCCGGGCACAGTAAACCGATGACATACCGCCGCGGCCAATAACCTCACCCAACCGATAACGTCCGCCAACCACTTCATTCTTGATGGAGCTAGGCGATTCCGCCACCATGTCCCGTTCCTCCCGGTGCGCTGCGGCACTCTCGTACGTCAAATTATACGGGCGCGCTGGTTCAGCCGGGGATAATGCCGTGCTTCACGGCTGGGCACACCGACGGCCCGGCAGCGAAAGACGAGCCTTTCGCTGCCGGACCATCGGTCACAAGGACATGTGTGCTGAAGACATGTTGTGTAAGGTCTTGCGTTCTTTCCTGTCGCACCTCCTTTCCCTCAGCCTGCTCGCTGCTGCCGCTTCAGGCGCGTGGCGCAGGCACCGTCAGAGCGTTCAGGTCAGGACGCTTTCCGCTTACGGAACATCAGGAGTCCTGCCACGAGGAGCAGCAGGGCGAGGGGGACCAGTGAGGTGTCCACGCCCGTCTTGGCCAGGGCGGCGGCGCTGCCCTGGGCCGGGACGCTGCGGAGGCCGGTGCTGCCCGCTGCGGCGTCGACGGCGATGGCGCCGCCAACTGCCGTGGAGCCGGCAGCAGGGGCTGCCGGGAAACCATCGGTGTTGGAGGTGCCGGCACCGGTTCCGTTGTCCGTACCCGTACCCGTACCCGTACCCGTGCCCGTGTCCGTGGAGGGGGTGCTGGTGCCGGGGTCTATGGTGCCGGCGCCTCCGGTGTTGCCGTCGGTCCCGGGATCTACGGTGCCCGGGTTGTCAGTTCCGGGGGTGCTGCCACCGCCCAGTCCAAGGTCGATGCCGAGGCCGATGACGGCATCAGCTCCGCCGGTGGTGCCGTTGGTGCCGGTGCCAAGGCCGACGACGGCATCCACTACGGTGTCGAGGCCACCGCTGGTGCCTTCAGTGCTGTTGCCGCCAAGGCCGAGGTCTACGGCTGCGTCAATGGCGGCGGCGAGCCCGCCGGTGGTGCCGGTGTTGCCGGTGCCGAGGTCGACGAGGGCATCCGCAGCGACGGCCAGATCGGCAGCGGCCGTATCCGTGCCGGTGGTGCCGAGGCCGAGGCTGACGGCGGCTGCAGCGGTGAGGTCCGCGGAGCCGTTGCCGGTTTCGGTGACTGTTCCAAGGCCCAGGACTGCTTCTGCGGCGAGGGCCACATCCGCGGTGGTTGAGTCGACGGGTGCGGTGTTTCCGAGGCCGAGGGCCGCGTCTGCGGCCACAACCGCGTCAGCAGTGGTTGTGCCGGAGCCGTTGGTGCCGGTGCCGAGGTCGACGAGGGCATCCGCAGCGACGGCCAGATCGGTTGCGGCCGTATCTGTGCCGGTGGTGCCGAGGCCGAGGCTGACGGCGGCTGCCGCGGTGAGGTCCGCGGAGCCGTTGCCGGTTTCGGTGACTGTTCCAAGGCCGAGGGCTGCGTCGGCGGCGAGGGCCGCGTCGGCAGTGGTTGTGCCGGTGCCGAGGTCGACGAGGGCATCCGCAGCGACGGCCAGATCGGTTGCGGCCGTATCCGTGCCGGTGGTGCCGGTGCCAAGGTCGACGGCGGCTGCCGCGGTTAGGTCCGCGGTGCCGTTGCCGGTTTCGGTGACTGTTCCGAGGCCGAGGGCTGCGTCGGCGGCGAGGGCCACGTCCGCGGTGGTTGAGTCGGCCGTTGCGGTGTTTCCGAGTCCCAGGCTTGCGTCCGCGGCGACAACCACATCGGTGGTGGTTGTGCCGGTGCCGTTGGTGCCGGTGCCAAGGTCGACGGCGGCTGCCGCAGTGAGATCGGTTGTGGTGCCGTTGTCGGTTCCGGTGACCGTTCCAAGGTTGACTGCCGCGTCCACGACCGCGGCGACGGCCGTTGAATCGGACGGCGTTGGGCCACCCAGCAGGTCCAACGACGCCGAATCAGCGGCCGCCGCCGAGATAAGGGCGGATGCAGAGAGATCCGATCCGCTGGTGGTGTCCGCGGCGTTCGCCGCGGTGCAGCCGAGGGCTAATAGCCCGCCGGCGAAGAGGGTGCCAAGCAGCCCCCTGCGAAGGTTCGCACTCATGATGATGTCTCCTGAAAGAAGTTGAGGTGTCGGGCTGCTTGGACAGCAACCCGCGTTGTCCGTGTTCTGCCTCGAGAGGGCAGACGGGTCTCAACTAGTCAGGACGGGAACCGGGGTCGAAGGACACCGGTGCAGGAGCGTGATCAGAAATATCCGCGGCGCGGATGGCGCCGGGCGCTGAAGTGTCAAAATTGAAGGCGCTTAACCAGACCGCCGCACCGTAAGATCCCGCGGAGGCCGCGCTGCTTCCCGTGCCCGAAGCGGGTACGGCCGGAGCCTGGGAAGGGGCGGGCGAGGGGTCCGCCGTCGGCTGATCCTGGGCAGAATCGGGGCGGTCAACAGACGTCCACGACGCTGAAGAAGCAAGGGCAACCCCAGCAACAGGCGCGGCACCAGTAGCAGAAGCAGCATCAACAAACGGAATGGCCGACGTAGGCGCCGTGGAGGCAGCTTCGACGCCTGCCGGGACAGTTCCGGCGCTGGCGGGACTTTCCCCGTCGCCGCTCACGAGGGGCAGGTCGGGAAGCTCAACGGCCAGCGGTGCCGAGCCTGTTACCAAGTCCAAAACAGGCTGCAGCACAGGATCAAGCACCGGCAGCGCCTCGGCGACAGGTGAAATTACTGCCTCCGTCACTTCCGCCGCCGCGGCGTCGGCTGCCTGAGCAATAGGAACGGAGATGACCGATACCGCCTCGGCCGGCACCACATGGTTTACAACGGGTACCGAGTAAACCAGCTGGTCTGCAAGGCCCGAGGCGTCTCCCACGAGGGGCGTCAGCAGCCCCGGTGAGGAAACCGGCTCAGGTTTGGGCGTGGCGGGTGCGGGAGCAACAGGCAGCTTTTCCGTCACCGACGAAACTGAACCGGTGACGCCCCCCAACAGCGTAGTTGCGTCCGAAAGGGTATCGGCCGAAGCCGTGGATGCCGAAAACGTCAGCCACGTGAGGGCGGCAGCACCGGCAAGGAACACCGGCCGAAGGGCACGCAACGGCGAGCGATCACTAGCCATGCGTACCACCCCCAGTACTGATTGCATTCGAGTGGCTATAGCCTAAGACCGAATGTTGCAGGAAGTCTAGGGGCTGCTAAAACAACTCGACAAAATCGAAAACCTCAGGTCGAAGGAATCACAGACGGTCGCGGCCCGGTCACGGAGTTGACGCGGCGATCAAAGGGTTCCCGGTGTTCGCTGGTCAGTGCCGGTCATTTGGATAGCTGACGCCGAGCTGCGCGCGGACCCCGTCAAAGAGCCGCATGGTGCTCAACGTGTCCTCCAGTGGCATGACCGGGCTCTCGGTCAGGCCCTGCTGGATGCAGCGGGTTACTTCACGCAGTTCGTATGCGTACCCTCGGCCCACCACATCAAAAGCTTCGGTCCGGCGCTCGTCCCAACCTGTGGACACCGTCAGTTCCCCGGGGTTATTGATGGAGCCCACGCTCTGGAGGAAGCCGAGGCTGCCCGCAACTGTGGCGGTCCGGGGACCGTGGGCCAACAGTGAGGACGTAAGCTGCACCTGCGCTCCGTGGTTGTAGCCCAGCGTCAGGGCGTTCTGGGCATCCACGCCGTCGTCGTTAATGAAGCCGGTGGCGCTCACCGTCTGCGGAAAACCGAGGGTGCCCAGGGCCCAGAGCAGCGGATAAACCGTAATGTCCAGCAGCGCTCCGCCTCCGTCCTGCCTGGCCCACAGCCTGGATGTGGGGGAGTAGGGGGCCGGAAAGCCAAGGTCCGCGGTTACCCAGTGGACTTCGCCGAGCTCTCCGGACGCTGCGATCTCAAAGGCCCGCTGCATGCTCGGCAGGAAGCGGCTCCAGACAGCCTCCATGAGGAAAAGCTTGCGGCTTCGGGCGAGGTCGATGAGTTCGGCTGCCTCGCGGGCGTTGATGGTGAAGGCTTTTTCGCACAGGACGTGCTTACCGGCGTTAAGCGCCGCGAGCACCATTTCGTAGTGCTGCGCGTGGGGCGTCGCCACGTAGACAACGTCCACCTCCTCATCTGCGAGCAGCCGCTGGTATCCGGGCACGCCGCCGTCCTCGCCGTAGGCCTTCGCGAAGTCATATGCAACCGCAAAGGCGTCGGCCGTGTCCTGTGCCCTCGAGCTGACGGCATACAGTTCGGCATCTGCGAGCAAGGCCAGGTCCTGGGACACGGAGCGGGCAATGCCGCCGGTGGCGATGATTCCCCAGCGGAGGGGGGCTCCGGTGGCGGAACGGGGATCCTGGTCTGGCTGGCTGAACAACCACGGCTTCGCGATGGGCGCACTCATGGTGCCCATCCTCTCATTGCAGTGCTGGAGGGATCCGCTATGACCTGCGGAAAGTGATAAGGGGTTCGCGGGTGGCGGGCACGGCACTCCGGCTGCGCACTGGCTCCTCCGTCAGCGGCTGTTATGAGCGTGCCACGAAGCTGTATCCCTTGTGGCACAGGAAAGCCCGGCCTCCGATGTGTGGAGGCCGGGCTTTCCTGCAAAAAGGTTGCTTACTTGGTGATCGGTTCCAGGACCGGATCGCCGACGTAGGCGCTCTTCACGTTGGCGGCCGTGACGATGACCGGTTCCAGCAGGTATGCGGGAACGGTCTTGACGCCGTTCTTGTAGGAGTCCTTGTCGTTGATCTCAGGCGTCTTGCCTGCCTGGAGGTCCTTCACCATGGTGATGGCGTGTTCAACGAGCTTGCGGGTGTCCTTGTTGATCGTGGAGTACTGCTCGCCGGCCATGATGGACTTGACGGATTCAACCTCGGAGTCCTGTCCGGTCACCACCGGAAGCGGCTTGCCGGCGCCCTTGACGGCAGTCAGGACTGCACGGGCCAGGGTGTCATTCGGGGAGAGGACGCCGTCCAGGGACGCGCTGCCGTAGCTGCCGGTAAGCAGCGTATCAGCGCGGCGCTGGGCGTTTTCAGCCTTCCAGCCCTGGGTCACTGCCTGCTCGAAGGTGGTCTGGCCGGAGAGCACCTTGAGGGTGCCGTCGTCGATCTTGGGCTTCAGGACGCTCATGGCGCCGTCGAAGAAGACCTTCGCGTTGGCATCGTCGGGGGAGCCGGCGAACAGTTCGATGTTGTACGGGCCCGAGGGCTTCTTCGCCTTGAGGCCTTCCAGCAGCGCCTGGCCCTGGAGCTCGCCAACCTTGAAGTTGTCGTAGGCCACGTAGTAGTCCACGTTCTCGGTGTTCAGCAACAGGCGGTCGTAGGCGATGATCGTGGCGCCGGCGTCTTTGGCCTGCTTCAGCTGGGTGCCCAGCTGCGAGCCGTCGATGGCTCCCACGATGATCACCTTGGCGCCCTTGGTGACCATGGCGCTGATCTGGTTCTGCTGTTCGGACACGCCGCCGTTGGCGAACTGGACGTCAGCCTTGAACCCGGCACCGTTAAGGCCGTCATTGAACAACTTCTCGGCGAGGACCCAGTTCTCACTGGTTTTCTGCGGGAGCGCGACACCGATGGAGGAATTCTGTTCGAAGCCGCCGGCGCCTGCGGTGCCGCCGCCTGTCGGGGTTTCTGACCGTCCGCAGCCTGTCAGCGCCAGTGCTGCAATGGCAGCTACTGCTGCTGCCTTCCCTGCTTTGCCAATCATTCGCATTGTTGGTTCTCTTTCTTTTAGTGGTGTAACGCTGTTCAGGCTTAATTGCTAGGCTTCCCTGGCGATCGCTTCCTTGGTGGAGGTGGTTTCGTCGGGCTGGAGAGGGGTGCTGGGGCCGCCGCCGGACGGACGGCCGCCCCTCATCAGCAGGCCAATGATGGACTTCTTGCCCTGGCTCTTGTTGTAGACGTCGAAAGCGACGGCGATCAGGAGCACCAGCCCCTTGATGATCTGGGTGAGGTCCGCGCCGACGCCGAGCAGCTGGAGGCCGTTGTTCAGTACAGCCATGACCAAGCCACCAATGATGGAGCCGACGACGGTGCCCACGCCGCCCGTCACCGCGGCGCCGCCGATGAAAACGGCGGCGATCGCGTCAAGTTCCCAGCCGACGCCGTCGAACGGTCCTGAAGCGGTGGAGCGCCCCACGAAGATCATGCCGGCCAGTCCCGCGAGGATGGACATGTTCATCATGACCAGGAAGTTGACCTTCTTGGACTGAACACCTGAGAGCTCGGCAGCATGCCGGTTGCCACCCACGGCATAGACATGGCGGCCCAGGATGGTGCGGGAGGAGATGAAGCCGTACAGCAGTACCAGTACGGCCAGGATCAGGCCCGGGATGGGGAACGAAGTGCCGGGACGGCCCGTGGCGAACAGGTACGTGGCGTAGAGGATGGCGCCGCAGATCAGGACCAGCTTGAGGGCCATGACCCACATTTCGGGTACTTCGGCGCCGAGTGCCTTGGCCCGGGCCCGGGAGCGGAGCTCGCCCCACACCACGAATGCGACGGCGGCGATGCCCAGCAGCAGGGTGAGGTTGTTGTAGCCGAAGTTGGGGCCCACCTCGGGGAGGTAGCCGGAGCCGAGGTACTGGAAATCGGCGGGGACCGGAATGGTGTTGGACTTGCCCACAAACTGGTTGAAGCCGCGGAACAGGAGCATGCCTGCCAGGGTCACGATGAAGGCCGGAATGCCCACGTAGGCGGTCCACCAGCCTTGCCAGGCGCCGATCACCGCGCCCAGTACCAGGCCAAGCAGCACGCCGGCGTACCAGGGGATGCCCCAGTCGCGGATGGCCAGGGCTACGGTGACGCCGACAAACGCAGCCACGGAGCCCACCGAAAGATCGATGTGGCCGGCGATGATCACCAGGACCATGCCGATGGCCAGGATCAGGATGTAGGAGTTGCCGTTGAAGAGGTTGATGACGTTGCCGGGGGTGAGGGTCCGGCCTTCGGTGGCGATCTGGAAGAAGACGATCAGTGCCACCAGGGCGAAGATCATGCCGAATTGACGGGTGTTTCCGCCAAACAGCTTTTTGAGGGCGTTCATGGTGTCAGTCCTTGTGTCCGGAAGGTTCTGGGATGATCCAGGGGATCAGGCGGCTTTACGGGCGGAGGTCATCAGTTTCATCAGGCTTTCCTGGCTGGCCTCGTCTTTGTTCAGGACACCTGTGATGGCGCCTTCGAAAATGGTGTAGATGCGGTCTGACAGGCCAAGGAGTTCCGGGAGTTCCGAGGAGATCACGATGACTCCCTTGCCCTGGTTGGCCAGCTGCTGGATGATGCCGTAGATCTCGTACTTGGCGCCAACGTCGATTCCGCGGGTGGGTTCGTCCAGGATCAGGAGGTCGGGGTCGGTGAACATCCACTTGGCGAGGACCACCTTCTGCTGGTTGCCGCCGGAAAGTTTCGCGACTCCTTCCTCCACCGACGGAGTCTTGGTGCGCAGCGACTTGCGGTACTGCTCCGCCACGGTGAATTCCTGGTTCGGGTCCACTACGAAATTACGGCTGATCTTGCGAAGGTTGGCCGACACGGTGGTGGTCTTGATGTCGTCCAGCAGGTTCAGTCCCAGCGACTTGCGGTCTTCGGTGACGTAGCCCAGCCCGGCATCGATGGCCTGCCGGACGGACTTAAGGGTGATTTCCTTTCCGTCCTTGTAGATGTGGCCGCTGATGAAGCGGCCGTAGGAACGGCCGAAAACGGAGCGGGCGAGTTCGGTGCGGCCCGCGCCCATCAGGCCGGCGAACCCCACGATCTCGCCGCGGCGGACGAAGAAGCTTGAGTTCTTGCAGACCAGCCGGTCCTGCACATTGGGATGTGCAACGGTCCAGTCCTTGACCTCGAAGAACACGTCGCCGATTTTGGGCGTGTGGTCCGGGAACCGGGATTCGAGCGCGCGGCCCACCATGCCCTTGATGATGCGGTCCTCGTCCACGCCGTCGGCCTTCACGTTCAGCGTTTCGATGGACTTGCCGTCACGGATGATGGTGATTTCATCGGCGATCTGCTCGATCTCGTTGAGCTTGTGGGAAATGATGATGCTGGTGATGCCCTTGGCTTTCAGGCCCAGCATCAGGTCCAGCAGGTGCTGGGAATCAGACTCGTTCAAAGCGGCCGTGGGTTCGTCCAGGATGAGGATCTTCACGGACTTGTTCAGGGCCTTGGCGATTTCCACCAGCTGCTGCTTGCCTACGCCGATTTCCTTGATGGGCGTTTCCGGGTCCTCCCGCAGGCCCACGCGGGCCAGCAGGTCAAGGGAACGCAGCCGCGCTTCTGCCCAGTCGATGACGCCGCGCTTGGTGGGCTCGTTGCCCAGGAAGATGTTCTCCATAATGGACAGTTCGGGAATCAGCGCGAGTTCCTGGTGGATGATCACGATGCCGGCATGTTCGCTGGCCCGGATGTCCCGGAACTGCTGCACCTGGCCCTGGTAGACGATGTCGCCGTCGTAGCTGCCGTACGGGTAGACGCCGGAGAGGACCTTCATCAGGGTGGATTTGCCGGCGCCGTTTTCGCCGCAGATGGCGTGGATTTCCCCGGCCTTCACGCGCAGGCTCACGTTGTCCAACGCTTTAACGCCGGGGAATTCCTTGGTGATGGACCGCATCTCAAGGATGATCGGTTCCGTTTGCGTGGTCTGGGACGTCATGAACCCTAACCCTCCAATGCAATGACTTCTTTGTCCGGCCGGCAAAGCGCAGGGCCGTCTGATCCAAAAGTAAACTGGATCACTGCTGTTGTCGTCAAGTCTTTAACGCAAACCGGGCATAACGAAACGGTCTACGTCTTGCGGATTCCGGCATGCTGGAACACCAGGGCGGCTGCCCCGAGCGCTTCCGCCCGGTCCCCCAGGGAGGACATGGCAAGGGTTGTGGTCTCGCCGATGACAGGCACCGCGTGCCTGATGAGACCCCGCCTGATCGGGTCCAGGAGAATGTCGCCGAGGCCTGCCAGCGGGCCTCCCACCACTATCACTTCCGGGTTGATCAGGTTGGCCACGTTGCCCAGGGCGCGGCCTACGGCGAGGCCTGCATCGTCGATCACCCGGAGCGTGGCGGAGTCCCGTGCCAGGGCCTTGCGAACGATGTCCGCGGGCGTCAGCGGCCGGTCTTCGCCGCGGCTGAGGAGTTCGATCATGGTTGTGGTGGAGGCGATGGTCTCCAGGCATCCGCGGTTGCCGCAGCGGCACACCAATCCCTGTTCGTGGATGGTGGCGTGGCCAATTTCACCGGTGATTCCCACGTTCCCGTAGTAGGGGGCGCCGTTGAGGATAAGTCCGGCACCGATGCCGGATCCGATCTTGAGGAAGAGCAGGTTGCTGACCCCCGAATGGTGCCCCCAGGTCACCTCTGACCAGGCACCAAGATTGGCGTCGTTGTCAACAAAAACCGGGATTTTTAGCGTTTCTTCAAGGTATTGGAGGATGTTGATGCCCACCCATTCCGGCAGGATGGCCCCCTGCGCCACCGTCCCGGTGCGCCGGTCGATGGGACCGGGAATTCCGACGCCGGCACCCACCACGGCCGTGCGTTCGACACCGCTTTCCCGCAGCAGTTTCTCCAACAGGGCCATTGCCGCCTGAACCCCTTCTTCGGCCTGGTGGCCAAGGGGAAGCATCACGGATTCCTCCGCGATCACGTGGTAACTGAGCGAGGCCAGGACCACGCGGAGGTGCCGTCGCCCGAAGTCGATGCCTACGGCCACGGCACCGTTGCTGTTCAGCCGGACGTTCAGTGCGCGGCGGCCGGAACTGGTGGTGGGTTCCGCCGATGCCAGGCCGGAATCCAGCATGATCTTGACGATGTTGGAAACCGTCGCCGTGGAGAGGCCTGTCTGCCGGGCAAGTTCGGCCTGCGTGGCGGGGCCGACCATCAGGGTTTCAATGATCCGTTGTTGGTTCAGCTGCCGCAGGGCGGATTGGGAGCCGGGATTCTTGGGCTTGCTCCTCGTTGAGCGCGGGATTGCGGACATGCTAAGAAGATTGCCCTATCCCCAGTCTTGTAGTCAAGAAGTTAACGCATCGGATGGATTTGATCCCTTTATGGACGGGTAAGTCAATCCGCCCTCCGATGGGTGCTGGAGGGTGCAAACAGTCCTGGGGGCACGGCTGAGGCCTCGCTACTCTGGACAGAGGGCCCCACCCGGAGGCCCCGGATATGGAAGGTGGGCCAGTGCTGCTGGCAGTTCTGCAGGCTAACTCCAAGGTCCTCGACATTGAGGCCAACTGCCGCACTATCGCCGCTGCCGCCCGGGATGCGGCTGCCCGTGGGGCGGCAGTCCTGGTCACCCCTGAGCTCTTCCCCGTGGGCTATGCCCCGCGCCGGGTGCGCGCGGAACTGGAGCCTTCCCTCCTGCCGGCGCTCCAGGAACGGCTGGCCGGGATCGCACGCGACAACGGCATCGCACTGGTCTACAGCCTTCCCCGCCTCTCCGGGCAGGGGGACTGGCAGATCAGCGCCACCCTTGTGGACGCAAGGGGCAAGAACCTGCTCAGCTATGGCAAGGTGCACCTGTTCGGCCCCGACGAGCGGGCGGCCTTCAGTCCCGCCGGGGAACGGCCCGGTGTGGTGGATTTCAACGGGATCCCCACCTCGATGGTGATCTGCTACGACGTCGAATTTCCGGAGTCCGTGCGGGCCGCGGCCGTGGGCGGGGCGGAGCTGCTGCTGGTCCCCACCGCGCTGGCGCACGGCTTCGACGACGTCCCGCAGGTCCTGCTCCGTGCGCGGGCGCTCGAGAGCCAGCTGACCATCGCCTACGCCAACCACTCCGGGGAGGAGGACGGGTGCAGGTTCCTCGGCGGCAGCGTTGTTGCAGGGCCCGACGGCGGGCTGCTGGCGGAGGCAGGCGGGGAGCCGCAGCTTCTTTACGCCGAGGTGGATCCTGGCGCCGCCGCCCGTGAGCGCCGGGCCGTTCCGTACCTGGATGAGCGCCGCCCGGACGTCTACCGGTCCTGGGGCCTCTGAACCGGGCCCACAGCTACGCGCTGTCCCGCACCGGGCCGTCCGGTGCAGCGTCCTCCGCGTACTGCAGCGCGATCCACAGCTCGGCCCTGGCCTGGGCCTGCCCCAGATCCATGCCCAGCAGCTCCGCCACGGCATTGATCTGGCGGCGCACGCTGTTCCGGTGCAGCCCAAGGTCCTTGGCGGTGGCGTCCCAGCTTCCGTGGGCGGCCAGCCAGGACCGAAGGAGCCGTAGCTGCGAGGCCCGGCGTTCGGCGTCGAGCTCCAGGACGGGCGCGAGAATGCGCGCGGCCAGCAGGACGCCCGCATCGCTGCCCAGCAGGCCGGTAACGGACCACGTCAGCTCCTCTTCCCTGAGGCTCCTTCCTGCCGCCGCCACGCGCGGGCGCAGGGCGCTGGCCCTCCGGTACGCGTCAGCGAGGCCTGGCAGCCCCGTGGGTTCACCCACCACCAGCCGCCAGCCCAGCTGTTCCACCTCGGACAGCAGTGGCTCGTCCACTTTGAGCCGCGTCACGGCCGTGAACCCATAATCGGTGAGCTCCACCATTTTGGTGTCGAACAGCCTGCGCCATTGGAGCAGCTCCCGCACCGGCCCGTCGGCTGCAGGGGCGGCAGCGGCCTGTGCCCGGACCCCCTGGACCACCCGGACCTGGCCTTGCCTGGTTCCCGAGACGCTTTGGGCCAGCAAGTCCTGAAGGCTGCCCAGCCCGCGGCTGTTGCCGTCAGACAGGCTCTCCGGGTGGAGGAGCAGGGCTGTGGCCAGCTGGCTGGGGGCCAGGGAGCCGCTGGTCCGCTGCCGCACGAGCAACTCCAGCAGGCCCACCACGGAGGACACCACATTGTTCTGCGCCGGGGTGAGCGGCCTGCCCGTGCCCAGCACCAGGCTGCCTAGCGTGGCGTCCCTGGTGCTCCGGAGCGGGTGGCCGAACACCAAGGTAGATCCTTCGGACGTTTCCAGTGTTTCCGTCTCCACGCGGGGGCCGCTGCCGCTGAGGAGCCGCTTGAGCAGCGGCTGCAGCTGGGAGAGCCCGACGGCGGCCCCCGCCCGGGCGCGCACCCTCCCGTCCGTGCCCACAAGGACGGCCCATACGGGAACACGCTGGATCAGCGCCGCCAGCAGCTCGTGTTCCGGCCGGGCGGAAAGGACCGCCCTCATGAGGTGCCGGTTGGTCTCCGCCAACTGGCGGAACACCTGCGCGTTGCCGGATTCGAGGAGCTTGGAAAACTCAAGGCCCAGGGCGGCGAAGGGAACGGTGGCCGGGACCTCCACGAGGGTGAGCCCGTGCTGCCGGCAGGCCGCCACCACGTGGGCGGGTACGGCGTCGTAGTACGGCTCCAGGCCGAAGCCCAGGGCCGCAACCCCGGCAGCCACGAGCCTCCGGACGTACTCATCCGCCCTCGCGGGGCCGCTGCCGCCGCCGTCACGGAAGGGCAGGCCGGCCGTGAGGACGAATTCGCCGTCGAGCAGGTACGGCGTGGGGTCCTCCAGTTCGCTGGGTTCCACCCAGCGCAGCGGTGCCTGCCAGTTGCCGGCGTCGTTCAGCACCACCACTTCGCGCGGCAGGGCTGCCAGGAACCGTTCCAGCGTTACGGCGTCCAGCTGGTCCGGGCGGTCACTGGCGGATGGTGCATTGCGTCTCATGAATGAAGACTATAGGTCACTTTGCACATCGTTGAGATGCTCCTCACAACCCTACGCTGGGGGAGGGGAAACCAGTTCAACCATTCACCGACACGAACGGACGTCAACGATGACTGTGCCTACACTCTCCGGTCACGCACCGGCCGGCAGCAGCGGAACAAGCGGCCGCCCGACCCTGGCCGCGCAACTGCTGCGCCGCAAACCCATCGCCCAGATGGTCAGCGAGGCGGCAAGCAACGACGGCGGCCCCCGCATGGTCCGCAGTTTCGGGGTGCTTCAGCTGACCATGATCTCCGTGGGCGCAACCCTTGGCACCGGCATCCTGGTGATCCTGGGCGAATCCGTTCCGCTGGCCGGGCCCGCCATCTGGATTTCCTTCGCGATCGCCGGCCTGGCAGCGCTGCTGTCCGCTGTTTCGTATGCCGAGATGGCAGGGATGGTCCCGGTGGCAGGCTCCAGCTACTCCTATACCTACGCCACCATGGGCGAGGGGATGGCGTGGATCTGCGGCTGGTGCCTGGTGCTGGAGTACGCGGTGTCCGTCGCCGCAGTCGCCGTGGGCGCGGGGCAGTATGTGAATGAAGCGCTGGCGGTGTTCGGTTCCGTCCTCCCGGACGCGGTGTCCCAGCCGCCCGGGGACGGCGGCCTGGTCAACGTCCCGGCCATGGTCATCGTGGTGCTCGCAACGATCCTCCTGGTCCGCGGCGCGAAGGAGAGCGCCTGGATCAACACGTCCATCGTGGTGGTGAAGGTGGGCATCCTGCTGTTCTTCTGCGTCGTAGCCTTCACTGCGTTCAACGCCGGAAACTTCGAGCCGCTGCTGCCGATGGGCGCAGCCGGCGTCTCAGCCGCCGCCTCCCGGGTGTTCTTCTCCTACATCGGGTTCGATGCCGCCTCCACCGCAGGCGAAGAAGCCCGCGACCCCAAGCGCGACCTGCCCCGCGCCATCATGCTCTCCATGCTGATCGTCACCACCATCTACGTCCTGGTTGCGGTTGCCGCCATCGGCGCCCGGCCGTGGGGCTGGTTCGACGGGACCGAGGCCGCCCTGGTGAAGATCCTTGAGGAAACCACAGGCCAGCCATGGATTGCCCTGGTCTTCGCGGTGGGCGCCGTCCTGGCCATTGCCAGCATCGTCCTCACCGTGCTGTACGGGCAGACGCGCATCCTGCTGTCGATGGCCCGCGACGGCCTCATTCCGAAAATCTTCGGCCGCGTTTCCCGCCGCACCGGCACCCCCGTTGCCGGCACGCTCCTGGTGGGCATCGCCGTCGCGCTCACTGCCGGCCTTGTGCCGCTCGGCGCGCTCGCGGACGCCACCAGCATCGGCACCCTGTTCGCCTTCGCACTGGTGAACGTCGCCGTCGTCTACCTCCGCCGTACCCGGCCGGAGCTGGAGCGGACCTTCCGCGTGCCGCTCTTCCCGCTCACGCCCATCCTCGGGGCCGCCATGTGCGCCTACCTGATGGCCAACCTCGGCGCGGACACCTGGGTGGTCTTTGCCCTCTGGATGCTGGTGGGCGCTGCCGCCTACTTCGGCTACGGCCGGCGGAACTCGCGGCTGGCGGCCCTCAGCAACGAGGAATACCGTGGACTTGCCGGACCGCAACTTTCACCACAGCCCACCCCCGAACCGTCAAAGGCAGAACTTCCATGACCACCGCCACCGAACTGCCGGCCTCAGATCCGTCCAGCACCACGGCCACCCGGGCCGCCGGCCCTACGGCAGACGGCGCCGCCGCCGGCCCCATCACCATGCTGAACCCGGACTTTCCGTTCAGCTACGACCATTACCTGGCCCACCCGGACGGCCTGGGCTCTGTTCCACCTGAACAGCTGGGGACCGAGGTGGCCGTCATCGGGGCGGGCCTGTCCGGCCTGGTCGCCGCCTACGAGCTCATGAAGCTCGGACTGCGGCCGGTGGTCTATGAAGCGGACCAGATCGGCGGGCGCCTCCGCACCGCCTCATTCCCCGCGGCGCCCGGAGTGGTGGCGGACCTCGGCGGCATGCGGTTCCCGGAATCCGGCAAGGCGTTCTACCACTACGTGGGCCTGCTGGGGCTGGACACCCAGGAGTTCCCCAACCCGCTGTCCCCGGCCACGTCCAGCACCGTGATTGAGCTGGCCGGCAAGAAGCACTATGCGGAAAAGCCCGGCGACATGCCGCCGTTCTTCAGGGAAGTGGCGGACGCCTGGAAGGCCGCGGTCAACGACGGCGCCAAGTTCGTCGAGATGCAGGAAGCCATCCGAGCCCGCGACACGGCCCGGATCAAGGAACTCTGGAACGGCCTGCTGCCGCTGATGGACGAGCAGACCTTCTACGGCTTCATCGCGGCCAGCGAGTCCTTCAAGGAGGCGGGCTTCGCACACCGGGAGGCCTTCGGCCAGGTGGGTTTCGGCACCGGCGGATGGGACACCGACTTCCCGAACTCCATCCTGGAGATCCTCCGCGTGGTCTACACCGACGCGGACGACCAGCACCGCCTCATCAGCGGCGGAGCGCAGAGGCTGCCCGAGGCACTGTGGCAGCACGCGCCGTCGGGCATGGTGCACTGGCCGGACGGAACGTCCCTGGCCTCCCTGCACTCCGGTTCGCCCCGCGGCGCAGTCGGCCGGATCAGCCGCGACGCCGACGGCAACCTGCGGATCCGCGAACGGTGGGGCCGCGAAGCCACCTACCCCGCAGTGGTGGCCACATGCCAGTCCTGGCTGCTGTCCACGCGCATCCACACCGAGGAGGCGCTGTTCCCCGCCGAACTGTGGACAGCGATCGAACGCTCGCACTACATGCAGTCCTCCAAGACGTTCGTCATGGTGGACCGGCCGTTCTGGAAGGACATCGACCCGGACACCGGCAACGAGGTCTTGTCCATGACGCTGACCGACCGGCTCAACCGCGCCACCTACCTGTTGGACAACGGCCCGGACAAGCCCGCCGTCATCCTGCTCTCCTACACGTGGAACGACGACGCACTGAAGTGGCTGGCGCTGGACGCTGACGAACGCGTGGAACTGATGCTGCACTCGCTCGAGCAGATCTACCCGGGCGTGGACATTGCCGGCCACATCGTGGGCCAGCCCATTACGGTGTCCTGGGAGGCCGACCCCAACTTCATGGGCGCCTTCAAGGCAAACCTGCCCGGCCATTACCGGTACCAGCAGCGGCTGTTCACCCACTTCAAGCAGGACGCGCTGCCGGCCTCCCAGCGCGGGATCTTCCTGGCCGGCGACGACGTCTCCTTCACCGCCGGCTGGGCGGAAGGCGCCGTGACCACCGGCCTTAACGCCGTGTGGGGCGTGGTGAACCACCTGGGCGGCTCGTCAGCGCCGGGCAACCCGGGTCCGGGCGAGCTGCTGGACGCGATCGGGCCGATCAGCCTCGATTAGGCGTGCAGCTCCCGGTGGGCCCGGGCCAGTTCAACGTAGCGTGCGGCGTTGGCCCGGACGCCGTCGTACTCTTCGTCGGTGAGTTCCCGGCGGACCTTTCCCGGAACGCCCGCCACGAGCGAGCGGGGCGGGACAACGGTGCCTTCGAGCACCACGGCGCCGGCCGCTACCAGCGAGCCGGCGCCGATCACTGCGCCGTTGAGCACTGTTGCGCCCATGCCGATCAGGCAGTCGTCCTCCACAGTGCAGCCATGGACGACGGCGGCGTGCCCCACGCTGACGCGTTCGCCCACCGTGCAGGGGAAGCCTGGGTCCGCGTGCAGCACCACATTGTCCTGCAGGTTGCTGCCCTCGCCGACGGTGATGACGGCGGTGTCAGCCCGCACGGAGACACCGTAAAAGGCGCTGGAATCCCGGGCGAGGGTGGCGTTGCCGATGATCGACGCCGTGGGTGCGACAAAGGCGGAATCGTGGACAGCCGGGGTGTTTCCGGCGAAAGGGTAAAGAGGAGCCATGCGCCAAGCCTAGGACACCTACGCCCCACCCCAACCAGGTAGCGCCAAGTGTCGTTTTGAAACCTCAAAACGACACTTGGCGCTACCTGGTTGGGTTCGGGGTTACCTGCGGTGAGGGGTGCGCAGGACCAGGAACTGGTAGTGCTGCGTCCAGTGCCCGGCGCCGGGGCCGGACTCGGCTCCTGTTCCCTCCGGCCACGTGACAAAGTCCTCGACCCTGCCGTGGCGGCCAAAGACTTCCCGGACCGTGGCGTCGCTGCGGCGGCTGAAAAAGCGGGGCTCGCCGTCGTCGTCCTCCGGATTCAGCACCTCTTCATCCTCACCGGACCAGAGGCCGACGGCGATCGGGGCGCCGGGCGCGGCGACCCGCACCAGCTCGGCCAGGACGGCATCGATCTCGCTGGCGGGAATGTGCAGCAGCGTGCTCATGGTCCACAGGGCAGGGAAGGCGCCGCTGGGGAACGGCAGGGCCCGGACGCTGGCCACCGAGACGTCAAGGCCCCGCGCCCTGGCCCGGCGGACCTGCCCTTCGGCGAGGTCCACGCCCGTGTAGTGGATGCCGGCCTCAACGAACTTCAGGCCGTCGAGCCCGGTCCCGGTCCCCACTTCCAGGACGGAATGCCGCCCTTCGGACTTCAGCAGGGCAATAAAGCGGTCGCGTTGCTCCACACGGCTATGCGACGGCGGATAGTCAGCCCCGGAGGCTGCACGGCGGTTGTAGAAGTCGGCGAGGCGCCGCTCGGCATCCGTAGTGGCTGGATCCATCCCGCCTTCCCGCCTTCTTTAAGACGGCCGTCAGTTAAAGACGACGGTCCGGTTGCCGTCCAGGAGCACGCGGTGCTCTGCGTGCCACTGCACCGCCTGGACCAGGGTGCGGCCTTCCACGTCCCTGCCCATCTGCACGAACTGTTCCGGCGTCCGCGCGTGGTCCACCCGGATGACTTCCTGCTCGATGATGGGACCCTCGTCCAGCGCCGCTGTCACGTAGTGGGCGGTGGCGCCGATGAGCTTCACACCGCGGGCATGCGCCTGGTGGTAGGGCTTGGCACCCTTGAAGGACGGCAGGAAGGAGTGGTGGATGTTGATGGCCTTGCCGGTCAGCTCCGTGCAGAGCTCATCGGAGAGGATCTGCATGTAACGGGCCAGGACGGTCAGCTCGATGTCGTGCTCGGCCATGATGGCGCGGAGTTTGTCCTCCGCCTGGGCCTTGGTGTCCGGGGTGACCGGGATGTAGTGGAACGGGATGCCGTAGAACTCAGCGAGCCCGGCAAGGTCCTGGTGGTTGGAGACGATGGCGGGGATCTCGATGGGCAGCGTCCCGGAGCGCTGCTGGAACAGGAGGTCGTTGAGGCAGTGGGCAGAGGTACTGGCCATGACCAGGGTGCGCACTTTCTGGCCCACGGTGTTGAGGCTCCACTGCATCCCGAACGCCTCGGCCACCGGCTCAAGGGCAGCGCGCAGCTCGGACTTGGCCGCCGCCGTCGTTACCTCTACCCGCATGAAGAAGTTGCCCGTGGCCGGGCTGCCGTACTGCTGCGAATCCGTAATATTGCAGCCCGCCACCAGCAGGGCGCCGGCCACCGCGTGGACAATTCCGGGACGGTCCGGGCAGGACAGGGTAACTACGTAGGCTTGGTTCAACTGCTCTTCACTCACGCGTACAAGCCTACCCGCGCTGCGGCGCCCGGGTTTGGTACCCTGAGAGGGTCGCAACTGGCGTTGGGTGGCTAACCACCAGGGAGCGGCAATCACGAAGACCACGGATCGTACGCCTGGGCCGAGGGTCATGTCTTGCCGGATTTGGGGCTGCACCTGCGTCAGTACTGCAGCACCATGCCCGCAGCTTCCAGCGCGCTGTCATCAGTGCGGTGTGAAGGTGCGCCAGCCGGTAGCCTGACCTTAGCAGTGCCCGTACGCCTAGCCAGGAGTTCTTTCGTGACTACAGCCACCTCCACTACCGCCGTCAGCAACCAGCCGCTGGCCGAGCTCGACCCCGAAATCGCAGCAGTCCTTGACCAGGAGCTCGGCCGCCAGCGCGGCACCCTGGAAATGATCGCCTCCGAGAACTTCGCCCCCCGCGCCGTCATGGAAGCCCAGGGCTCCGTCCTCACGAACAAGTATGCCGAGGGCTACCCGGGCCGCCGCTACTACGGCGGCTGCGAATACGTGGACATTGCCGAGCAGCTGGCCATCGACAGGGTCAAGGCCCTGTTCGGCGCCGAGTACGCAAACGTCCAGCCGCACTCAGGCGCCCAGGCCAACGCCGCGGCCCTGTCCGCCATGATCACTCCCGGCGACAAGATCCTGGGCCTGTCCCTGGCGCACGGCGGCCACCTGACCCACGGCATGAAGCTGAACTTCTCCGGCAAGCTGTACAAAGTTGCTGCCTACCAGGTTGAGGAAGGCAACTTCCGCATCGACATGGACAAGCTCCGCGAACAGGCCATCGCCGAGAAGCCGCAGGTCATCATCGCCGGCTGGTCCGCCTACCCGCGCCACCTGGACTTCGCTGCTTTCCGCTCCATCGCCGACGAGGTCGGGGCCCTTCTCTGGACCGACATGGCCCACTTCGCCGGCCTGGTTGCCGCCGGACTGCACCCGAGCCCGGTTCCGCACTCCGACGTCGTCACCTCCACAGTGCACAAGACCCTCGCCGGGCCGCGCTCCGGCGTGATCCTGGCCAAGCAGGAGTGGGCCAAGAAGCTCAACTCCAGCGTCTTCCCGGGCCAGCAGGGCGGCCCGCTGATGCACGTGATCGCAGCCAAGGCCGTGGCCTTCAAGATCGCCGGCACCGAGGAATTCAAGGAGCGCCAGGAGCGCGTCCTGGAAGGCGCCAGGATCATCGCCGACCGCCTCAACCAGGCGGACGTCGCCGACGCCGGCGTCTCCGTCCTGACCGGCGGCACTGACGTGCACCTGGTCCTTGTCGACCTCCGCAACTCCCAGCTGGACGGACAGCAGGCCGAAGACCTCCTGCACTCGGTGGGCATCACCGTGAACCGCAACGCCGTTCCGTTCGACCCCCGCCCCCCGATGGTCACCTCCGGCCTGCGCATCGGCACCCCGGCACTGGCCACCCGCGGCTTCGGCGCAGCCGAGTTCACCGAGGTTGCCGAGATCATCGCCACCGCCCTGAAGGCCGGCACCGGTGCCGACGTCGAGTCCCTGCAGGCGCGCGTGGACAAGCTGGCCGCCGACTTCCCGCTGTACCCGCAGCACGAGCAGTGGTGACCCATGACTGAAACCACCCAGACCGCAAAGGTCCTTGACGGCAAGCTTGCCGCCGCCGCCATCAAGGCCGAGCTGGCCGAACGCGTGGCCGCACTCAAGGCCAAGGGCGTAACGCCCGGCATCGCAACCGTCCTCGTGGGAGCGGATCCGGCCTCGCAGCTGTACGTGTCCATGAAGCACAAACAGTCCGCGGAAATCGGGATGAACTCGATCCAGCGCGAGCTGCCGGCCGATGCCACCCAGGAGCAGGTCGAGGCCCTCATTGACGAACTCAATGCGGACCCCGCCTGCCACGGATACATCGTCCAGCTGCCGCTGCCCAAGCACCTGGACACCGATGCGATCCTGGAGCGCATCGACCCCGCCAAGGATGCCGACGGCCTGCACCCCACCAACCTTGGCAAGCTGGTGCTCAACGTCAACGGGGAGATCACCTCGCCGCTGCCGTGCACGCCCCGCGGCGTGATCGAGCTCCTGGAGCGCAACGGCTACAGCCTCAAAGGCAAGCATGTTGTGGTGGTGGGCCGCGGCGTCACCATCGGCCGCTCGATCGGGCTGCTCCTCACCCGGCGCGCCGTCAATGCCACGGTGACGCTGACGCACACGGGAACCGAGAACCTCCCGGAACTGCTGCGGCAGGCGGACGTCATTGTGGGCGCGGCCGGTGCCAAGCACATCGTCAAGGCCTCCGACGTGAAGCCCGGCGCGGCCGTGCTGGACGTGGGCGTCACCCGGGAAACCGATCCCGAGACCGGCAAGAGCCGGGTTTACGGCGATATCGACCCCGCCGTGGCTGAGGTGGCCGGCTGGATTTCACCGAACCCCGGAGGCGTCGGTCCCATGACCGTGGCGCTGCTGATGACGAACGTGGTGGAAGCCGCGGAACGCCAGGTGGCACAGAAGAGCGGCCCGGGAAGCGCCTAGCACCAGGCCAAAACAGCAAAGCACGACGGCGGCACGGCACCTTTCACATGAAAGCGGCCGTGCCGCCGTCGGACTTTTAAGCGCAGAAGTGGCAGTCCCCTTCCACCTGCGCCGCAGCTCTACTAGTCTGCGGAGGGTGCACAACAAAGCCGCCGTGCCGCCGGGCGCAGCAGTCGGCCCTGCCCAGCCTGCCGCCGGGCCGCGAAGCGAAGACCACCGTACGGTCATTACGGCAGAGAACCTGACCAAGACCTACGGCGACGTGGCCGCCGTGGACGGAATCTCCTTCAGCGTCGCGGCGGGGGAGTCCTTTGGCCTGCTGGGCCCGAACGGTGCCGGCAAATCCACCACCATGAAAATGATCGGCGGCGTCACCCGGCGCACCTCCGGAAACCTCCGCATCCTGGGCCTCGACCCGGACTCGCACGGGCCCGAAGTGCGGGCGCACCTGGGCGTGGTGCCGCAGCAGGACAACCTGGATGAGGAGCTCCGGGTCCGGGACAACCTCCTGGTCTACGGGCGCTACTTCGGCCTGCCCATGAGTTACCTGAAGCCGAAGGCCGACGAACTGCTGGAATTCGCGCAGCTGACGGACAAGGCGAAATCCAAAGTGGACGCGCTGTCCGGCGGCATGAAGCGGCGGCTGACCATCGCGCGTTCGTTGATCAACGAACCCCGGATCCTTTTGCTGGACGAGCCCACCACCGGCCTGGATCCGCAGGCCCGGCACATCCTCTGGGACCGCCTGTTCCGGCTCAAGGAACAGGGCGTCACCCTTATCCTGACAACCCACTACATGGACGAGGCCGAGCAGCTTTGCGACCGGCTGATCGTGGTGGACAAGGGCAGGATCATGGCTGAGGGATCGCCCGCGCAGCTGATCCGCGAGCACTCCACCCGCGAGGTGGTTGAGCTGCGGTTCGGATCCGAGCGGAACACCACGATCACCTCGGAGCTGCAGGGCATCGGGGAGCGGCTGGAGGTCCTCCCGGACCGGGTGCTGATTTACGCGCACGACGGCGAGTCCACCCTTGAGCAGGTGGCGTCCCGCGGCCTGCGGCCGCTGACATCGCTGGTGCGGAGGTCCTCGCTGGAGGACGTGTTCCTGCGGTTGACGGGCAGAAGCCTCGTTGACTGACGGCACGGCAAGGGAGGCGTTGCGGGCCCACAGCCCGGACATTGCGGCTGCCAGGGCGCGGCGGTGGGGCGCGTTCTATTACGCAGAGCAGGTGCTGCGGGTGATGAAGGGCTACGGCTGGTCCATCATCATGTACAGCGTGGGCCACCCGGTGGCGTACCTGTTTGCCATGGGCGTGGGCCTGGCCACCCTTGTAGACGCGCAGGGCGCGGAAGCCTTCGGGGGAGTGGGCTACGTGACCTTTGTGGCCCCGGCGCTGCTGGTGTCCGCGTCCGTGATGACGGCCACCAACGAGTTCACGTTCCCCGTGATGGACGGGTTCAAATGGCGCCGCACCTACTACGGGCCGCACGCCTCGCCGCTGACTCCCCAGCAGATTGCGGCGGGCCACATCATGGCGGTGACCCTGCGCCTCCTGCTGCAGTCCGCCGTCTACTTCGCCGCTGTTGTCCTCTTCGGTGCCGCGCCCGGCGGCTGGGGCTGGGCCACCATCCTGGTGGCAACGCTCGCGGGCCTTTCCTTTGGCCTGCCGCTGATGGCCTACTCGGCCTCCATCACCGAGGACAAGGGCCAGTTTGCGCTGGTGATGCGGTTTATCGTGATGCCGCTCTTCCTGTTCTCCGGGACCTTCTTTCCGCTGGACAGCCTTCCCCTGGCGGTGCGCTGGGTGGGCTGGATCTCGCCCATCTGGCATGGCACCGAACTGGGACGGGTGTTCAGCTACGGGTACCAGCAGCCGCCGCTGCTCACCGTCCTCCACGCGGTGGTGCTCGTGGCCCTGGCGGTGCTGGGCTGGTTCCTGACCCGGCGGCAGTTCGCGGCAAGGATGGGCAAGTGAGCGCCGGGCTGCCAGTGAAAAGCGCGCCGGACCAGGCCCGCAGCAGGACGTTCGGGCCGCTGTATTCGCGCAACGCCAGGGCCGTCATTTCGCGCGGCCTGCTGGCCACCCGGAGCACAAACTGGCTGGTGATGCTCTCCGGGTTCTTCGAGCCGGTCCTGTTCCTCATCTCCATGGGGGTGGGGCTCGGCGCAATCGTGGGCTCCGTCCAGGGCCCAGGCGGCGGGGAGATCAGCTACGCCGCATACATTGCCCCGGCCCTGCTGGCAGTCTCGGCGATGAACGGCGCGGTCTACGACTCCACCTGGAACGTGTTCTTCAAAATGAACTTCGCGAAGCTGTACCAGGGCATGCTGTACACCTCGCTGGGGCCGCTGGACGTTGCCCTCGGGGAGATCTTCCTGGCGCTCCTGCGCGGCCTGCTCTACGCCATGGGTTTCACGGCGGTGATGGGGGTCATGGGATTGATCACCACACCCTGGGCGCTCCTGATGGTGCCTGCCTCCGTGCTGATCGCCTTCGGCTTCGCGAGCATCGGGATGGGGATCACCAGTTTCCTGAAGACCTTCCAGCAGATGGACTGGGTCAACTTCGTGATGCTGCCCATGTTCCTGTTCAGCGCCACCTTCTACCCGCTGAGCGTCTACCCGCAGCCCATCCAGTGGCTCATCCAGGCCATGCCGCTCTGGCACGGCGTCGAACTGCTGCGCCAGATCAGCGTGGGCGCCTTCACCGCTGCCACCCCCGTCCACATCGGCTACTACCTGGTGATGACCGCCGTCGGCATGCTGCTCACCACGGTCCGCCTGCGCCAGCTCTTCCTGAAGTAGCCCCCCAACTAGGTAGCGCTAAGTGTCGTTTTGGGGGTTCAAAACGACACTTGGCGCTACCTAGTTGGGAGGGAGGGGCGCTGTTCGCCGGAGGTGGAAGGCGGCAGGAGCACACCCGGGGGTTTGAGAGAATGGGTGCATGCAATCTCTGGGCAGCTCCAAGTCATCCTCCAAACCCGCCAGGGGCGGATTCTCCATGTTCCGCATCAGCGGCCCGGGACTGATGGTCCTGGTCACCGCGTTCGTTGTGGCCGTGATCTTCGCCGCCAACCAGAACGACGTCGTGGGCTGGGTTGTTGCGGTCATCGCAGCCTTCTGGCTCGCGCTGGCCTGCTTTGTGGTGTTCAGCATCCAGAAGGCGGCAAAGAGGGCCGGCGCCAAGCTCAGCGAAGCCCAGAACGCGTTCACGTCCGCTGCAGGGCGCGGCCCCTACGCCGCAGCAGACCAGGGTGGAACCCGGGTTGTTGCCGAGCGCAGCCAGGCTGAGGAGGTCCGCGACCTCAAGCTGGACCACTCATTCAAGATTGTCCAGGTCCAGGTCCGCGTGGTGGAGGAGGAGCGCGCCAAGGGTGCCGCCGCCAACCAGGACACCATCCACCGGGCACTCGAAACCATTGAGATCACGGCCACCAACGCCAGGGACATGATCAAGTCCTCGGGCGGCAGTGGAGAGCCGGTCACCGGAACCATCATCGACTAGAGTGGAGCGGGTGAGCTCGGCATTGAACAAGGACCACCTTCGCATCGCATCCGTCAACGTCAACGGCCTCCGGGCTGCCTTCAAGAACGGCATGGCGGCATGGCTGGAGCCGCGCGGGGTGGACATCCTCTGCCTGCAGGAAGTCCGCGCCCCTGACGCCATCGTGCGCCAGCTGCTGGGCGAAGGCTGGCACATCCTGCACGCCGAGGCTGAGGCCAAGGGCCGGGCCGGCGTCGCTATCGCATCGCGTGAGGAGCCGCTGGAAACCCGCAACGGCATCGGTGACGACTACTTCGCCACCGCCGGGCGCTGGGTTGAGGCCGACTTCCGCTTACGGGATGCGGCGGGAGAACCCGTGCAGCTCACCGTGGCCAGTGCCTACGTCCACTCCGGCGAGGTGGGCACGGCGAAGCAGGATGACAAATTCAGGTTCCTGGAGGTCATGAGCACCAGGCTCCCGGAACTGACCAAGCACAGCGACCACGCCCTGGTGGTGGGTGACCTTAACGTGGCCCACACGCCGCTGGACATCCGCAACTCAAAAGCCAACGTCAAGAGGGCGGGCCACCTGCCGGAAGAACGCGCGTACTTTGACAGGTTCTTCGGCGAGGAAATCGGCTGGCATGACGTGCACCGCACCCTGGCTGGATCGGTTGACGGGCCATACACCTGGTGGTCGCAGCGCGGCAAGGCCTTTGACAATGACACCGGCTGGCGCATCGACTACCACCTGGCCACCCCGGCGCTGGCCGCCTCCGCGATCTCAGCGGTGGTGGACCGTGCGGCGTCGTGGGATACCCGCTTCTCCGACCATGCCCCGCTGGTAGTGGATTACCAGCTCTAAGCCCCGAAGGTTTCCTCCCACATGACTACCCCAACTTCGCCAGCCGCAAAGAAGCGCATCCTCTCCGGTGCCAAGCCCACGGCAGACTCCCTGCACCTGGGCAACTACATCGGCGCCGTCCGCAACTGGGTGGACATGCAGGCTGAGTACGACGCCGTCTTCTTCATCCCGGACCTGCACGCCATCACCGTGGACTTCGATCCGGCCGAGCTGGCCAAGCGCACCCGGATCGTTGCCGCGCAGTACATCGCAGCGGGCATCGATCCGGACAAGAGCATCTTTTTCGTCCAGTCCCACGTGCCCGAACATGCGCAGCTGGCCTGGGCATTGAACTGCATCACCGGTTTCGGCGAAGCCTCGCGCATGACCCAGTTCAAGGACAAGACCCAGAAGTCCGGCGCCGACGCCGCCACCCTGGGGCTGTTTGCCTATCCCACCCTCATGGCTGCGGACATCCTGCTGTACCAGACGGACCTGGTGCCGGTAGGCGAGGACCAGCGGCAGCACCTGGAGCTCACCCGGAACCTGGCGCAGCGCTTCAATACCCGCTTTGGTCCCACCTTCACCGTTCCCGAGGCGACCATCGTCAAGGAAAGCGCCAAGATCTACGACCTGCAGAACCCCAGCGCCAAGATGTCCAAGACCGGGGAATCACCTAACGGGATCATCCAGCTCCTGGAGGACCCGAAGATCGCGGCCAAGCGCATCAAGTCGGCAGTGACGGATGCCGGAACTGAAATCCGGTTTGACCCGGAGGAGAAACCCGGCGTCTCCAACCTGCTCACTATTTACTCTTCCTTGACCGGAAAAACGGTGGCCGAGCTCGAAGCCGAGTACCAGGGCAAGATGTACGGCCATCTTAAAGTGGACCTTGCGGAGGTAATGGTGGACTTCATCACGCCCCTGCGGAACCGCACCAACGAGCTGATGGCGGATCCGGCCGAGCTGGACCGGCTGCTCGCACACGGGGCAGAGCGCGCCCGGGAAATTGCCTCAGTGACCCTCGCCCAGGTGTACGAGCGCATGGGTTTCCTTCCGTCCCTCAGCCTCGCCGGAGTCCACTAGCGCTATGTCCTCCAGCAAAGTCACCGCTAGGGAAGGCACCCGTTCCCCCCGCCGGACGGCGGGGACAGCAGCCAACCCCCACGGAGACCCAGCAGATCGTCGCGTTGCGCCGCATGGCCGCCCATCCCGGACGGAGGACATCAGCGTCGGCGTCATCCTTGGCTTTCCGGCCGACATCGCGGCGGAGCTGCAGCGTTGGCGGGCGTCCTTCGGTGATCCCCTCGCGGACGTGGTTCCGGCCCACATCACCCTGGTGACCACTACCCCTACGAAGGATTGGGAGGCCACCCGCGAGCACGTGCGGGACGTCGCCCGCCGGCAGCGGCCCTTCACCGTCACCATCGCGGGAACGGGAACTTTCCGTCCGGTCTCGCCGGTGGTGTTCATCAACGTTGAGGACGGCTTCGAAGACTGCGTCGACCTGCACGAAAAGCTCCAGCAGGGTCCCCTGCACCGCGAGTTGCCGTTTGCCTACCACCCGCACGTCACCATCGCCCATGATGTGGCCCCGGAAAGCCTCGACGAAGCCGAAACGGTGCTGCGGAACTACAGAGCCACCTTCCCCGTGGTTAGCATGGGACTTTACGAGCACGATGCCAACGGCATCTGGCAGCTACGGGAAGAGCTGGACTTTGGGACCCAAACTGACAACGACGGCGGCGCCTGACTCACGGACCCCGTTGCGGCACCAGGCGAGGCAGCCCGAACGGCAGCCCCTTCCCACAGACCACGACCACCTGAAGCTCGCGGTCATCCAGAAGCAGATGGCGTGGAACAAGGCACGGAGGGCCGGCAACGGGCCCCTGGCAGGCCTGATGGCCATGGTCCAGTGGCTTCTGGCCCGCCTTAACGCCCTTCGTCCCATGCGTGCCTTCCGGCACTACACACTTCAGCACGGCCCGCTGATGAGCGCCGGCATCGGCTTCAACATGTTCTTCTCCATCACCGGCCTCCTCACCACCGGCTTCTCCATTGCCGGCCTGGTCCTGCGCGGACAGCCGGCACTCCTGGACACGATCATCAGCAGCGTCGCCCAAAGCGCGCCGGGACTCTTGAAGCTAAACGGGGGCAATGGCCTGGTTGCCCCCCAGGACCTGCTGAACCCGGACGGTCTCGGCTGGACGGCGCTGATCGGTGCCGTGGTCACGGTCATCACGTCCCTGGGCTGGATCGCCGGCCTTCGGGACGGGCTGCGCGGCGTGCTGGAGCTGCCACCGCTGCTGGTCAACCCCATACTCATGAAACTCCGGGATGCAGGCACGTTGCTGCTACTGGGCGTGGCCCTGGTGATCAGCGCCGGAGCTTCCCTGGTGTTTGGAACCGCCGCCGGCTGGGTTTCCGACTTCCTGCGGCTCGATGATGCTGTTGCCGGTCCGCTGACCACGTCGATCAAGATCGCTGTCCCGCTGGTCCTGAACTGGGCTACCGCGCTCATCATGTTCCGGCTCGCGGGGAGCCTGAAGCTGGAGCGCCGGGCCCTGCTGGAAGGCACCATCCTGGCGGCACTGGGCACCACCACATTGCAGATCTTCAGCACCGAACTGCTGGCCGGGGCAGGGCGCAATCCCATCCTGGCGCCGTTCGCGATCATCATCGGCCTGCTGATCTGGTTCAACCTGGTGAGCCAGGTCTATCTGGTCTCAGCCGGCTGGGCCGCGATTCGGGAGGCGGACCTGCACGGCACCTCCGCCGGCCATGACAAGGGCACGTGGGGTGCCCGCCAGGTGCAGCCAGGGAAGGTGCCCGTGCATCCTGATGCGGGCTTCCCGGCTACTGCCCGGCGTCGAGGTACTGGTCGGCCCAGGCAGCAATGATGCGCGCGGCCCTGGCTGCCTGGCCTTTGCCGGTCAGCAGGTGGTCGCTGCCTTCGAGCGACACGAAGTTCCTTGGATGCCGGGCCGTCTGGAAGATGGTGCTGGCATTTTCGATTCCCACGGTGTTGTCCGTGGGGGAGTGGAGCACCATCAGCGGCTTGTGAAGCTGTTTGATGCAGTCCGTCAGGTCGGCATTCTCCAGGTCTTCCACGAAGTGCTTGCGGATCTCCACCCGCTTTCCGCCGAGGTCCACTTCGGCGCTGCCTTCACTCAGGATCTTGTCCAAAGCCGCGTCGAAGACATGTGCCACGTGCTTCGGTGAAAACGGCGCACCCACGGTAGCGACGGCGTCGAGCTCTGGAATTTCCCGGGCCGCCGCCAGGACCGCGGCGCCGCCGAAGGAATGGCCCACCAACAGGGAAATCGGCTTCCCTTCGCTGCGCATGAACTCCGCGGCCTTCACAGTGTCCGCCACCTTGTGGCTGAAGGAGCCGGCGGACCATTCTCCCGCGGAGCCGCCCAGGCCAAGGTTGTCGAACCGGAGCATGCCAACCCCGCTGTCCGCCAGTGCCTTGCACATCCGGGACGCGGACGGGCTGTCCTTTCCCAGCGTGAAACCGTGGGAGAACACTCCCCAGCCCTTGACGGGCCCCTCCGGAACGTCGATGATTCCCGAGAGCATCTCGCCGGTTGAGCCTTCAAAGCTTACTTTTTCGGAGCGGGACACCGCGTCCCCTTTCTGCTGTGCGTCTAAACCTGTAAACAACGACGGCGCCCTCCCCCTAAGTGGGGGACGGCGCCGTCGTCAGCTAAATCCTTTGTCAGATCTTGCGGGAGAGAATGGCCTGCTTGACCTCGGCGATTGCCTGGGTCACCTGGATGCCGCGGGGGCATGCCTCCGAGCAGTTGAAGGTGGTGCGGCAGCGCCACACGCCTTCCTTGTCGTTGAGGATCTCCAGGCGCATGTCGCCGGCGTCATCGCGGGAATCGAAGATGAAGCGGTGTGCGTTGACGATCGCGGCGGGGCCGAAGTACTGCCCGTCGGTCCAGAACACGGGGCAGGAGGACGTGCACGCGGCGCAGAGGATGCACTTGGTGGTGTCGTCAAAGCGCTCACGGTCCTCGGCGGACTGCAGGCGTTCCCGGGTGGGTTCGTGGCCCTTGTTGATGAGGAACGGCATGACCTCGCGGTAGGACTGGAAGAACGGTTCCATGTCCACGATGAGGTCCTTTTCCACCGGCAGGCCCTTGATGGGCTCCACCGTGATGGGCTTGGACGTGTCCAGGTCCTTGAGGAGCGTCTTGCAGGCCAGGCGGTTGCGGCCGTTGATGCGCATGGCATCGGAGCCGCACACACCGTGGGCGCAGGAGCGGCGGAAGGACAGCGTGCCGTCCGTTTCCCACTTGACCTTGTGCAGGGCGTCCAGGACACGGTCCGTGCCGTACATGGTCAGGTGGAAATCGTCCCACGTGGCTTCCTCGGAAACCTCCGGGTTGTACCGGCGGACGCGCAGGTGCACATCGAACGTGGGGATCTCGCCGCCACCGCCGACGCCGGCAGGCAGTTCAATCTTTGAGGCTGGCTCAGCGATTTCAGCGGTCATCTTTAGTACTTCCTCACCATCGGCTCGTAGCGGGTAAAGACGACCGGCTTGGTGGCCAGGCGGATGCCGGCAATTGACTCAGCCGATCCGTCCGCCGGCGCGTGGTCGTCCTTGTACGCCATGGAGTGCTTCATGAATTTCTCGTCGTCACGCTCGGGGAAGTCCTCGCGGAAGTGTCCGCCGCGGGATTCCTCACGGTGCAGGGCGGCCACGGTCATGACCTTGGCCAGTTCCAGCAGGAAGCCGAGCTCAACGGCCTCAAGCAGGTCCAGGTTGAAGCGCTTGCCCTTGTCCTGGACGTTGATGCGCCTGTACCGCTCCTCGAAGGAAGCGATGTCGCGGAGGACCTGGTTCAGCGTCTCCGCCGTGCGGAACACCTGCATGTTGGCGTCCATGGTGTCCTGGAGTTCCTTGCGGATCACAGCCACCTTCTCGTCACCGCTGCCGTTGCGGGCTATGTCCAGCAGTTCGGTGGTGTACGCCAGCGGGTTCTCGGGCAGTTCCACGAAGTCAGCCGTCTTGGCGTATTCTGCCGCGGCGATGCCGGCACGCTTGCCGAACACGTTGATGTCCAGCAGCGAGTTGGTGCCGAGGCGGTTGGAGCCGTGAACGGACACGCACGCAACTTCGCCGGCTGCGTACAGGCCCGGGACCACGGTGTCGTTGTCCTGCAGGACCTCGGTGGTGATGTTGGTGGGGATGCCGCCCATGGCGTAGTGCGCGGTGGGGAACACGGGGACGGGCTCCGTGTACGGCTCCACACCCAGATAGGTGCGGGCGAACTCGGTGATGTCCGGGAGCTTGGCATCGATGTGCGCGGGCTCGAGGTGCGTCAGGTCCAGGAGGACGTAGTCCTTGTTCGGGCCGCAGCCCCGGCCCTCACGGACCTCGTTGGCCATGGAGCGTGCCACGATGTCGCGGGGCGCCAGGTCCTTGATGGTGGGGGCGTAACGCTCCATGAAGCGCTCACCCTCGGAGTTGCGCAGGATGGCTCCCTCACCGCGGGCAGCCTCGGAAAGGAGGATGCCCAGGCCGGCCAGGCCGGTCGGGTGGAACTGGAAGAACTCCATGTCTTCCAGGGGGATGCCGCGGCGGAAGGCGATGCCCATGCCGTCGCCGGTCAGGGTATGCGCGTTGGAGGTGGTCTTGAAGACCTTGCCTGCGCCGCCGGAGGCGAACACCACGGACTTGGCCTGGAAGACGTGCAGTTCGCCCGAGGCGAGGTCGTAGGAGACGACGCCGGCAACGCGCTTCTGCTTGTAGGGCGTACCGTCCGCGCGGACAGCATCCTCTTCGACCGTCAGCAGGTCCAGGACGTAGTACTCGTTGTAGAACTCAACGTTGTGCTTGACGCAGTTCTGGTAGAGGGTCTGCAGGATCATGTGGCCGGTGCGGTCCGCGGCGTAGCAGGCGCGGCGGACAGGGGCCTTGCCGTGGTCGCGGGTGTGCCCGCCGAACCGGCGCTGGTCAATCCGGCCTTCGGGCGTGCGGTTGAACGGCAGGCCCATCTTTTCGAGGTCAAGCACGGCGTCGATGGCTTCCTTCGCCATGACCTCAGCGGCGTCCTGGTCAACCAGGTAGTCGCCGCCCTTAATGGTGTCGAACGTGTGCCATTCCCAGTTGTCTTCTTCGACGTTGGCAAGGGCCGCACACATGCCACCCTGCGCCGCACCGGTGTGCGAGCGGGTGGGGTAGAGCTTGGTCAGTACTGCTGTGCGCGCGCGCTGACCTGATTCGATCGCGGCGCGCATGCCAGCGCCACCGGCACCGACGATGACGACGTCGTACTTATGGACCTGCATACCAGATGCTCTTTCTCTCAAAATTCGCTATAAAACAACGGGCCGGCGTGGCCTGCGCCGCAAAACAGGGCCCGCGGTTGTACCCGCGGGCCCGGGGTGGTGCCGGTGCTAGGCAGGGCAGAATCCGCCAGGCAGGGGCACGCCGTCGACGACGGGGCAAGGGTCGAAGGTGAAGATCACCAGGGTGCCCAGGACGATGATGACGACGGTGGCCGAGTAGAGGACCGTCTTCAGCCAGCGGCGGGTTGAGTCCTTTTCGGCGTAGTCGTTAATGATGGTGCGGACGCCGTTGGTTCCGTGCAGCATGGCCAGCCACAGCATGGCGAGGTCCCAGAACTGCCAGAACGGGTCGGCCCACTTGCCGGCCACAAAACCGAAGTCGATGGCGTGGATGCCCTCGCCCACCAGGAGGTTCACAAAGAGGTGCCCGAAGATCAGGACCACAAGGACCACGCCGGAGAGCCGCATGAAGAGCCATGCGAGCATCTCGAAGTTGCCCTTGCTCCCGCCGTGACGGCGGTACTGCGGGGCGATCCGCCCGCTGCGCGGACTTTCGATGGTTGCACTCATGGCTTAGTGACCTCCGAGGGCGAGGGACAGGTGGCGGATGGAGAAGGCGACCATGGTGACAAGCCAGAGTGCAAGGACTGCCCACAGCATCTGCCGCTGGTACTTGGCGCCCTTCTTCCAGAAGTCAACCGCGATGATCCGCAGGCCGTTGAAGGCGTGGAAGACAATGGCGGCAACAAGGCCCGTCTCACCCAGAGCCATGAGGGGGTTCTTGTAGGCACCGATCACGGTGGTGTAGGCCTCTGGAGACACGCGCACCAAGGAGGTGTCCAAAACGTGGACCAACAAGAAGAAAAAGATCACTACACCGGTAATGCGGTGTCCTACCCAAGACCACATGCCTTCACGGCCGCGGTACAAGGTGCCAGCTGGTTTTGTCGGCACTGATAAACCTCCCTGCAACACAGCGGCGCTGGCATGAGATCCACGCGGGGGGAACGCCTGCTGCGAGAGCACTCGTAGCTCAGGCCTAAATCTAGGCTTCGCTGACAGCTTATTCAATTTAGGAGTTCCTTGGTGACCAGCAGTTGCGCGGATCCCGCGAAATTTTGAGACAAAGGACACACTCGCCGCGGCCAGTGCCGGGCATGGCTGCCAATTTGCCGTCCGGCAGGGGCCTGAACCGCTTGACGGAGGGTGCATTGCCCGTTCCGCTAAAGTAGGCGGTGATGAGTACAGACAAAGTGACAAGCCCGGCATCACCCCTTGACCGCTTCATCGCGGTGATCCCGGCCGGCGGCGTGGGGACCCGCCTCTGGCCCCTGTCACGCGCCGCAGCTCCCAAATTCCTGCACGACCTCACCGGCTCCGGCAGCACCCTGTTGCGTGCCACCTATGACCGGCTGCACCCGCTTGCCGGAAGCAAGGTGCTGGTGGTTACCGGGAAGGCCCACCGCGATGCGGTGTGCCGCCAGCTTCCGGAACTCGAGGATTCGGATCTCGTCCTCGAGTCCGAGCCAAAGGATTCCGCGGCAGCGATCGGCCTTGCCGCCGCGATCCTCCACGAGCGCGACCCCGACACGATCATGGGTTCCTTCGCTGCGGACCAGGTGATCAGCCCGGACCACCTCTTCCAGGAGGCAGTCCGCGAGGCAATCCACACTGCGGCTGCCGGCAAGATCGTGACCATCGGCATCAAGCCCACCCACCCGTCCACGGGGTTCGGCTACATCCGCTCCGGCCAGGCCCTTCACATCGACGGTGCTCCGAGCGCCCAGGACGTGGTGGAGTTCGTCGAAAAGCCGGACGAGCAGGTGGCCCAGCAGTACGTGGACAGCGGCAACTACGTATGGAACGCCGGCATGTTCGTGGCGCCCGTGGCGCTGCTGCTCAAGCACCTGGAAGCCAACCAGCCCGAACTGTTCGGCGGCCTGCAGGAAATCGCACGGGCCTGGGACACTCCCGAGCGGGACGATGTCACCGCCCGCGTCTGGCCCACCCTGCCGAAGATCGCCATTGACTACGCGGTGGCCGAGCCTGCCGCCGAAGCCGGGGACGTCGCCGTCGTGCCTGGCTCCTTCCGCTGGGACGACGTCGGCGACTTCGCCTCCGTGGGCCGGCTCAACAGTGCCAAGGAAGTTGACGACGTCACTGTGCTGGGGGAAGGCGCGCGCGTCTTCACGGAAAACTCCAGCGGCGTGGTGGTCACCGACACCAAGCGCGTGATCGCCCTGATCGGAATCCAGGATGTTGTCATCGTGGACACGCCGGACGCGCTGCTGGTGACCACCATGGCCAACTCCCAGCGGGTCAAGGCCGCCGTCGACGCCCTCAAAGCCAGCGGGGATACCGACGTCCTCTGATGTAACGCGGCGACCGTGATGGCCGCTAATGCCGACACCCTCGCTAGAGTGAAACAGTGCGCAATTACACTACTGAAGCCGAGCCCACCGCCCTGGTGGCTCCGTGGCTCGAGCCGCTCCTGCCGGAACTGATCGACTTCCGCAGGGACCTCCACGCACACCCGGAACTCTCCTTCAAGGAATTCCGCACCACGGACAAGCTCGCCGAGCGGCTTGAAGCTGCCGGCCTCACGCCGCGCCGCCTGGAGGGCACCGGCCTCACGGTGGACGTGGGGGAGGGGCCCATTGCCACGGCACTGCGCGGTGACATCGATGCCCTGCCCATCATCGAGGAGACCGGCCTGCCGTTCGCCTCGAAGAACCACGGCGTCACCCACGCCTGCGGCCATGACGTCCACACCACCACCATGCTGGGCATCGCCCTGGTGCTGCACCGGATGCACCAGGACGAGCCGCTCGGCGCCACTGTCCGCATCATCTTCCAGCCGGCTGAGGAAACCATGCCCGGCGGGGCCCATGCCTGCATCGAGCAGGGCGTCCTGGACGGCGTGCCGAGGATCCTGGCCCTGCACTGTGATCCCCGGATCGACGTGGGCAAGATCGGGACGCGCATCGGCGCCATCACCTCAGCCTCCGACACCATCCGGATCGAGCTGTCCGGCCGCGGCGGGCACACGTCCCGGCCGCACCTGACGGAAGAACTGGTCTTTGCGCTGGCCCAGATCGCAGTGAGCGTGCCCGCGGTGCTCTCGCGCCGGCTGGATGTCCGCAGCGGGGTGTCGGTGGTGTGGGGGCAGATCTCCGCGGGTTCGGCACCCAACGCCATTCCCGGCACCGGCTACATGGCGGGAACCATGCGGTGCCTGGACCGCGACGCGTGGCACGAAGCCGGCGAACTCCTGGACGAGGTGGTCCACCAGGTGGCCGCGCCCTATGGCGTGGACGTGCGGCTGGAGCACACCAGGGGAGTGCCGCCGGTAGTGAACTCGGAGCATGAGACGGCCATCATCGAAGCGGCCGCACGCGCCGAAATCGGGGAAAGCGCCGTGGTCCTGACCCCGCAGTCCATGGGCGGGGAGGACTTCGCGTGGTTCCTTGCCGAACTTCCCGGAGCCATGATGCGCTTGGGCACCAAGACTCCCGGCGGCGAGGAATACGACCTGCACCGCGGGGACTACATCGTGGACGAGCGGGCCCTGGGACTGGGAATCCGCGTTCTCACTGCAGCCGCGCTGCGCACCATCCGCGACATCTAATTCCGGGAAACGGGGTGTGCCCGATTGCGTCGGGCACACCCCCAAGACCACTTTCGGGCCGGAACAAGTAAGTTGTGCGCAACTTACTTGTGTACTATCGTTTCTGTCATGACTGACGCACCCCGGCTAAACCACCAGGTCTGCTTTGCGCTCTATTCCGCCTCCCGGGCTGCCACCGCCGTATACCGCCCGGTCCTCGAGGACTTGGGCCTGACCTATCCGCAGTACCTGGTGATGCTGGTGCTGTGGGAAAACGAACCGCGCGGCGTGAAGGAGATCGGCGAGGAGCTCGGACTGGACTCCGGCACCTTGTCGCCGTTGCTGAAGCGGCTGGAAGCCCTTGGCCTGTGTGAGCGGCGCCGGTCTGGCGAGGATGAGCGCCGTGTCGCCATCCATCTCACCTCCGCCGGGCGGAAGCTTAGCGGCAAAGCGGGCGCCATCCCGCAGCGCCTCGCCCAGGCCGCGGGACTTACTGCCGAGGAACTGGATCAGCTGCGCAACACGCTGGACCGGCTGACGGACGCCCTCCACAAGGCGAACTGACAGTTCAGTCAAAAGAACTTATTCAACCCCTACAGGACGGATACCACCCGTGAAACCTCTATACACTGCCGAGGCACTCGCTTCGGGCGAAGGCCGCGACGGCAATGCGCGGACGAACGACGGGAGGCTGGACGTTACCCTGTCCAGCCCCGTGGAGCTGGGCGGAACGGGCCAGGGCACCAATCCCGAGCAGCTCTTCGCGGCGGGCTACGCCGCGTGCTTCCACTCAGCACTCCGATTGGTGGGCCGCAAGGAGCAGGCCGACCTGACGGATTCCGCCGTCGCGGCCAAGGTGCACCTGGGCCAGCTGGACGGCGCCGGGTTCGGACTCGCCGCTGAACTGGAGGTGGCGCTCCCTGCCCTGGACCTGGCAGCCGCCGAGGCGCTGGTGGCCAAGGCTCACGAGATCTGCCCCTACTCCAACGCCACCCGCGGCAACATCAGTGTGGACATCAGGATTCTGGAGTTCGCCGCATGAGCGCCGGAACCTTGCCCGCCAGCACCCGCGAAATCCAACTCGCCTCCCGCCCGGTAGGGCGGCCAACCCCGGATAACTTCCGGCTGGCCGAGTCCCCGCTGCCTGAACTTGGTGACGGACAGGTCCTGGTGCGCAACCTGTTCATCTCCGTGGACCCCTACATGCGCGGCCGCATGAATGACGTGAAGTCCTATTCAGCGCCGTTCGCCCTGGGCAAGGCGCTCGACGGCGGCGCGGTGGGTGAGGTGATCGCGTCCCGTTCCGATGAGCGAAAGGAGGGGGACGTCGTCGTGCATTCACTCGGCTGGCGGGACTATGCGGTGGTGGACGCCGCGGCCGCCACGCCTGCCCGCACCACACTTGCCCCGGCGTCCGCGTTCCTCGGCGCCCTGGGCATGACCGGCCTTACCGCCTATGCCGGGCTGCTCAAGGTTGCCCGGTTCGCTCCGGGAGATGCCGTCTTCGTCTCCGGCGCCGCAGGGGCAGTCGGTTCGCTCGTAGGCCAGATCGCGAAGGCGATGGGCGCTTCCCGCGTCATCGGCTCGGCAGGTTCCCCGGCCAAGGTGGCACGGCTCCTGGAGCTGGGCTTCGACGCCGCCTTCGACTACCACGACGGGCCTGTGCGCGGCCAGCTGGAACAGGCCGCCGGCCCCGGCGGCATTGATGTCTACTTCGACAATGTGGGCGGAGAACACCTCGAGGCCGCACTGGCCGTCCTCAACGTTGGCGGGCGGGTGGCGATGTGCGGGGCCATAGCCCAATACAACTCCACCGAACCGACGCCTGCGCCCCGCAACCTGATGCTGGCCATCGGCAAGCAGCTCACGCTTAAGGGGTTCCTGGTGGGCGGCCAGCGGCAACACGCCGCGGAGTTCGCCGAAAAGATGGCGGGCTGGCTGGCTGACGGCACGGTCCGCTATGACGAGACGATCGTGGACGGGCTGGAAAACGCCCCGCAGGCGTTCATGGACCTCCTGGACGGGGCCAACACCGGAAAGATGCTGGTGCGCCTTTAGCCAGGCGCCGCGACCTGCGGCCGCCATGGCCAACCGATAGGGGTGCCGCTAACAGGCGGTGCCCCTACTGGTTGGTAACAACTTGTAAACAATCTTCGGGATACCCTGCGGCTGTGCTACGGGACGTGGCGCAGGCCACTAAAGTGAGTGCCATCAGTGCGCTCCGGCGCAGTGCTGCGTGCCCTCAGTGACAACAGAATTTCAGTGTAGAAACGGACACTCATTGAATTCGAGCCGTAGCGCCACTCTCTTCATCCTGGAGGAAAATTGAAGAAATCACTGCGTGCAAGTTTCAAGCGCGGTTCAATGGCCGGCGTGGCTACCCTAGGTGCTTCGGCGCTCGTGTTGACCGCCTGTGGCGCAGCCCCGGAAGCCGGAAGCACCTCAACTGCAGGAGCCAGCGACTACACCGGCTGCATCGTTTCCGACTCCGGCGGGTTCGATGACCAGTCCTTCAACCAGTCCTCCTACGAGGGTCTCAAGAAGGCCGAGAAGGACCTGGGCATCAAGGTCAACCAGGTGGAGTCAAAGACCAACAACGACTTCGAACCCAACCTCAGGGCGATGGTTACGGCCGGCTGCGACCTCACCGTCACCGTGGGCTTCCTGCTCGGCGACGCCACCAAGGCGCAGGCAACGGCCAACCCGGACAGCCACTTCGCCATCATCGACTTCGGCTACGCGACGCCCATCAGCAACGTCAAGCCGATCATCTACGACACCGCCCAGGCAGCCTTCCTTGCCGGCTACCTCGCTGCAGGGACCACCAAGACCGGAACGGTTGCCACCTTCGGCGGCATCAAGCTTCCCACCGTCACCATCTTCATGGACGGCTATGCGGACGGCGTGAAGTACTACAACGAAAAGAAGGGCAAGGACGTCAAGCTCCTTGGCTGGAACAAGGAAGCCCAGGACGGCAGCTTCACCGGTGACTTCGAGAAGCAGGACGTCGGCAAGCAGCTCACCCAGAACTTCCTGGACCAGGGCGCGGACATCGTGATGCCCGTGGCCGGTCCGGTAGGCAAGGGTGCAGGCTCTGCGCTCAAGGAAGCCAAGGCGGCAGGCAAGGACGTCAAGCTGATCTGGGTGGACTCCGACGGGTTCCTCACGGCACCTGACTACAAGGACATCATGCTGTCCTCGGTCATGAAGCAGATGGGCGACGCCGTGGAGGCAGTCGTCAAGGAGGACAAGGAAGGCAAGTTCAGCAACACGCCGTACGTTGGCACCCTGGCCAACGAGGGCGTCCAGCTGGCCCCGTTCCACGACCTCGACTCCCAGGTCCCGGCCGAACTGAAGTCCGAGCTGGACCAGATCAAGAAGGACATCATCGACGGGAAACTGAAGGTCGAGTCCGCGGCAAGCCCCAAGGCCTGACCCCGCCTGAGCGCCACCCCCGGCCGGTAACCGACTGGCCGGGCGGTGGCGCTTTTTTGCTGGCTGCCCCCACCTGGCCGCAGCCTGCCTTTCCCATGACTGCACCCACTAGGCTTGGTGCTGCAGCCACATATCCCGTCCGGTCGATCACTGGACGCTTCGAGATTGGTCAGAGTTTTGAAACTTGAACTCCGAGGGATCACAAAACGCTTTGGCACCCTGGTGGCGAACGACCACATCAACGTGGTGGTGGAATCCGGACAGATCCACTGCCTGCTGGGTGAGAACGGGGCCGGAAAATCCACCCTCATGAATGTGCTGTACGGGCTCTACGAACCGTCTGAGGGCGAGATCCTGGTTGACGGCACGCCAGTTTCCTTCCGCGGACCGGGAGACGCCATGGCGGCGGGCATCGGGATGGTGCACCAGCACTTCATGCTGGTTCCCGTCTTCACGGTCGCCGAGAACGTGGCGTTGGGCGCCGAGCCCACCAAGGCCGCGGGCTTCCTCAACCTCGACGAAACGCGCCGCCGGATCAAGGAGATCTCGGACCAGTACGGCTTCGACGTGGACCCGGACGCGCTGGTGGAGGACCTGCCGGTGGGCGTCCAGCAGCGGGTGGAAATCATCAAGGCGCTGGTCCGCAATGCCAGGGTCCTCATCCTGGACGAACCCACCGCCGTCCTGACACCGCAGGAAACGGACGAACTGCTGGACATCATGCGCCAGCTCAAGTCCGGCGGAACGTCCATCGTCTTCATATCCCACAAGCTGCGGGAAGTGAAAGCAGTCTCGGACACCATTACGGTGATCCGCCGCGGCAAGGTGGTGGAGACGGCTGACCCCGCTGCGTCCACTACCGAACTGGCCTCCATGATGGTGGGCCGTGCCGTCAACCTCAAACTGGATAAAGCACCGGCCCGGCCGAAGGAAAAGACGTTCGAGGTCCGGGACCTTACCGTCATCGCTCCCAACGGCCAGCACGTCGTGGACGGCCTGAGTTTTGAGATAGCCAGGGGAGAGATCCTTGCAATTGCCGGCGTCCAGGGGAACGGCCAAACCGAGCTGACGGAGGCGATCCTCGGCCTGCAGGAGCGGGTCCACGGCTCCATCCTGCTGGACGGGCAGGAGCTCGTGGGCCGCAGCGTCAAAGAGGTCCTGAACGCAGGAGTGGGCTTCGTGCCCGAGGACCGCTCCGTTGACGGCCTTATCGGCACTTTTTCGATTGCCGAGAACCTGATCCTGGACCGGTACGATCAGGCCCCCTTCGCAAAGGGCATCAGCATGAGCCCTGCCAAGGTGCTGGAAAACGCAACCTCCCGGATCGAAGAGTTTGACGTCCGGACCCCTTCAGGAGCCCTTGCCGCCGGAACGCTTTCCGGCGGCAACCAGCAGAAGGTAGTGATGGCCCGCGAGCTGTCCCGTCCGCTGCGCCTGTTCATCGCCTCCCAGCCCACCCGCGGCGTGGACGTGGGGTCCATCGAATTCCTGCACAAGCGGATCGTGGCTGAACGCGACCAGGGCACGCCCGTCATGATCGTCTCCACCGAACTTGACGAAGTGATGGAACTGGCCGACAGGATCGCCGTGCTCTACAAGGGCAAACTGGTGGGCGTGGTTCCGGCCGGAACCAGCCGCGACGTCCTGGGCCTCATGATGGCGGGCATCCCGCCGGAGGAACACACGGCCCCGACAGGCAGTGAACAGGATCCCGCCGCCACCACGGCTTCCGTATCCGACGCCGAAGGAGGCGACCATGTCTGACACGCATCCCCCCAAGCACGCGGCCGGCGAGCCTGGCCCCGAGGCGCAGGAGTCCGCTGTCCCGGACGAGCGGACGGCCGCCGTCGTGGCCGTTGATACTGCCGGCGGGGTCATGGAACCATCCGCCGTTCCGGCCACCGCCCAAAGCGGAAAGATCCCCGGCGGTCCCGACACCCTGCTGCGCAAAATCTTCACCGGCAGCGGCATGGTCTCCGTCCTGGCGGTCCTGCTGGCCCTCATCATCGGCGGGCTGCTGATCGCCAGCACCGACAAGCAGGTGGCCACCACCTCCACGTACTTCTTCGCACGGCCCACTGACTTCCTGTCCGCCGTCTGGAACGCGGCCACGCGTTCCTACATCGCCCTGTTCCAGGGTTCGGTCTTCAACCCCCGCGGCAACAGCGTTGCGGCCCAGTTCGCGCCGTTCATGGAGACCCTCACCATCGCCACCCCGCTCATCACGGCCGGCCTGGGCGTAGCGCTGGCCTTCCGCGCGGGGCTGTTCAACATCGGCGCCCAGGGCCAGATCATCGTGGCCGGCATCCTGGCCGCCTGGGTGGGTTTCGCGCTCGACCTTCCCGTGGGCCTGCACCTGCTCCTGGTCCTGGCGGCAGGCATCATCGGCGGCGCCTTCTGGGGCGGGCTCGTCGGCCTCCTCAAGGCCCGCACGGGGGCCCACGAAGTCATCCTGACCATCATGTTCAACTACATCGCGCTGTACTTCCTGCGGTACCTGCTGAACACTCCGGCGTTCCAGCGGCCGGGGGAGTCGAACCCCATCTCGCCCATCCTGGACCCTACCGCTGTCTACCCGCAGATCTTCGGCACCCAGTACCGGCTCCACCTCGGCTTCCTCCTGGCCATAGCCACCACTGTCCTGGTCTGGTGGCTCCTCAACCGCTCCACCGTGGGCTTCGAATTCCGCGCAGTCGGCGCAAACCCCAAGGCGGCGCAGACAGCGGGCATCAACGTATCCCGCTCCACCATCCTGGTGATGGCACTCGCCGGAGGGCTGGCGGGCATGTCCGGCGTCGCCCAGGTGGCGGGCACGGAGAAGGTCCTTACCGACGGCGTTGCCGCCACCTATGGCTTCGACGCCATCACAGTGGCCCTGCTGGGGCGTTCGACGCCGTGGGGCACCTTCGCAGCCGGCCTGCTGTTCGGCGCCTTCCGGGCCGGGGCGGTCCAGATGCAGATCCAGACCGGCACGCCCATCGACATCGTCCTGGTGGTCCAGTCCCTGATCGTGCTCTTCATTGCAGCACCACCCCTCGTCAGGGCCGTATTCGGCCTCAACCCGCGGCGCAGGAAGCCGGCCAAAGCCGGCAAGTCCCGTAAGGCAGCAACCACCGGAGGTGCAGCATGAGCACAACAGTTTCCTCGCCCCGCTCCGGAAAACCGCAGCCGGAGGACGCCTCAGCGAAGGCAGGTGCCGCCCTCTCCAGCAAACCCGTCAGCTGGCGGACGCCGGCGATGCTCACGGCCTTCGGCCTGATCGCCCTGGTGTTCTTCGGCCTGATGGCCCCCAACCAGACGGCCAGCTTCGGCATCTCCACAGGGGAAGACTTCTTCCAGCTGCCGGCCCTGGCGGTCAACGCGGCTGCCGGCGGCATCGTGCTGTCCGTCCTCCTGCTGGGGCTCGCCGCCTATGCGGTGTACCTCAAGACCAAGGACATGCCGGCCCCGGGCTGGCTGACGGTGACCTTCATCGTCCTGTTTACGGCCGCCTTCCTCATCTGGGTGGTGGGCGGCGCCCGCACCCCGAACATTTCGCTGGCCGGCCTCATCGCCGGCTCGGTGACCCTCGCCGTTCCGCTGGTGTTCGGATCACTGTCCGGCGTCCTCTGCGAACGGGTGGGCGTGGTAAACATCGCCATTGAGGGCCAACTGCTGGGCGGTGCGTTCACCGCCGCCATTGTGGCCAGCATGACGCAGAACCCCTTCATCGGGCTGCTGGCTGCTGCCGTGGCCGGTGCAGTGGTGTCCATGGTGCTGGCACTCTTCAGCATCAAGTACCTGGTGAACCAGATCATCGTCGGCGTGGTCCTGAATGTGCTGGTTTCGGGTGTGACCGGGTTTCTGTTCAGCACGGTGATGCAGGCCAACAAGGCGCAGTTCAACTCGCCCCCGGGGCTGGACATCATCGAAATCCCCGTCCTGTCCAGCATCCCCGTGATCGGCCCCATCCTCTTCCGGCAGTCCCTGGTGGGCTACCTCATGTACATCGCCGTCCTGGTGGTCTGGGTGGGCCTGTTCAAGACACGTTGGGGCCTCCGGGTGCGCGCCGTGGGCGAACACCCGCAGGCCGCGGACACCCTGGGCATCAACGTGAATGCCACCCGGTTCTGGAACGTCACCCTTGGCGGCGCCGTGGCCGGCATCGGCGGCTCCTTCTTCACCCTGGTGGCCATCGACAGCTTCACCAAGGAGATCTCCGGCGGCCGCGGCTTCATCGCCCTGGCAGCCCTGATCTTTGGCCGGTGGAACCCGATCGGAGCCTTCTTCGCAGCGCTCCTGTTCGGTTTCGCGGACAACCTCCAGAGCATCGTCACGATCATCGGCACGCCCGTTCCAAGCCAGTTCATGGCCATGCTCCCGTACCTGGTGACGGTCCTCGCAGTGGCCGGGCTGGTGGGCAAATCCCGGGGACCGGCGGCCAGCGGCATCCCCTATGTCAAGGGCTGACGTCGTGGACAGCACTGCGGGCGCCGCGCGGCCGGTTGACTGGGCCGCGCTGGAGGCATCCGCCGTCGCCGCCATGCGCCACGCCTACGTTCCCTACTCGAAGTTCCCGGTGGGAGCGGCGGCACTGACCCACGACGGCCGTATTGTCAGCGGCTGCAATGTAGAGAACGCCAGCTACGGCCTTACCCTCTGCGCCGAGTGCGCGCTGGTGGGCAACCTGCACATGACCGGCGGCGGGCTGCTCCGCGCCTTCTACTGCGTGGACGGCAGCGGCAACATCCTCATGCCCTGTGGACGCTGCCGCCAGCTGCTGTACGAGTTCCGCGCCCCGGACATGGAGCTCATGACGACCCAGGGCATCAAGTCCATGGACCAGGTGTTGCCTGACGCCTTCGGTCCCGAACACCTGAAGGAAACATAATGACTGACAAGGTGACAGAGACCCGCGCAGTGGACAACATTGCCGAACCCTTCGACGCCGTCGACATCATCCGCGTAAAGCGGGACAAGGGCACCCTCAGCCCGGAACAGATCGACTGGACCATCGATGCCTACACCCGCGGCGCCATCGCGGACGAACAGATGGCAGCCCTGAACATGGCCATTCTGCTCAACGGCATGGACCGCACCGAGATCGCCCGGTGGACCGCTGCGATGATCGCGTCCGGCGAACGCATGGACTTCTCCAGCCTTCGCCGGCCTGACGGCGGCCTGAAGTACACGTCTGACAAGCATTCCACGGGGGGCGTGGGGGACAAGATCACCCTGCCGCTCGCGCCGTTGGTTGCGGTTTTCGGGGTCGCCGTACCGCAGCTCTCCGGCCGGGGCCTTGGCCACACCGGCGGCACCCTGGACAAGCTTGAATCCATCCCTGGCTGGCGTGCCTCCCTCAGCAATGAGGAAATCCTGGCCCAGCTCCAGGACGTGGGCGCGGTGATCTGCGCCGCTGGCGCCGGCCTGGCCCCGGCGGACCGGAAGCTGTACGCACTGCGGGACGTCACGGGCACGGTTGAAGCCATTCCCTTGATTGCCTCCTCCATCATGAGCAAGAAAATCGCGGAAGGGACCGGCTCCCTGGTCCTGGACGTGAAGGTGGGCAGCGGCGCCTTCATGAAGGATGAGGCCAGGGCCCGGGAGCTTGCCGAGACCATGGTGGCGCTGGGCAAGGACGCAGGAGTGAACACCGTGGCACTGCTCACCAACATGGATACCCCGCTGGGACTGACCGCGGGCAACGCTATCGAGGTCGAAGAATCCTTGGAGGTGCTTGCCGGCGGCGGCCCGGAGGACGTGGTGGAGCTGACCGTCAGGCTCGCCGAGGAAATGCTGGCCTCGGCGGGAGTGAACGACGCAGATCCGGCCGCCGCCCTCAAGGACGGCCGCGCCATGGATGTCTGGAACCGCATGATCGAAGCCCAGGGCGGCGATCCGCGGGCCAAGCTTCCGGCGGCCCGGGAGTCCGAGGTGGTCTACGCCCCGGCGGACGGCGTGCTCGTGGAACTTGATGCCCTGGCCGTCGGTGTTGCAGCCTGGCGCCTGGGCGCCGGCCGTGCCCGCAAGGAGGACGCCGTGCAGGCCGGTGCCGGGGTCCGGATGCACGCCAAGCCCGGCGCCGTGGTCCGGGCCGGCGAGCCCCTGATGACGCTGCTCACGGACACCCCGGAACGGTTCGCGCGGGCGAAGGAAGCGCTGGAGCACGCAGTGGTCATTGCGCCCGAGGGATCGCGGCCGGCGCAGCGGCTGATCATCGACCGAATAGCATAGGGATCCATGCAGGCCATCAATGACTTCATCCTCGCCGCAGCCGGGCAGCCCTGGGTGCTGGTCCTGGTGCTGGCCTGCTGCGTCATTGACGGCTTCTTTCCGCCCATCCCCAGCGAGTCGGTGGTGGTGGGCCTCGCCGCCGTTGCCGCCACCGCGGACGTCCCCAACCCCTGGGTCCTGATGCTGGTGGCTGCACTGGGGGCATTCTCGGGGGACAACATTGCCTATCTGATCGGCCGCAAGGTGGGCACCAGGAGATGGGGGTGGATGCGTAACCCCCGGATGCAGAGCGCATTCCGGTGGGCGGGCAGGGAACTGCGGAAGCGTCCGGCCTCGCTCATCCTCGTGGCGAGGTTCGTTCCGATCGGGAGGGTGGCAGTGAACCTGACAGCGGGCTTCACGCATTACCCCCACGTGCGTTTCATCGGCCTCACCGTTCTGTCCGCGACCCTCTGGGCCGGCTACTCCGTGGGGATCGGGCTCTTTTTCGGGCAGTGGTTCGAGGACAACCACCTTTTGGGCGCCGCCATCGCCATCATCTGCGCCGTGGCGCTGGGGATCCTCGTGGACCTGGGCATCAACCGCCTCCGTCGCCGACCTCCGATGGTGGAACGGATGAAGGAACCGGAAGCGTAGTTGAAGCGTTGTTCCAGGAAGGCCAGGGCGTAGCGAATCGCGCCTTGGCCATGGGACACTTAGGAACGATTTCCGCTTTGGCTGCGCCACTTACGGCTATGCCATTTTGCATAGGAGCAAGACCCGCGTGGAGTTTATTAATGAGGCCGTGCTCCATGCAGCTGGTCAGTGGTGGATTTACCCGATACTGCTCGTGTTCTTCTTCGTTGACGGCTTCGCGATGGTGGTCCCCAGCGAGACCCTGATCGTGGCACTGGCGGCCTTTTCCCGGCACAGCGGGGAGCCCAATCTTTGGATCCTCGGCCTGACAGCCCTGGTTGGGGCCATTGCCGGGGACAATATGGCGTTTATGCTCGGCCGGCGGATTGGCCTGGACCGGTGGAAGTGGATGCGCCGCCCCAAGGTCCAGAAAGCCTTCGGCTGGGCCCGCTACGAGCTCGAAAAGCGCGGCGCCGTGCTGATCTTTACTGCCCGCTACATTCCGTGGGGCCGGGTGGCCGTCAACTACGTGGCCGGCAGCACGGGCTTCGCCCACCGGCGCTTCTTCCTGCTGGATGCCTTCGCCTGCATCACGTGGGTGGGCTATTCGATTGGCATCGGCCTGCTGGCCAGTTCGTTCCCCTGGCTCCACCACAATCCGCTGCTCAGCGCGGGCATAGCCGTGGTCTTCGCCATCGTGCTCGGCATCCTCATCGACCACGTCCTGCGCTGGTGGCACAAGCACCTTGCCCGCAACGACGCCGAAGAGGTTGATGAGTGGCTTGACGGCGGTCCCTCCGGCGCCCGGGGCCCCGGTAACGGCAGCTCGGCCATCCTCGCTCCTGCGGCCCGGGACGGCAAGCCAGCCGCTAATTAGCGGCTGGCTTTGAACTCCCGCCCACCCTAAGGTGGGAAGGTGACTGAGCCCATTGTTGACGCTGCCCCTGCCATCGATTTCGACCTGAAGAACCTGCCGAAGGTCTCCCTCCACGACCACCTGGACGGAGGACTGCGTCCGGCCACCATCATCGAACTGGCCGAGGCCGTTGGCCACACGCTGCCTTCCACCGATCCCGTGGCGCTGGGCGAATGGTTCCGGGAGTCCGCCAACTCCGGCTCGCTGGTCCGCTACCTGGAAACTTTTGACCACACCGTTGCCGTCATGCAGACCCACGAAGGCCTGTTCCGGGTGGCCAAGGAGTTCGTTGAGGACCTCGCTGACGACGGCGTGGTGTACGGCGAAGTCCGGTGGGCGCCCGAGCAGCACCTCCAGAAGGGCCTCACGCTGGACCAGGCGGTGGAGGCCGTGCAGGAAGGACTCGAAGCCGGCGTCGAAGCCGTAGGGGAGAGCGGACGCGAGATCCAGGTGGGCCAGCTCATCACCGCCATGCGCCACGCGGACCGCGGGCAGGAGATCGCTGAACTCGCCGTCCGCCACCGCAACAAGGGCGCCGTCGGCTTCGACATCGCCGGAGCCGAGGACGGCTTCCTGCCTTCCCGTTTCCGGGACGCCTTCACCTACCTGGCCCAGCAGAACTTCCCGGCCACCGTGCACGCCGGCGAGGCCGCCGGGCTGGACAGCATCCAGTCCGCCCTGGTGGACGGCCGCGCCCTGCGGCTGGGACACGGCGTCCGGATTGCCGAGGACATCATGGTGGAGTTCGACGACGATGCAGAGGACACGATTGGCCTGGTCACCCTGGGCGACCTTTCCAGCTGGATCCGCGACCGCGGCATCGCCCTGGAAATCTGCCCCTCCTCCAACCTCCAGACCGGTGCGATCGCCGGATTCGGCGAGGGCATCGAAAGCCATCCCCTGGACATGCTCTACCAGCTCGGCTTCAACGTCACCATCAACACCGACAACCGGCTGATGAGCGGTGTCACCCTGACCGACGAGTTCGAACTGCTGGTGGAAACCTTCGACTACGACCTCGATGACCTGCTGGAGCTGACGCTCAACGCGGCCGAGGCTGCCTTCCTGCCGCTCGAGGAGAAGGAAGCCCTGGTGGAGTACATCAACGACACCTACGCGAACCTTGGCTGAAACTCCCGCCGAAGGACTGGTGGCGGTCATAGCGCAACTGCGGGAACACTGCCCGTGGATGGGCGCCCTGACGCACGCCTCCCTGGTGGAATACCTGCTGGAAGAGGCGTTCGAGGTGGCCGAGACCATCGAGGCCGGCGTGCCGGCGGAGAAGGATTTCGACGTCGAGCTCCAGGGCGAGCTGGGCGACGTCCTGCTTCAGGTGGTCCTGCACGCCCGCCTCGCTGAGGAACGCGGCGCCTTCACGTTCGACGACGTCGCGCGCGGCCTGGGTGCCAAGATGGTCCGCCGCAACCCGCACGTGTTCCGCCCGGACGGCTCACTGCAGGACAGCTTTCCCGCAACGGTCGAGGAGATCGTGCAGAAGTGGGATGCGGTGAAGCGGGCGGAGCGGCCGGAGCGGCAGGATCCGTTCGAAGGGATCCCGCTGGCCCTGCCGGCGCTCGCGAGGGCGCAGAAGTCCATCGACCGCGCGGCAAGGGCAGGCGTCGAACTGCCTGCACAGGCTCCCATCCCGGAAACGGAAGAAGAACTCGGCGAGCTGCTGCTCGCCGTCGTACGCGCCGCACACGCCAACGGATTCGACGCTGAGCGCGCCCTCCGCGGCGCCGTGCGGAACTACCAGCAGCACGTCCCGCAGCAGCACCAACAAAGTTAGCCGCACCATCATGACGTCCGGGGGTGGATAGTTTTCCGTAACCCGGACCACTCTCGACTACGCTGGTCTGAGACGAGTACGTCGAGTCTTTCTGCAAGATCCCCCCGTTAATCGCCCATAAGGAGCAAAATTCATGGCGCTTATCGATGCCATCCACGCCCGCGAGATCCTCGATTCCCGTGGCAACCCGACCGTAGAAGTTGAGGTACTGCTCTCCGACGGCCAGATCGGCCGCGCCGCAGTTCCCTCCGGTGCTTCCACCGGTGAGCACGAGGCTGTTGAACTGCGCGACGGCGACAAGGGCCGTTACCTCGGCAAGGGCGTCCAGAAGGCCGTGGACGCGATCATCGACCAGATCGCTCCGGCCCTGACCGGCTTCGACGCCACCGACCAGCGCAGCATCGACCAGGCCATGCTGGACCTGGACGGTACCCCGAACAAGGGCAAGCTGGGCGCCAACGCCATCCTGGGCGTTTCCCTGGCCGTTGCCAACGCAGCCGCCGCCTCCGCGGACCTGCCCCTCTACAAGTACCTCGGCGGACCGAACGCGCACGTCCTGCCCGTGCCGCTCATGAACATCCTCAACGGCGGCTCCCACGCGGATTCCGACGTCGACATCCAGGAATTCATGGTTGTGCCGCTGGGTGCCGAGACCTTCTCCGAGGGCCTCCGCTGGGGCGTTGAGGTCTACCACGCCCTCAAGTCCGTCCTGAAGGAAAAGGGCCTCGCCACCGGCCTGGGCGACGAAGGCGGCTTCGCACCGAACCTGCCGTCCAACCGTGCAGCACTGGACCTGATCCAGGAAGCCATCAAGAACGCCGGCTACACCCCGGGCAAGGACATCGCGCTGGCCCTGGACGTGGCCTCCTCGGAGTTCTTCACCGACGGCGCCTACCAGTTCGAAGGCAAGTCCCTGACCTCCGCCGAGATGAGCGCCTACTACGCCGAGCTCGTGGCGGACTACCCGCTGGTCTCCATCGAGGACCCGCTGGACGAGAACGACTGGGACGGCTGGAAGACCCTCACCGACTCCATCGGCGACAAGGTGCAGCTGGTGGGCGACGACCTCTTCGTCACCAACCCCTCCATCCTGCAGCGCGGCATCGACACCAAGACCGCCAACTCTCTCCTGGTGAAGGTCAACCAGATCGGTTCCCTGACCGAGACGCTCGACGCCGTCAGCCTGGCCCAGCGTGCCGGCTACACCACCATCACCTCGCACCGCTCCGGCGAAACCGAGGACACCACCATCGCCGACATCTCGGTGGCCACCAACGCCGGCCAGATCAAGACCGGCGCCCCGGCCCGCTCCGAGCGCGTGGCCAAGTACAACCAGCTGCTGCGCATCGAAGAGGAACTCGACGACGCCGCCCGCTACGCAGGCCGCAGCGCGTTCCCGCGTTTCAAGGGCTAGTAGCCGCGTAAAGCAAACAACGGTGGCTATGGTTGAAAGACCATAGCCACCGTTGCTGTTTCGGCAGCATTTGTTTCAGCCCAGATAGTGGCGGCCCAGGCAGGCTGCGCGTTTCAGGAGTGTCATGGCTACCCGCCGTCCCAAAGTTCCCAAGGTCGCCCCATCCCGCGCCGCAAAGGAAGCCCCCGAGGGCGCGGACGTCATCCTCGCGGACTTCGGCCCGGGCAAGGACACGACGGCAGGAGACGCGGCCGGCGCACAACCGGCCGGCGTACAACCGGCTGGCACCGCAGCCGGGCGCCGGGACCAGGCCTCCCGCAAGGGGCCTGAACAGGCCCGCCGCAAGGGCAGCAGCGCCACCGACGGCAAGGCAGGCCCGGCGGCTCCCGCAGACGACGAAGACCAGCAGCCGGTACCGGCCAAGGCGTTCTCCGGGCGGATGCTGGCGCTGGCCGTGGTGATGATTGCCATCACCATCATGCTTGCGCCCACAGTGAAGATCTTCTTCGACAAGAAGGCCGAGATTGACGCGCTGAATGCCGATATCGCTGCCCGCCAGGCGGAAGGCGACACCCTGCGGCAGCAGGTGTCCCGCTGGCAGGACCCCAACTACGTGAAGCAGCAGGCCCGCGACCGCATTAACATGGTTATGCCGGGAGAAACCGGCTACTGGGTCTTCGGCAGCGATCTGCCGGCCGGAGAAACCAGCAGCCAGGCCGGTGCAGCAACACAAGACCCCGCCGATCTGCCGTGGGTGGATTCCCTGTGGGAGTCCATCACGCGCGCGGCTACAGACTGAACCGCAACAGGAAGGACGGCCCGCCACAGTGGAACACAACACGGCAGCCGCCCGGGACGAATCCCGCCAACCATCAGCGCACGATCTTGAAGTCCTGAGCCGCCAGCTGGGACGGCCGGTCCGTGATGTGGTGGAAATTCCTGCCCGCTGCGTCTGCGGCAATCCGCTCGTGGCCGCCACGGCTCCCCGGCTCAGCAACGGGACTCCGTTTCCCACCACCTTTTACCTGACACACCCGGTCATCACCTCAGCGGTGTCGCGGCTCGAAGCCGCAGGCGTCATGAACGAGATGAATGAGCAGCTGGCCGGTGATGAAGAACTGTCCGCGGCCTACCGCGCAGCACACGAAGACTACCTCGCGGCCCGCGACGCCATCGGGGAGCGGTCCGGCATCGGGGCTGTCCCCGAGATTGACGGTATCTCCGCCGGAGGCATGCCCACGCGCGTCAAATGCCTGCACGTCCTGGTGGGGCACTCCCTGGCCGCCGGGCCCGGGGTCAACCCGCTCGGGGACCAGGCGCTGGCCGGCATCACCGAATGGTGGACCGCGGACAGGTGCTACTGCGACGGCGCCTGGGACACCACGGGCGAGGCACCGTCCAGGGACCTGAGCCGCCACGGGCCGCAGGGTTTGCCGGACATCGTGGGCCGGCCGGCCCCGGTGCGGAAATCCGCCGACACGGCTGGAGCCGCGGAGTGACACGCGTTGCGGCCATTGACTGCGGCACCAACTCCATCCGCCTCCTGATTGCCGACGTTGAACGGACCAACGGCACCACCTCGCTCAAGGACGTGGTGCGGGAAATGCGCGTGGTGCGGCTGGGCCAGGGGGTGGACGCAACGGGCGAGCTGGCACCGGAGGCGCTGGAGCGCACGTTTGCGGCAACCGCTGACTATGCTGCGCTCATCCGCGACCACGGCGCCGCCAGGGTCCGTTTTGTTGCAACCTCGGCCAGCCGCGACGCACGCAACCGGCAGGTCTTCGTGGACGGGATCCGCGACCTGCTTGGCGTGGAGCCCGAAGTGATCTCCGGCGACGAGGAAGCCGCCTTGTCCTTCGCCGGAGCCAGCAGCGTGCTGCCCATCCTGGACGGGCACGAGGTGCTGGTGGTGGACCTGGGCGGCGGCAGCACCGAGTTCGTCCTGGGTACGGCTGCCGGGGTCACGGCCGCAAAGTCCGTGGATATCGGTTGCGTCCGCCTTACTGAGCGGCACCTCCAGGACGATCCCCCCACTGCCCAACAGATAGCGGACGCCGAAGCGGACGTGGACGCAGCCATCGCCCGCGCCCGCCGCGACGTGCCGCTGGAACGCGCCACCGCCGTCGTCGGTGTTGCCGGGTCCATCACCACCATCACCGCACACGCGCTCGGACTGGCCGAGTACTCGCCGGCTGCAATCCACGGCACCGAACTGCCCCTGGAAACCGTCCGGGCGGCCTCCACCGGCCTTCTGGAGATGACCAGGTCGGAGCGGGCCGCACTGCCCTACATGCACCCCGGGCGGGTCGACGTGATCGGTGCCGGAGGGCTGGTGTGGCGGCGCATCCTGGAACAGCTGGGGGAGCTGACCGGCGGCCGCGTCGCCACAGCTACCGCCAGTGAGCACGACATCCTCGACGGCATCGCCCTGAGCATCGGCTGAACGGATGCACTACTTCATTCCACGGGCAACGCCCCCGCTTCGCCGTGCCGCCGCAGCGCTGCTTGCCCTGCTCCTGGCTGCCTGCTGCCTGGGTACCGGCCTTTTCGCCGCTCCCGCAGCGCACGCGGACGAATGGCGGGACAAGCAGTACTGGCTTCCTGAGTCCGGCATCACCAAGGCCTGGGAAGTTTCCAAGGGTGCGGGGGTCAAGGTGGCCATCATCGACAGCGGCATTGACGCGCAGCACCCTGACCTGAAGGGCGCCGTGATCGGCGGCTACGACGCCTCCGGCTCGGGCCAGCCGGACGGACAGAAAAGCGTGGGCGTGAAGCCGGAACACGGCACCCTGGTGGCCACGATGCTTGCCGGACGCGGACACCAGCCGGCCAGTGCCAGCCCCAGCCCGGCGCCCGGCCCGGCCGGCCTGCCCCCGGAAGGAATCGTAGGCGTGGCACCCGAGGCGCAGCTCCTCTCCGTCTCCACGTGGCTGGGTTCCACCAACCCCTCCGGCAAGAGCGACCAGGACCAGATCCCGGAAGCTGTCCGCTGGGCGGTGGACAACGGGGCAAAGGTCATCAATATCTCGCTCGGCAGCACCACTCCGCAGTGGCCCCAGAGCTGGGATGCGGCGTTCCTTTACGCCGAGCAGAAGGACGTGGTCATCGTTGCGGCTGCCGGAAACCGGGTGGGCGGCAACATCCAGGTGGGGGCTCCGGCCACCATCCCCGGCGTCCTCACGGTCGCCGGCCTGGACCGCAAAGGCGTGGCCAGCGTTGACGCCTCCTCCCAGGGCATCAGTATCGGCGTGGCCGCCCCGGCGGAGAACCTGCTGGGCGGCCTTCCGGGCGGTGGCTACGCCGAATGGGCCGGAACGTCCGGCAGTGCCCCCATTGTTTCCGGCGTGGCGGCACTGATCCGCTCCAAGTGGCCGGCCATGAGCGCAGAGCAGGTGATCAACAGGATTGTGTCCACGGCCAAGGATGCCGGGGCGCCGGGGAAGGATCCGCTGTACGGCTTTGGCGTGCTGAACGCCGAGGCGGCGCTGAAGGACGATGTCCCGGAAGTCACCGGCAACCCGCTGGGGTCCATCGCCGAATGGATCAGGGTCCACCGCAGGGGAAACCTGGCTTCTCCCGCGCCGCTGCCCACCACCGACGTTCCCAGCGCAGTCCCCACGCTGCCCGAAGCAACGGTGCCTGCAGCTGAGGCGCCCTCGAAGCGTGACAGTGCCATCGGCGCCGCCGTCGTCATTGGCTTTGCCGTGCTGTTCGTGGCGATCATCGCGGCCGCCGCGGTCCAGCTGCGCCGGGCCGCCAGGAACCCCGCCCTGCTCAGTGAAGAAGCGGAAACGGGGGCTGTCCAAAGGGTGGAATCCCGCGGAAAACCTGAGATTACGGGCCGAACTCCCAGTTAGTGAAGATTTTCACAAACTGTTGTATTCTTAAACCCATGGCAACCACCCCAGAGCTCCAGGACCGTCCCAGGGTACTCGTCGTCGGCGGCGGGTACGTCGGCCTGTACGTAGCACTCAAACTGCAGAAGAAGATCGCGAATGCCGGTGGCATCGTCACCCTCGTGGATCCACTGCCCTACATGACCTACCAGCCCTTCCTCCCTGAGGTAGCCGGCGGAAACATCGAGGCCCGCCACGCTGTGGTCTCCCACCGCAAGCACCTCCAGCAGACCGAACTGATCCAGGGCCGCGTTACCTCGATCGACCACGAGAACCGCACCGCGGTTGTGGCTCCCGCCGACGGCGGGGCTCCCTTCGAGGTTCCGTACTTCGACGTCGTCCTGGCGGCCGGCGCCATCACGCGTACGTTCCCCATCAAGGGACTCGCGGACAAGGGCATCGGCCTGAAGACCATCGAGGAAGCGGTTGCCCTCCGCAACAAGGTCCTGGAGCGCATCGAACTGGCCTCCACCATGACCGATCCCGCTGCCCGCGCCAAGGCCCTCACCTTCGTGGTGGTCGGCGGCGGCTTTGCCGGCATCGAATGCATCACCGAGATGGAGGACCTCGCCCGGGCCGCCGTCCGGAACAACCCGCGCATCAAGCAGGAGGAAGTCCGCTTCGTCCTGGTTGAGGCCATGGGCCGGATCATGCCCGAGGTCACCGCCAAGCAGGCTGAGTGGGTTGTGGAGCACCTCCGCAGCCGCGGCATCGAGGTGCTCCTGAACACCTCGCTGGACAGTGCCGAAGGCACCCTCAAGCTCATCAACCTTCCGGACAAGTCCCCGGCCCAGGAGTTCGAAGCGGACACCCTCGTGTGGACCGCCGGCGTGCAGGCCAACCCCATGGTCCGCTCCACCGATTTCCCGCTCGAGCCCCGCGGCCGCGTCCGCGTCCTGCCGGACCTCCGCATCGCCGGTGACGAAGGCATCATCGAGAACGCCTGGGCCGCCGGCGACGTCGCGGCTGTTCCGGACCTCACCGGCAAGGGCCTCCCGGACGGCACCTGCGTCCCCAACGCCCAGCACGCCCTCCGCCAGGCCAAGCGCCTCGCCAAGAACCTGTGGGCTTCCCGCTGGGACAAGCCGCTCAAGGACTACAAGCACAAGAACCTGGGCGCTGTAGCCGGCTTCGGTGAGTGGAAGGGCGTCGCCAACATCAACCTGGTTGGCAGCATCGGCCTCAAGGGCGGCCTCGCGTGGCTTGCGCACCGCGGCTACCACGGCCTCGCCATGCCCACGTTCGAGCGCAAGTTCCGCGTGATCCTGAACTGGGTCATCGCCTTCTTTGCCGGCCGCGACACCACCCAGCTCATGGACCTGGACAACCCCCGGGGCGCCTTCGTGGCAGCAGCCGCCCCGGCACCCAAGCCGGCGGCTGCGCCGGCTCCGGCACCCGCTCCGGAGCCCGCCGCTGTGCCCGCCGGATCCGGTTCCACGGCGACGGCACCTGCCGCTGCCGAAGCCAAGGAAACCGTTTCGGCCAAGGCCAAATAGCGCCTGCGCCGCGCCCTGCGCTGCAACGTCCGACGGCGGCTGTCCCCTTCCAGGGGGCAGCCGCCGTTTGCGTGGGCCCGGCAGGATGTGTCCGGGCCGGCCGCACTTCCCGCCGACGGCGTTGCCCGGCTTCTAGACTGGCACCATGACTGGCGAAAAAAACCTCGAGGCACTGTTGGCCGGGATGCATCCGGTACAGCGCGACGGCGAATACGTCTACGTGCTTTGGCCCTACGGGAGGGCGCTGGTGGAGGGCATTGAGGCGGCAGTCCGCGAGGCGGAAGGCCTGACGGTGGTGCTGCCCCGGGCGGTGGCGGACAGGGAAGGCCTGCCCTACGACTTCGTGGGTGCGTGGATCACCCTGCAGGTGCATTCCGCCCTGGAGGCTGTAGGCCTCACCGCTGCCGTCAGCAAGGCGCTCACCGAGGCAAGGATCAGCTGCAACGTGCTGGCCGGCTTCCACCATGACCACCTGCTGGTGCCGGTGGCGGATGCGCCCCGGGCCCTGGAGGTCCTTGCCGAGCTTTCCGCGCGGAGCCGGCAGGCGCCGCCGTCGGAGTTGGTGCTGCGGGACGAAACGCCGGAGGACCGGGAAGCGATACTGGCCCTCACGGCTGATGCCTTCGCCGTCTCGCCGGTCACGGGGTTGCCCGTGGAGGGTGAGCCGGTGGAGGTGCGGGTACTGCGCGGGCTTTTCGGGTCGGAGGAGTACTTGCCGGAGTTCAGTGTGGTGGCGGTCCAGGACGGCAGAGTGGTGGGCCACGTCATCAGCACCCGGGGCTGGGTGGGCGATCACCCGCTGCTGGGCCTGGGTCCCCTCGGGGTCACGCCGCGGCTCCAGCGGCACGGGATTGGTTCGGCGCTCATGAAGGAGACAATCAGCCGGGCGAACGCTGCCGGGGAGAGCGGCATCGCCCTCCTTGGCAGCCCCGCGTATTACTCCCGGTTTGGTTTTGTCCCCGCCACGTCGCTGGGGGTCCTGCCGCCCGAGGCATCGTGGGGAGACCACTTCCAGCTGCTGCCGCTCGCGCTCTGGCCGGGTGGAGTCCACGGCACCTTCCGGTACGCCGAACCGTTCAGGCTCGTCTGACGGGATACCATTGACCGGGCGCCCCAGTAGCCCAATTGGCAGAGGCAGCGGACTTAAAATCCGCGTGTTGTGGGTTCGAGTCCCACCTGGGGTACAAAAGCAGGCCAAGGGCCCAAGAAACGGAAGCCGTCCGCACGCAGCGGGCGGCTTCCGGCGTTTAATTCCACATATGCAACTACTGTTATAAGGATGTGACCTCAGTCACTTATCTTCCCCGTGTATATGCATTAGCTTGAAACTAAATCAGGAACACCTGGTTTTTTCGTGTCAAAGGCCGTTCGCACCTTTAGATCGAGGAGCTCGTAAATGACTTTATTCCCCCAGGCGGGAACCCGTGTTGCCAAGCTGACAGCGCTTGGCATCGGCGTTGCCTTCATGGCAACGGCATGCGGCGGTTCGTCCACACCCACGGCAACCGAATCTTCCGCCACCGGATCTGCGGCAGGAATCGCGTGTCCGGCAGCTGAGGGCGGCGGAGGCGCGGCCGCCAGCCAGGCTGCCGACACCCCCTCGGTGCCGCCGTCAACCGCCACTACTGAAACCCCGCTGCGGATTGGCTCGCTCCTTCCCACCACCGGCTCGCTGGCCTTCCTCGGCCCGCCCGAAATCGCCGGCGTCAACCTTGGCATCGAGGAAGTCAACAAGGCGGGCGGCGTCCTGGGCAAGCCGGTCGAAGTAATCCACCGCGACTCCGGTGACACCAAGACCGACATCGCCACGCAGTCCACGTCCGCGTTGCTGGGCCAGGGGGTCAGTGCCATCATCGGTGCAGCGTCCTCAGGTGTATCCAAGACGGTCATCAACCAGATCACCGGCGCCGGTGTCATCCAGTTCTCACCGGCCAACACCTCCCCGGACTTCACCACGTGGGATGACAAGGGCCTGTACTGGCGTACAGCGCCTTCCGACGTTCTCCAGGGCAAGGTGCTCGGCAACTACATGGCCACCTGCGGCGCCCAGACCGTGGGCATGATCGTCCTCAATGACGCGTACGGAACCGGGCTGGCCAAGAACATCAAGTCGGCCTTTGAATCGGCCGGCGGCCAGGTTGTGGCGGAGGAGCTCTTCAATGAGGGCGATACCCAGTTCAGCAGCCAGGTGGACAAGGTCATTGCCGCCAAGCCGGACGCCATCGCCCTGATCACCTTTGACCAGGCCAAGAGCATCGTCCCGCTGATGACGGGCAAGGGCGTCAAGCCCACCCAGATGTTCCTGGTGGACGGCAACACCTCCGACTACAGCAAGGACTTCCAGGCGGGCACCCTGAAGGGCGCGCGGGGCACCATCCCGGGCACCTTCGCCCAGGAGAACTTCAAGAAGAAGTTGCTGGCCATCGACCCCGCCCTGAAGGACTACAGCTACGCCGGTGAATCCTACGATGCCGTCAACCTGATCGCGCTGGCAGCCGAGTCGGCGAAGAGCACCAAGGGCGTGGATATTGCAGCCAAGCTCAAGGAAGTCTCTCAAGGCGGCGAGAAGTGCACGTCCTACGCCTCCTGCGTCACGCTGATCCGTGCGGGCAAGGATGCGGACTATGACGGCCAGTCCGGCCCGGTGACGTTCTCTGACGCCGGTGACCCGACGGAAGCCTACATCGGCATCTACGAGTACCAGGATGACAACAAGTACAAGGCAGTCAAGGAAGAGTTCGGCAAGCTCTAACAGCCCCGCCTGATACACAAAGGAGCCCCCGTCCAAGAGGACGGGGGCTCCTTTGCGCGGTGGTGCTATTCGACGGTGTCGGCCAGCGTCCCGAGGTAGAGCTGGATGACTTTGGGGTCCTTCATCAGCTCGCGGCCGGTGCCGGTGTAGGCGTCCCGGCCCTGGTCCAGGACGTAGGCGCGGTCGCAGATCTGCAGGCAGCGCCGGGCGTTCTGTTCCACCATGATCACCGAGACCCCTGCGCGGTTGATCTCATGGACGCGCAGGAAGGTCTCGTCCTGTTTGACGGGGGAGAGGCCCGCGGAGGGCTCATCAAGCAGCAGCACGGCCGGGTCCATCATCAGGGCACGGCCCATGGCCACCATCTGGCGTTCGCCGCCGGAGAGCGAGCCGGCCCGCTGCGCGCGCCGCTTGCCCAGTTCCGGGAACAGGCCGGCCACGAAGTCGAACCGTTCGGCGAAATCCTTGGGCCGCTGGAACATGCCCATCTGCAGGTTTTCCTCGATGGTCAGCGTGGCGAACACATTGTTGGTTTGCGGGACGAAGCCCACCCCGCGGGACACCAGCTTGTTAGCCTTCAGCCCGGTGATGTCCTGGCCGCGGACCACCACCGTGCCCGAATGGACCTTCACCAGGCCGAACATCGCCTTCAGGAGGGTGGACTTGCCGGCGCCGTTGGGGCCGATGATGCCGATCAGTTCGCCTTTGCGGGCCTCGATGCTGCAGCCGTTGAGGATATTGACTCCCGGCAGGTATCCCGCCACAAGGTCGGTGACCTTGACCACCGAATCCCCGTCAATGACCGGGTGTGCGGCCGGTGCCGCGCTGGTGCTGCTCATTGGCTGTCCTTCCCTGTGTTGCCTGTGTCCGTGCTGCCGTGGCGGCCCCGGGCCCCGCCCGGGCGGTCCTCGTCCGCCTCCTTGGCCACAACGTCGAGCGAGATGATGCCCGCATTTTCCGTTCCGACGATCGATTCCTCGTCCGCAACAAGTTCGGCTGCAAGCTCCTTGAGGCCTTCGGAGTCACCGAGGTCGACGTCGTGGTGTGCACCCAGGTAGGCGTCGATGACGGCAGGGTTCTTCATCACTTCGCCGGGCGGGCCTTCCGCGACCACCTTTCCCTCGGCCATGACCACAACCCAGTCTGCGATGTGGCGGACCATATGCATGTCGTGTTCCACGAACAGGACTGTCATGCCTTCGGCTTTGAGGTTCTTGATGTGGTCCAGCAGCGACTGTGTCAGGGCCGGGTTGACGCCTGCCATGGGTTCGTCAAGCATCACCAGCTTGGGCCGCACCATGAGGGACCTGGCCATCTCCAGGAGCTTGCGCTGGCCGCCGGACAGCGACGCCGCGTAGTCGTCCTTCTTGGCGTCGAGCTTGAACTTCTCCAGCAGCACGTCGGCTTCGCCGGTGATTTGTTTCTCCCGGCCGCCCCACATGCCTTTGAACAGCGCCTTGGACAGCCGCTCGCCGGGCTGGTTTGCCGCACCGAGGCGCATGTTTTCCATCACGGTCAGCTTGCCCATGACCTTGGTGAGCTGGAAGGTGCGCACCATGCCCATCCGCGCCACCTTGTAGGGAGACACTCCGGCGAGGCTCTTGCCTTCGAACTGCCACTTACCGGTATTGGGTGTGTCAAAGCCGGTGAGCAGGTTGAAGAGGGTGGTCTTGCCTGCGCCGTTGGGGCCGATGAGCGCCGTGATCTTGTGGCGGGGGATTTCGAGGTACTCGACGTCCACCGCATTGATGCCGCCGAAGCTGCGGGTCACGTTTTCCGCCACCACGATGGGGTCGCGCTTTTTGCAGCCGGGCCCCACTTCTCCGGCCGCGATGGGCCGGGTGTCGGTCATGTAGTCCAACTCGCCCGTACCGGCCGGTGTGGGTTCTTCGCTGTGCATGCTCATGCGAACGCCAGCTCCTTCTTGTTTCCAAAGACGCCCTGGGGCCTGAAGATCATCAGCAGCATCAGGGCGACGCCAACCAGGATGTAGCGCAGCTGGCCGGCCTGGACCGTGTTCAGCCACGTGATGGCCCCTGACTCGATCAGGCCGTAGAGGATGCCTTGGGTCAGTGACAGCACGACCCAGAAGATCATCGCGCCGATGACCGGTCCGAGCACGGTGCCCAGGCCTCCCAGCAGGAGGCAGGTGTAGAGGAAGAACGTCAGCTCAGTGCCGTAGTTGGCCGGCTGCACCGCTCCGCGGGGGAGGGTGAAGATCATGCCGGCGAGTGCGCCAAGGACGCCGCCGATAATGAGTGCCTGCATCTTGTAGGCATAGACGTTCTTGCCCAGGGACCGGACCGCGTTCTCGTCTTCGCGGATGCCCTTGAGGACGCGTCCCCAGGGGCTGCGCATCAGCAGCCACACCAGGGTGCAGCAGAGGGCCACCAGTGCCCAGCCCACCACGCGGATGAAGAAGTCTCGGTTGTTCATGCCGAAATAGGAGCCCTCAGGGAACGGGTTCATTGCGTAGAACCCGCCTTCGAAGGCCGCCAGCCCGTTGGCCGATCCCGTCACCGAGGTGAGCTGGTTGGTGGTCACGATGTACCGGACGATTTCCGCCGCTGCAATGGTCACGATGGCGAGGTAGTCTGCCCGGAGCCGCAGGGTGGGAATGCCGAGAAGCAGCGCAAAAATTGCGGAGGCAATGATGGCGATCAGCAGTCCCACGAAGAACGGGACACCGAAGGTGAGGGTGGAGATGGCGAAGCCGTAGGCTCCCACCGCCATGAAGCCGGCCTGGCCGAAGTTCAGCAGGCCGGAGTAGCCGAAGTGCACGGCGAGCCCGAGCGCGGCCAGGGCGTATGCGGCCGTCGTCGGGCTGAAAATTTCACTTGCAGCGCTGGCAAGAATGAATCCAAAATCCATGGCTGTCTCCTAACCCACGCGCTCGCGCCGGCCCAGGATTCCCTGCGGCCGGAACAATAGGACAACGATCATGATGAACAGGGCACCCACGTACTTAAGGTCCGCGGCAAGGCCGAACACGGTGGTCAGCTCCACGAAGATGCCCACGATGACGGAACCGATCAGGGCGCCGAAGACCGTGCCGAGGCCGCCCAGGGTGACGCCGGCGAAGATCAGCAGGAGGATGGCCGAGCCCATGTCGAAGGTGACGCCGGGACGGTAGTAGGCCCAGAGGATGCCACCCAGGGAGGCCAGCATGCCGCCGGTGATCCAGACGATCCGGATGACGGAGTCGACGTCGATGCCCGAGGCGGCCGCAAGGGCCGGGTTGTCGGCTACCGCACGGGTTGCCTTGCCCAGCCTGGTCTTCAGCAGCACGATGCCGATCAGGGCGATCACCACGGCGCTGATCCCGAGGGACCAGAGGTTGTTGGGCGAGATGGAAACCGGGCCCAGCTGGATTTCGGGGCTCTGTGCGAACGGCAGCTGCTGGGTGGCACCGCCGAAGTAGAACTGGATGACATACCGGACGGCAAGTGCAAGTCCGATGCTGACGATCATCATGGGCACCAGGCCGGTGCCGCGCCGGCGCAGCGGCCGCCACAGGCCCCGGTCCTGGGCATATCCGAACAGGCCGCCGCCCAACAGGGACAGGATCAGGGCCAGCCAGAAGGGAAGACCGATGGCGTTGAAGGCAAACACCAGCACCGCTCCAAGGGTGACCATCTCGCCGTGGGCGAAGTTGGTGAGCCCGGTGGTGCCGAAAATCAGGGACAGGCCAACTGAGGCGAGGGCAAGGAGAAGGCCGAAGCTCAGGCCGGCCACGAGGCGGTTGAGCAGGTTTTGGCCGAAGTCCTGCTGCTGCACCACGATGCCCTTGCCGAAGGCGAAGATCACAGACAGGTTTGAGGTCTGGCTGAAGGTCACCTGGCGCGGATTCTCCTGGCCATCAGCCAGCTTGATGCCCTCGGGAAGGGTCGATTCGTCCAGTTCCACCGTGTACGTGCCCTGATCGGGGACGCCGATGTTCCAGGATCCGTTCGCGGACGATTTGGCCGTACCGGTGAAGCCGTCCTTCTTGGCCGTGATGGTCACATCCGCCAGGGGTGCGCGGGTGTCATCGCGGAGAAATCCACTGATGTTGTTTTGGAATGTCTGGTTCGACGGGGATGGTGTCGGAGCCGGGGAAGTGGCCTGCGATGCCGGTGCTGCCACGAGAAGGATTGCCAGGATGGAGGCGCTTACGGCTCCCATTAACCTCAGCAACCCACGGCGTCCTCCGGCCGGCCGGCCTTGGGGTGTACTTCTCAAATTGAAAAACCTCCACTTGGGGGGCGGTCTCGGCTGCGCCTTTGCAGCCGTTGCGAACGGATGCAGGGAGGGGATGGTGCCAATCTGGCGCGGCACCGCACGTGTGTGAGTTCCGTCACCCTGCTTGGCTTATGGTACAGCGCGGATGTTGCGGGAAATGCCGAGGTTCAGGCGCCGATGGTAGCGATCGGATAACAACTCCGCCGTCCTGACGGGGGCGGGGAACTTTCACGGGTGCAATTACGTGAGAATTGGTACCGTAAACCTTAAGGTTTCAACACATCCCTATGGAGGAATCCAGCAATGGCACTTGGCGGCAACCCGATCTTCAACGGAAAAAGCTTCCGTGGAGCCACCCAGGCACCGCCTGTCCCGCAGGCTCCCTACGGACACGCGCCCTATGGCCAGCAGCCGTCCGGGCAGGCACCCTACGGCCAGCAGGCATATGGCCAGCCACAGAACATGACCACTGAGCAGCTGCAGCAGATGTACAGCCAGCCCGCTGCGGGCCCGGCGGACACCGGCAGGATGACCTTCGACGACGTCATCGTCAAGACCGCCGCCTGCCTCGGAGTGCTGCTCGCCGGTGCCGCGGTGACAATGTTCGTCAGCATGGGCCTGGCTTCGCTCCTGATGATCGTTGGCGCGCTGGGCGGCTTCGTGCTTGCCCTGGTCAACACTTTCAAGAAGCAGCCGTCGCCGGCACTGATTCTTGCCTACGCAGGCCTTGAAGGCCTCTTCCTCGGCGGCCTCACCCGGGTCCTGGACACCATGTACCCGGGAGTGGGGCTTCAGGCTGTGCTCGGCACGCTGTCCGTGTTCACGGTGACGCTGCTCCTGTTCAAGAGCGGCAAGGTGCGCGCCACCCCGAAGGCCATGAAGTTCTTCATGATCGCTTTGGTTGGCTACGCCCTCTTCTCCGTCGTGAACCTCGTCATGATGATGACCGGCCTGACATCGGAACCCTTCGGGCTGCGCAGCGGCATCATCGGCGTCGCCATCGGCATCCTGGCCATCGGCCTCGCGGCATTCTCCCTGGTCATGGACTTCACCAGCATCGAGGAGGGCGTCCGCAATGGCGCTCCCCAGCGCTTCTCCTGGACGGCCGCATTCGGCCTGACGGTCACGCTGGTATGGCTCTACGTGGAGATCATCCGCCTGCTGTCCATCCTGCGCGGGGAAGAGTAGCGCACAAGGCGGCAACCGACGTCGGACCTTCCCAATAGCTGAGGGCCCCACCGTATGGTGGGGCCCTCAGCAGTTAACCGCACTGGGGCCGGCGCTAGGCGATCCGCCGGGCTCCCGCCGCGGGCGAGACCGCGAAGATGTCCGGCGCCTTGAAGCCGGCATCCGCGAAAGCAGTGGCGACGGCGTCACGCACCTTTTGCTCCAGGGCCACCGGGGTGAGCGCTATGGCCGCCCCGCCGAATCCGCCCCCGGTCATCCGTGCACCGATGGCGCCGCCGGCGCGGGAAGCGTCCACTGCCAGGTCCAGCTCGGGGCAGGAGATCTCGAAGTCGTCCCGCATGGACGTGTGGCTGGCATCCAGCAGGGGACCAATGGCCGCTGGCCCTTGGCTTGCCAGGAGCTCCACAGTCTGGAGTACGCGATCGTTTTCCGTGACCACGTGGCGGACGCGCCGGAACGTGACGTCATCCAGGAGGTCGCCGGCTTCCTCCAGATCGCCCACCTGCACGTCACGGAGCGCCTTGACCCCCAGCACCTCCGCGCCGAGTTCGCAGGATGCCCGCCGGGAGGCGTAGCCGCCGTCGGCATGCGAGTGCGAGACCTTGGTGTCGATCACGAGCATCACCAGGTCCGCCGGCCCTGTCTCGAAGGGAACCAGGCGCACGTTCTGGTCGCGGCAGTCGAGGAAGACCGCGTGGCCTTCCGAACCGCGGAGCGAGGCGGACTGGTCCATGATCCCTGTGGGAGCGCCGACGAACTCATTCTCGGCACGCTGTGTGGCCAGCACCATTTCGCGGGCTTCGAGCCCGGCCCCGGTCAGATCGTTCAGTGCCGAGATGACCGCACATTCAATCGCGTGGGAGGAGGACAGTCCGGCTCCGAGGGGGACATCCGAGTCCAGCAGCAGGTCAACGCCCGGGACAGCGATGCCTCGCTGTTGCAGGGCCCACATCACGCCGAGCGGGTATTTGGTCCATCCTTTGGCGGAGCCCGGCTCCAGGGAATCCAGCGTGGTGCTTACCATGCCTTGGTCGCCGTAGGTGGAGAGCAGGCGCACGGAGGAATCGGGACGGACCCTGACGGCCACCCGGGCGGTGCGGTCGATGGCGAAGGGCAGGACGAAACCCTCGTTGTAGTCCGTGTGCTCGCCGATTAGGTTTACGCGGCCCGGCGCTTGCCAGATTCCGTCCGGAGCGCCGCCGAATTCCCGCGAAAACCGTGCTGCAAGGTCCTGGGTCCCGGCAGGCGCGCCCGTGGCCAGGGGATCCGGTGCGAGGTTCACGCGTGCGCTCCTTCAGGTGCGGCCGCTGCGGCGGCGGGGGTGGTGGAAAGCGGAAGGGTCACCGCGCGCAGCCGCTCCGCGACACTTTCCGGGGTGGTGTCATTGATGAAGGCGCCCATGGCAGCCTCCGATCCTGCCAGGTACTTCAGCTTATCGGCCGCCCTCCGCGGGGAGGTCAGCTGGAGGTGGAGGTAGCCGGCGGGCCGCAGGACCGGATCCAGGGGAGCCTGGTGCCAGGCCGAAATGTACGGGGTTGGCGTGGGGTAGAGGCCGTCCACCCGCCGGAGCAGATCGAGGTAGACGCACGCGAGTTCGTCCTTCTCCTCGCCGCTCAGCGCCGCGAGGTCCGGGACATGGCGGTGGGGCACCAGGTGGATTTCGAGCGGCCAGCGGGCGGCAAAGGGAACGTACGCGCTGAAGTTCTCCCCTTCCAGGACCATCCTGCTTCCGTCCTCCCGCTCGGAACGCAGCAGTGAGCCGGTGAGGGTGTCGCCACCGCCCTGGGTATCGTAGAACCTTCGTGCTGCGGCGCCGAGGACGCCCGCGCGGGGGGTGATGTAAGGGTAGGCGTAGATTTGTCCGTGGGGGTGGTGGAGCGTTACTCCAATGTCCGCCCCACGGTTTTCGAAGGGGAAGACCTGCTTGATTCCGGGCAGCTCGCTCAGGGCCTGCGTTCGCTGCGCCCAGGCCTCGATGACGGTACGGGACCGCTCTTCGCCCAGTTCGCTGAATGATCCGGTGTGGGCGGGGGTGAACGCCACTACCTCGCAGCGTCCGTACGCGGGACCCTTGGTACCCCACGATGCCTCGCCCGGTATCGGGCCCAGCGCGGGGCCAAGTGAGGGGAAGCGGTTTTCAAACACCACCACGTCGTAGTCCGAAGCGGGGATTTCAGAGGGGTTGCTGGGGGTGGTGGGGCAGATCGGGCACTGGTCCGCCGGCGGGAGGTGCGTTCGGGTCTGCCGGTGCGCGGCGACGGCAACCCACTCATCCGTCAGTGCGTCGTAGCGGACCTCGCCCGGTTCCCCCCTCGGGGGAAGTCCCCGGTGGTCGGTGGTGAATTCGGCGGCTCGCGGCTTGGGAGTTCCGGCGTCATCGAAATAGATGAGCTCCCTGCCGTCGGAGAGCGTGGTGCTCGTGATAGCTGTCATGAAAAAAGTGTGACACGTTCGATCAAAAAAGAATAGTTAACAACAAAATATAACATCGAGCCTGCTGCGGGCACGTGTCCGGCCGGGGTACGGTGTTGCCCATGACTTCCAGTTATCCCCATGAATCCAACAGCGAGCCTGGCCTGCGGAGCTATGCCACCGGCAGGCAGTATGAGCTCCGCCGCGGCGATGCCCTGGCCGTGGTCACCGAACTTGCCGCCGGCCTGCGGTCTTTCAGCAGGGGAGGAACGCTCCTGACGGAAACCTACCGTGACGACCAGATCGCACCCGGCGCTGCCGGCATTACGTTGGCGCCGTGGGCCAACCGCGTGGAGGACGGCAAGTGGTTCCTGAACGGGAAAAAGCAGCAGCTGGACATCACCGAGGTGGCCAGGAACAACGCCAGCCACGGGCTGCTCCGCAATTCCGCCTATGCCCTAGTGGACGAGTCAGAGCACTCGGTTACCTTGGAGGCCACCATCTTTCCGCAGCACGGGTACCCCTTCCTGGCGCGGCACCGCGTGCAGTACCAGCTCGGGGATGACCTGGGGCTGGTGGTCCGCCAGACCCTGCTCAACGATGCCAAGGAGCCGGCACCCTTCGTCCTGGGCGCCCACCCTTACCTGCGGCTGGGTGACACGCCCGTCGAGGACCTGGTGCTGACCGTTGCTGCCGACACGCGCCTGGTGGCTGACGAGCGCCTCATCCCGCGCAGCACGGCAGCCGTCCAGGGCGAGACCGATTTCCGGGCCGGGCAGAACATCGCGGCCCTCGCCGTGGACGTCGCGCTGACAGGCCTGCACTTCGAAGCAGGGAAAGCCCGCCACACGCTCGCGGGGAAGGACGGCAGGAACGTGAGCCTCTGGCAGGACGAAGCCTGCCAATACGTCCACGTCTTCGTCAGCACCGAGTATCCCGGACGCAGCCGCGCGGTGGCCGTTGAACCCATGACCGGGCCGGCCAACGCCTTCAACTCCGGGGACGGCCTGCGCTGGCTGAACCCGGGTGAGTCCTTCACCATCGAATGGGGGATTGACTACACTCCGGGCAGCGAAGGGTAGCGGTTTCCGAATAAGCCCCGGCTGGGGAAGTATTATGCTATGACGCCAGCAGAGGATGCCGTTACCTCCCCCAGCCCTTCCCCAAGCCAGCAACTGTCTGCATTGAACCAGCCCCTGCGGGTCCTTGCGGACCGTGAACTGGACCGCGACATACCCTACGGCGTGCGGATCGCGGCGTCCTGGGCCTGGCGCCTGGGACTGATCCTCCTGGTGGGAGGTGCGCTGGTCTGGCTGCTGAGCAGGATCAGCTTCCTTATCATTCCGGTCATGGTGGCTGCCTTGCTCGCCGGGCTCCTGAGCCCGGTGGTGCGATGGCTCAAGAAAAACAGGCTGCCGTCCGGGCTGGCTGTGGCCGTCACCGTGCTGGGCTTCATCGGCCTGATCGCAGGATCCCTGGCGCTGGTGGGCAGGCAGCTGGTCGCCGGTTTCGGGGAGCTCTGGTCCGAGGCGCTCGCCGGGGTCAAGCAGATCCAGGACTGGCTGGCTGACGGGCCGCTCCATGTCACGGCAGACCAGATGGACCAGTACCTGAGGGAAGCCACCACCGCCCTGCAAAACAACACCAGCAGCATTGTCAGCGGGGCCCTGTCCTTCGGCAGCACGGCGGGGCACTTTGCTGCCGGTCTCATCCTGGCGCTGTTCATCCTGATTTTCTTCCTCCTGGAGGGGGACCGGATCTGGGCGTTCCTGGTCCGTTTGCTCCCCAGGAAGGCCAGGGCGGCAACGTTCGGTGCCGGGCGCAAGGGTTGGGCGTCAATGGTCAGCTACGCCCGCATCCAGATGTTTGTGGCCTTCGTTGACGCGGTAGGGATCGGAGTGGGCGCCGCCATTATCGGCGTCCCCCTGGCGCTTCCCTTGAGCGTGCTCGTTTTCATCGGTTCGTTCATCCCGATCGTCGGCGCCCTCGTGACCGGCGCCATCGCGGTCCTGCTGGCACTGGTGGCCAACGGCCCCATCAACGCCCTGATCATGCTCGGCATCGTCCTGCTCGTCCAGCAGTTGGAAAGCCACATCCTCCAGCCGCTCGTCATGGGCAAGGCCGTGGCACTGCACCCGGTGGCAGTGATCCTCTCGGTGGCAGCGGGATCCTACCTTGCCGGCATTCCGGGCGCCCTCTTTTCGGTGCCCATCCTCGCCGTCGCAAACACTGCCATTCGCTACATCGCCGCCAGAACGTGGGAACATGAACAAGTGCCGGCATTCACCGGAGAGCCTTTGACGGCGGGCGCCGGAGTGGACAACACCATCCGGGACGTCCAGCCGCCGGCAGTACTCAGCCGCGGCAAGGGCGCCGCCGCCGGCACGAAAGCAGAACAACCTGATGCCCCTCCCGCTGCGGAACGGGGCGCCGGGGCCGAACCCAAAGGAGAATAGTCCGTGAACATCCTCGAAACCCTTCCCGTCACGCTGGACGATGTCCTGGAGGCGCAGAAGCTGCTCGACGGGATTATTGCGCGGACGCCGGTGGAATCATCCCGCGCCCTTGGAACCATGGTGGGCGGGGATGTCTTCTTCAAGTGCGAAAACCTCCAGCGGGCCGGATCGTTCAAGGTCCGCGGCGCGTACGTGCGCATGGCGCGGCTTTCCCCCGAGGAAAAGAAGCGCGGAGTGGTGGCTGCTTCTGCCGGCAACCATGCCCAAGGCGTGGCCGTTGCCGCCAAGAGCCTGGGAATCAAAGCCCGCATCTACATGCCGCTGGGCGTGGCGCTGCCTAAGCTGGCGGCCACCCGCAGCCACGGCGCCGAGGTGATCCTCCACGGCCACAACGTTGACGAGGCGCTCGCCGAGGCCCAGCGCTACAGCAACGAGACGGGAACCGTTTTTGTCCACCCCTTCGACAACGTGGACGTGGTGGCGGGCCAGGGCACGCTGGGCCTGGAAATCCTCGAGCAGGTTCCCAACGTGGACACCATCCTCATGGGCGTCGGCGGCGGAGGGCTCCTGGCCGGGGTCGCCGTCGCTGTCAAGGCCAGGGCCAAGGAACTCGGGCGGAACATCCGCATCATCGGGGTCCAGGCCGAAAACGCCGCCGCCTATCCTCCCTCCCTCGCCGCGGATGCCCTGGTGCCCCTGAAGAAGGTCTCCACCATGGCTGACGGCATCGCCGTCGGCCGGCCCGGGCAGCTCCCCTTCAGCATCATCCGTGAGCTCGTCGATGACGTGGTGACGGTCAGTGAAGACTCGCTGGCCCGCGCACTGATCTTCCTGCTGGAACGCGCCAAGATGGTGGTGGAGCCCGCGGGTGCAGTTGGCGTGGCAGCGCTGATGGACGGCAAGATCGAGAACCCGGGAACCACGGTAGCGGTCCTGTCCGGCGGCAACATCGACCCCATGCTCATGCTCAAGGTCATCCAGCGGGGCCTCTCCGCGGCTGGGCGCTACATGACGGTCCGCATGATGCTCGATGACCGCCCCGGTTCGCTGGCCACCATCGCCAGGATCATCGCCGAAAACGATGCCAACGTCACCGGCCTGGACCACACCCGCGTGGGTGGCGCCATCAGCATGGGGGACGTGTCCATCACGGTGAACCTTGAAACCAAGGGCCACGAGCACGGGGAACAGGTGCTCAGCGCCCTGCGTGCCGAGGGCTTCCAGCCCATCGTGGTGCACTAGGACGCCCCATGGCCGGACTGGCGGGAAACGGGAGCCTCGGGCAGCGGCGGACAGTCGCCGCCCGGGCCAAGGGCGGGCTGCTCGTGCTGGGCAGCTTCGTGGTGTTCCTCTTCGTCATCGAACTGTTCAACATGGTGATGCTGCGCTCGCTCAACGCGACGTTCGGACTCCGGCCCAGAACCGCCGACGGGCTGCTGGACATCTTCACTTTCCCGCTCCTGCACGCCAACCTGAACCATCTCCTGTCCAACAGCCTGCCCCTGGTCATCTTTGGCTTCCTGGTGTTCCTCTCGGGGCTCCGGGTATTCCTGACTGCCCTGGCCTTCAGCTGGCTGGGATCCGGCCTCACCGTGTGGCTGATTGGCGACGGCGGCATCACAGTGGGAGCGTCAGGCCTGGTGTTCGGCCTGTTTGCCTTTCTCCTGGTCCGGGGATTCATCAACCGCAGCTGGCGGCAGATCCTCCTGGCCGTGGTCCTCTTCATGGGGTACGGGAGCATACTGCTGGGCGTCCTGCCCATCGTGGCAGGCTACATCTCATGGCAGGCGCACCTCGGCGGGGCGGCCGGGGGAGTGGTGGCCGCCCTCCTGCTTCGCCGCCGCAGCCAGGCCATGGGTCCGGCGATCTAGGTTCCTGACGCTTAACTGGAAACGCCGGCCGCCCCTTTCGGGACGGCCGGCGTCTCCAGGATATGGACGGCTATGCAGCGTAAGGCTTGGCGGAGAGGATCTCCACCTTGATGTCCTTGCCGTTGGGAGCCGTGTAGCTCAGGGTTTCGCCTTCCTTGTGTCCAAGAATGGCTGCCCCCAGGGGTGACTTCTCGCTGAACACGTCAAGATCGGAATCGCCGGCGATTTCGCGGGAACCGAGCAGGAAAGTCTCTTCGTCGCCCGCGATCCTGGCAACGACGATCATGCCGGGCTCCACGATCCCGTCGTCCGCGGGAGCCGCGCCGACGTGGGCGTCACGGAGCAGCGCGGTCAGCTGGCGGATGCGGGCCTCGATCTTGCCCTGCTCCTCCTTGGCTGCGTGGTAGCCGCCGTTCTCCTTGAGGTCACCCTCCTGCCGGGCTGCTTCAATCTTCTGGACGATCTCTGCCCGGCCAGCGCCGGAAAGGTGGTCCAGCTCTGCCTTCAGGCGGTCAAAAGCTTCCTGGGTGAGCCAGGCTGCAGCTGCGCTGTTGGTGGTAGACACGGACTTCTCCTCTTGTGGTCCTACATGCAAAAGACCCCGCCACGGTGGCCACTTGTGGAACAGTAACCAGCTCAGCGGGGTAAAGGTATGCCTTCATTGTAGTCAATCCCTTGGAGTTAACCCAACAACGAAGCGGCGCACGTCACATGCTCCGGCCACTTTTTCAGGCGCCGGCCCCAGGCAACACCGGACTTATGTGTCAGCGGCCCAGCAGCTGTCCACCACCCCGGAGACGGACAGTGACTCCGTGCGTACGGGCACCCTCTGCGCAACTGTGCGGCCGCCGTCGGCTGTTCCGTCGGCCTGTGCGGGCGGAATGTCCACGACCTTCCACCCCACCACCGCGAACTTGGAGTCCAGTGCCTTAACGGCGCACTTGACGGCGGTTCCGGGCTCGCGCGTCACCTGGAAGTCAACTTCCGCAAGCGTGGCGTCCGTGGTGCTGTAGCCAATGTCCTTGAACGAAACGTCGGACAGCGACTGGGAGGTGGAAACCCAGGCGAGGAACCCGATTCCCGCGGCCAGCGCCGCACCGCCGATGGCGCGCCTGGCTCCTGGCTGCAGCCTGCGCTTTTTAGCACCATAGCGATTGGCTAGGCTAGTGTTTGCGGGCGCGGATTGGGCCGGCTGGTCCGGGGAAGTCACCAGACCAGTTTAGTGCCCTTTCCGGCGGAAGCTTGTTGGTCCCAGCCCGGGCCAGCGTCCGCCCGCCCAAGTGATCCGTCAAGCGCCCACAGGCCGCAGAAAAGAATAAGGAGCCGTCCCTCGATGACAGCGTCCAGCACCTCCCCGGCGCCGCTACGGCTGCTCGCGGTCCACGCCCATCCGGACGATGAGTCCAGCAAGGGCGCTGCGACGATGGCCAAATACGCCGCGTCCGGCGTGGACGTCCTGGTGGCCACGTGCACCGACGGGTCCCGGGGAGACATCCAGAACCCGGCAGTTGAGGGGGAGCCGCACCCCAAGCGGGACATGGCCGGCGCCAGGCGCCTGGAAATGGAACGGGCAGCGGCCATCCTGGGCATCAGGCAGCGGTGGCTGGGCTTCGTGGACTCGGGCCTGCCCGAGGGCGACCCGCTTCCGCCGCTTCCCGCCGGATCCTTCGCCACCCTGCCCCTGCACCAAGCGGCTGCGCCCCTGGTGCGGCTGGTCCGGTCCTTCAGGCCGCATGTCATCCTCAGCTACGACGAAAACGGCGGATACCCCCATCCGGACCACATCATGGCCCACCGGGTGGCAGTGGAAGCCTTCGAGTCCGCCGGTGACGGTTCGCGCTATCCGGACGCCGGCGAGCCCTGGGAACCCAGCAAGCTCTACTACGACAGGGCATTCAGTCCGGAGCGTTTCCGGGCACTGCATTTTGCCCTGGAGGAGGCAGGCCTCCAGTCTCCGTACGCCGAGCGGCTGGCAGCGTGGCTCGAAGCGGACGCGGAGGGCCATACCCCGCCTCCCGCCACCCACCCCACCACTACCCAGGTGGACTGCGGGGACTTCTTCGAAGTACGCGACGACGCGCTCCGGGCCCACAGGACCCAGGTGGACCCGTTGGGGTTCTTTTTCGCCGTCTCGCCCGAGATGCAGCGCCGGGCCTGGCCGTGGGAGGACTACTCCCTGATTCACTCCAGGGTTCCCTCGGAGCTCCCCGAGCGGGATCTGTTCGCGGGGCTAAGATAGAAGCAGCCGGCAATTTCTATGTCGCGTAGAAGATAGGGTCCGGCGCCTCGCCGTCCCGCCACGGCTTCTGCCACCCGCACCACAGAAGGTATACAACCGTGCATCACCTGCTCCTCAGCCTGGCCACCACCCCCACGCCCCTGCCCACGCCCACGCTGCGTGAGGGGATTTCCGAGGACCAGGTGACGCCCGGCCTGCTGGGCTTCATCATGACGGCGTTCTTCGTGGTTGCCACCGCACTGCTGATCGTGGACATGGTCCGGCGCATCCGGCGCGTGCGGTACCGGGCACAGGTGGAAGAGGACCGCATTGCTGCCGCAGCCGCGGCGGACGTGGAGGCGGCGGACGCCGCCGAGGATGCGTCCGGCGGGCAGGCGCCCGGCACCGTGCAGGGAACGGCCGACGGCGGGACAGGGCCCGTGCAGGGAGACCAGCGGCACTGACCATCCGCACCGGCTTCCCATGGAGTGCGGAGCCATTCGTCCGCGGTGTTCGGCCGCGCTAGCTGAGGACCGCCATGGCTATGGCCGTGAAGTGTGCCGCGAAGGCCACCACGGTCAGGGCGTGGAACAGCTCGTGGAAGCCGAAGTGGTGGTAGCTGATGTTCGGTTTTTTCAGCGCATAGAACACGGCTCCGGTGATGTACAGGATGCCGCCCACGCAGATGAGGACAGCCGATGGAATGCTGGCCTGGAAGAATTGCGGCAGGTAAACGAGGGCGCCGCAGCCCAGGGCTATGTAGATGGGTACGTAGAGCCAGCGCGGGGCATCCGTCCACAGAAGCCGGAACAGCACCCCGAGGATGGCCCCGGACCAGATGACCCACAGTAGGAGGACCGCCTGGGGGCGCTCCAGCAGGGTCCAGGCCAGGGGCGTGTAGCTGCCGGCAATCACCAGCATGATGTTCGTATGGTCCAGCCGCTTGAGGACGATCTTAACCCTTGGCGACCAGTTGCCCCGGTGGTACACCGCGCTGACTCCGAACAGCAGGACGCCCGTTGCCGCGTAGACGGCGGATGTAATTTTGCGGTCCGCCGTGGGGGCAAGAACCACCAGCACGATTCCTGCCGCCAGTGCGAGCGGCGCCGTAACGGTATGGATCCAGCCCCGCCATTTCGGCTTGATCATCAGGAGTTCGGCCAGCCGGACGGCGGCGTCGTCCACAGCGTTTGTTTCGTGGCCTGATTCCGCCCTGCTGTCCTTGCGCTGCGGCGTCCGCGGGGCGTCCGGGGTGTCGCTGTTCATGCTCCCAGAATAACCTACGCCGCAGTAAGTTACTGATGAGTAGCTATGTGCGGAACGGCCTTCCGGAGCACGTCTGCAGGTCCTGGCCGCTCCGGACGGTAGCCTAGGATGTGCAAGTACGTACAGCAAGGAAGTCAGGTGAGTGAGCGCGTGGAGTTGCCCGGGTTCCTCTACGGCTTCTACGAGCGCAGGCTGCTCAAGGACCTTCCGCGTGACCGGATACCCCGGCACATCGGCGTGATGGTGGACGGGAACCGCCGGTGGGCGAAGCAGTTCAATGCCCCCACCAGCCAGGGCCACCAGGCGGGCGCAGACAAGATCCACGAGTTCCTTGGCTGGTGCCAGGAACTCGGGGTCAAAGTGGTCACCCTGTACATGCTGTCCACCGACAATATGAACAGGTCCAGTGAGGAACTGGACCTGCTGATGGGCATCATCGCCAACACCCTGGACCGCCTGGACGAGGACGCCAACATCTCGGTCCATGCGATGGGAGCCCCGGAGCTCCTGCCCGATTACCTGGCAGAACGGCTCAACAAGCTGACGGCGCGGACTCCCGTCAGGGAGAAGATCCATGTCAACGTGGCCGTGGGATACGGCGGCCGGCGGGAGATCGTCGACGCGGTGCGGGAACTCCTCCACGATGCCGTGGCGAGGGGAGCGGACATCTCCCAACTGGCCGACGACCTCTGCGTGGACGACATTTCCCGGTTCCTGTACACCCGCGGCCAGCCGGACCCGGACCTGGTGATCCGCACATCGGGGGAGCAGCGGCTCTCCGGCTTCCTGATGTGGCAGAGCGCCTACAGCGAGTTCTACTTCTGCGAGGCCCTGTGGCCCGCATTCCGCAAGGTGGACTTCCTGCGGGCCCTGCGCGACTACGCGGGCCGGCAGCGCCGCTTCGGCTCCTGACACATCCGGTTAATCACGAATTCATAGTCCCGCAACAGGAATCGCCGCGTAATGGTTGCGGAAATTAGTTGGCGTGGATTTACGTTATATCCATCAGCAGGCAAAACCGCCGGCTGATCGGGGAGGCCAGTACATGGAGCGAAACATCGCACCGGTTGTATGGGAGGCCGGACCCGGCCTCGTGGCCGAGCCGCCTCACCAATAACAATTCCGGGCTGGTGCCCGGGGCTGGAGTCGATGTGGCTACTTCTGAACAACTGCCCGAGGTCCTTTCCGACCAGGGAGAGAAAGCTACCTCTCGCGCCATGCGAGCCACCATACAAACCGGTGCGGCAGAAGATGCCGCGGCCGGTTTTGCTGTCTCCGGAAGGGAAGCCGCCATTAACACCTTCGTCATCGACACCTCCGTCCTGCTCTCCGACCCCCGTGCGCTGCTCCGCTTTGCGGAACACGAGGTGATCGTCCCGGTGGTAGTCATCACGGAACTGGAAGCGAAACGGCACGACCCCGAGCTTGGCTACTTCGCCCGGAAGGCGCTCCGGCTGCTCGACGACCTTCGGGTCAAACACGGCGGACTCAACCAGCCCATTCCCATCGGCGACGACGGCGGCTCCCTGATGGTGGAGCTCAACCACATCTCCTCCGAGGTCCTTCCGCTGGGATTCCGCAGCGGCGACAACGACAGCCGGATCCTGGCCGTGGCGAAGAACCTCGCCAACGAGGGCCGCAACGTCACCGTTGTGTCCAAGGACCTTCCGATGCGCGTCAAGGCCTCCGCCATGGGCCTCACCGCCGACGAATACCGCAACGAGCTGGTGAAGGATTCAGGCTGGACCGGCATCGCCGAAGTGGAAGTCGGCGAACAGGAGATCTCCACGCTGTACGGCCACGAGCCCGTCTTCATCCCCGCCGCCGCGGAGATGCCGGTCAACACCGGACTCGTGCTGCTCTCCAACCGCGGCTCCGCCCTGGGCAGGGTGGGGGCAGACAAGCAGGTCCGGCTCGTCAAAGGCGACCGCGACGTGTTCGGGCTCCACGGACGGTCCGCGGAGCAGCGGCTGGCCATCGACCTGCTGATGGATCCCGCCGTCGGCATCGTCTCCATCGGCGGCAGGGCAGGCACCGGCAAGTCCGCCCTTGCTTTGTGCGCCGGCCTGGAAGCAGTGCTGGAACGCCGCGAGCACCGCAAGGTCATCGTGTTCCGGCCCCTCTACGCGGTGGGCGGCCAGGAACTGGGCTACCTGCCCGGCTCCGAATCCGAAAAAATGAACCCTTGGGCGCAGGCGGTTTTCGACACCCTCGGCGCACTGGTCAGCCAGGAAGTAGTGGAGGAGGTCATGGACCGCGGCATGCTCGAGGTCATGCCGCTCACCCACATCCGCGGACGCTCCCTCCACGACGCCTTCGTGATCGTTGACGAAGCCCAGTCCCTCGAGAAGAACGTCCTGCTCACCGTCATGAGCCGCATGGGCCAGAACTCAAAGGTCGTGCTGACCCACGACGTCGCCCAGCGCGACAACCTCCGCGTCGGACGCCACGACGGCATCGCCGCCGTCGTCGAAACCCTGAAAGGACACCCGCTCTTCGGCCACATCACCCTGACCCGCTCCGAAAGGTCCCCGATCGCAGCCCTGGTCACCGAACTCCTCGAAGGCTAAGCGGGGGTGCCCGGGTGCCCCTTCCCCTGCGTGCTGGCTCCTCCGTCGCCTTTGACGCACGCTGCCGGAAGGCGCACCCGGGCACCAAGTCCCGGCACTAGCTGATGTTCAGGAAGTTCGCTGCCGGTTCGTGGCCCTCCACCTTGAGGGTCCAGTCGGGGCGCTTGAAGGAGTCCGGGGTGAGGCGGACGTGCTGGACTGTTTCGACTTGCGTGCCCCAGGCCTTTCTGGTGATGCCGTTGAGCTCGTAGCCGAGGGAGCGGGAGACGCCGAGGGAGGCTTCGTTCCAGCTGGCGGCCTCGGACTCCGCTACTTCTGCGCCCAGCCAGTCAAACGCGTAAAGGGCGACGGCGGCACGCATCTCCTTGCCAAATCCGCGGCCCTGCACTGACTGCTTGAGCCACGATCCAGTGCTGACCGTCTTGAGGGTGGCGAAGTCCTTGGCCCCGACGTCCTGGCAGCCGATGAACTCACCCCCGTGCCAGATGCCCAGCAGGAGGGTCCACGACTCGGGGGTGCACTCCGCGCGGCAGCGCCAGTACCAGCGGGCCATGTTCGGTCCAAGCTCTTCGGCCGGAAGCTCAGTCCATGGAGTGCTGAACGGGTTTCTGTCGCGGGCATGAATCCCGCTCTGCGCCGCTGCAACTGCCGCCGGAATCTCATGGTCCCGGATGGGGCGCAGCTCCAGCCGGGGCGTTGCCAGCGTGAGATCGAAGAGCGGCCACACGGTGTTCAGCGTCGTCATCCGCGAAGCCTAGCCGATGAGCCCGCATTGCGGCCTGTCACAGTCAGGCGGGGACATCCCAGCTGATGTGGCGCCGGACGTCCGTAAGGTTCATGGACTCGGCCAGGAACAGGTCGTCCAGCATGTACTCATCTACGGCGAGGATCCGCAGCCAATGCCCGTACTGGTCCGTGTCGGATTCAAGGGAGCGGCTGGAAACACACACACCCGTTCCCAGGTCCACCCGGATCCGGCTGCGGCCCGGGAGGCACAGGGGAGCGGCAGGATCCACGGGATGGTAGGCGGCGGTGGGGGAGACGACGGCCTCGAGCGCGGGCCGGCCCTCATGCTCCCTACGGTGGATGTCGTGGAGTTCCACGGCGTTACTGCCCGGAAACTCGAGGGGCACAGGGGCGTTGCCTGCGAGCTCCACCGGGTCCAGGGCGGCGGAGAAGCGTCCGTTGCCGAAGCCCGGCTCGCCGTAGGCTGCTTCCGGGCGGCGCCGCACCAGCCCCAGGTCGTCGTAGACGGGCGTCACCAGATGGGGCGGGAGGAGCCAGGATCTCCGGGTGGAGCTGGTGTAAAGGCCGTCCTTTGAATCGTTGATTCCCGTGGTGCTGTGGAGGACCAGTCCCTCAGGGCTTTCGAGGCGGAGTGCCCCGGGCCGGCGCAGCCAGGCGCGGACAAGCGGAGCAGCAGGACTGGGGGCCTCTGCGAACGGCTCGTCCCAGTATTCAAAGCGCAGCGACTGCCACTTCCAAGGGGAGGACCGGCACAGGTTCCGGAACATGGCCGCGAGGTCCGTCGAGGCAGCACCACTGTCCGGATCCGGCCGGTGCCGGGATTCCCACGTCGCCATATCCACAGTTTACGCGCGGCCAGTACTGCCACGGAGCGGAAATCCAGTAGCATCCGAGGGTGATCCAACGACTGGCCGAACTGTGGCAGCACACCCCGCTGGCCTTCTGGCTGGTGCTGGCTGCCTGCGCCTACTTCGCGGTGATGGCCGTGCGGCTCACCGTGATTGACGTCCGCCACCACCTCCTGCCAAACCGGATTGTCTTCCCGTCCTACGCCGTTGCCGGTGTGCTCCTCCTCGCGGCGTCGGCCTTTCCCGGAACCGGCGACGCCGGGGCCCCGGGTTCTCCCGGATCTCCCGCAGGCATCCTGGCCCTTCCGGTGCTCCGGGTAGTGGCCGGAGCCGCCATCCTGTGGCTCTTCTACTTCATTCTCCGGGCGGCCTATCCACCCGGAATGGGATTTGGCGATGTGAAACTCGCAGGAGTCCTGGGTATGTACCTCGGCTACCTTGGCTGGGGCCACCTGTTTGCCGGTACCTTCCTGGCCTTCCTGCTGGGCGGCGTGTGGTCCATCGTGCTCCTGGCCGCGCGCAGGGGGACATTGAAATCCTCCATCCCGTTCGGGCCGTTTATGCTCGCAGGAACTGCTGCGGCCATGCTGCTTCCGGCCTGACCCTCGGCAGCAAGGGGCCCGGGGACGGCTTCCAGCGGGCAAAGGGGGCAGAGACTTCGGTAGGCTGGCGGGATGCCAGCGCCTGACTACGTCCTGAAGCTCCGTAAGAAAATCGGCAATGATCCCCTGTGGGTTCCCGGGGTCCGCGGCGTGGTGGTGGACGCGCTGGGACGCGTCCTGCTCGCACAGCGGGCGGACAACAAACAATGGGCCCTGGTCAGCGGGATGCTGGAGCCCGGGGAGCAGCCGGCCCGCGGCCTGGTGCGGGAGATTTTCGAGGAAACGGCAGTGGTGGCCGAACCCGAGCGGGTGGTCTCCGTCGGGGCCGTTGGTCCCTTTACCTACCCGAACGGCGACGTGTGCGAGTTCCTGGATGTGGTGTTCCTCTGCCGCTACGTTTCCGGAACCGCCCGGGTGAATGACGACGAATCCCTGGCCGTCGGGTGGTTCGGCATTAATGAACTGCCTGAACTCATGGCCGGCCACCTCACCAGCATCCACCGTGCCCTGGCTCCGGCGGAAGCCGCCCACTTCGAACCCTGAGCCCTCCCGGGCGTTCATGCGACGGCCGCCCGCCTTCGCGGGAAATCCCGGCGCTCGCAGCTGACCTTAAAGACGACGGCCGCCCGCCTTCGCTGGGAAGGTGGGCGGCCGCCGTCGTGCTTGCCCCCGCCAGGCGGACCTGGCGGGGAAGGGGACCTAGGCCTTGTGGGCCGGAGCCGTCATGGTGGTGACATCCAGTGCCTTGTCCAGATCGGCTTCGGACACCTTGCCCTCGCCGTCCCCGACGAAGCCCAGCTTCTCGGTTGCCTGGCGCACGGTAAGGCCCTCAGCCACGGCCGTCTTGGCGATCTTGGCCGCGTTCTCGTAGCCGATGTACTTGTTCAGCGGGGTCACGATGGACGGTGAGGCCTCGGCCAGGAAGCGGGCGCGCTCCACGTTCGCGGTGATGCCGTCAATCATCTTGTCCGCCATGACGCGGCTGGTGTTGGCGAGCAGGCGGATGGATTCCAGCAGGTTGGACGCCATGACCGGGATGCCGACGTTAAGCTCGAACGCGCCGTTGGTGCCGGACCAGGCGATGGCGGTGTCGTTGCCGATGACCTGTGCCGCCACCATGATGGATGCCTCGCAGATGACCGGGTTGACCTTGCCCGGCATGATCGAGGAACCCGGCTGCAGGTCCGGGATGGCGATTTCGCCAAGGCCCGTGTTGGGGCCCGAGCCCATCCAGCGGAGATCGTTGTTGATCTTCATGAACGAGATCGCGATGTTGCGCAGCTGGCTGGACGCCTCGATCAGGCCGTCGCGGTTGGCCTGGGCCTCGAAGTGGTCGCGGGCCTCCGTCAGGGGAAGCCCCGTGTCGGTTGCAAGCAGTTCGATGACGCGCTCCGGGAAGCCCGCCGGGGTGTTGATGCCGGTGCCCACGGCCGTGCCGCCGAGCGGAACCTCAGCGACGCGGGGGAGCGAGGCGTTGATCCGCTCGATGCCGTAGCGGACCTGCGCGGCGTAGCCGCCGAACTCCTGGCCGAGCATCACCGGGGTGGCGTCCATCAGGTGGGTGCGGCCGGACTTGACGACGTCCTTGAACTCGACAGCCTTCCGCTCCAGGGACTCGGCAAGGTAGCCGAGGGCCGGAATGAGGTCGTTGATCAGGGCCGAGGTGGCGGCGACATGGACCGATGTGGGGAAGACGTCGTTGGAGGACTGTGAGGCGTTGACGTGGTCGTTCGGGTGGACAACCTTGTCACTGCCGGCGGCCTTGAGGGCGCGCGAGGCAAGCTCGGCGATGACCTCGTTGGTGTTCATGTTCGAGGACGTGCCGGAGCCCGTCTGGAAGACGTCGATGGGGAAGTCGCCGTCATACTTGCCGGCGGCCACCTCATCGGCTGCATCTGCGATCGCCTTGGCCAGCTCGCCGTCGAGCACACCCAGTTCAGCGTTGGCCTGGGCGGCAGCCTTCTTGACCCGGGCCAGTGCTTCAATGTGCGCACGTTCCAGGGTCTTGCCGGAAATGGGGAAGTTCTCCACTGCCCGCTGCGTCTGCGCGCGGTACAGTGCGTTCACGGGGACGCGGACTTCGCCCATCGTGTCATGTTCAATGCGGAACTCTTCAGTGGAAGTCATGGGGCTAGCTTAGGACGCACGGGCGCCGCATCGAAAACCGTGAACTGCTTGCTACAGGCCCACCGCCGCGGCAGTTTTGGGAAGCTCCTAGTGCTCGCCTATTCCGGAAACCAGGTTGGCGCGGCCTTCGGCCAGGCTGTACGAGAGGCCGATGACCGCGGTCTTGCCCGAGCCGATTGCGTCGGAAATCACACGGGAGCTGTCCACGAGGCGCTGCGATGTCTGCTTGACGTGTTCCACCACCATGTCATTGACTTCGGTTTCGTCATTGCGCAGGGAGGTGAGGACCGACGGCGTAATCCGTTCCACCAGGTCCCGGATGAAACCTGTCGGCATCTCTCCGGTTTCCACCGCGGACTTCGTGGCGCTGACGGCCCCGCAGCTGTCGTGCCCCAGGATCACGATCAAGGGCACCCCCAGCACTGCCACGCTGTATTCCAGCGAGCCCAGGACGGCATCGTCAATGACCTGGCCTGCCGTCCTGACGACGAAGACGTCGCCGAGACCCACATCGAAGATGATCTCTGCGGCGAGCCGCGAGTCGGAGCAACCGAAGATGACGGCGAAGGGGTGCTGGTTCTCCACGAGGGACGACCGCCGTGACGCATCCTGGTTGGGGTGCGAGGTCTCACCGTTAACGAATCGTTCATTGCCTTCGCGCAGACGGCGCCAGGCGAGTGCAGGAGTCAGATAGGTAGCCACGCGCCTACCTTACGGTGCGGCGGGCGCGGAGGGTGAAACTGTGACAGCAGGGTTGCTTTCCAGGGACCTGACGACGGCGTCCGCCAGCACGGCGATCTCGTCCAGCTGGGCCTCCCCGGACAGGACAACGGTGGTGCCGCGGTAGTCCAGCACCAGGGACTTTTCGCCCTTGCCGGTGTCCCGAAGCTGCCAGTCCTGCCCGCCGGCGTTCCGGGAGCCGGTGACGGGCGCGTTCCTGGTTTGCTGAAGAAGCCAGGTGGGGTTGGCGCTCCTGGTCTGGACCAGGCTGATGAAGGACTCCCTGGGCGTCAGGTAGCCCACTTCCCAGGTGGGGACACCGCTGCCGGTTCCGGCTTCCCACCGGGCGTAGTTCGGCCGGAAAGTATTGCCGGTGTCCGGGGCCACGGGTGTGAATCCCGCCACATCCGTGGCGTTGCGCGCGGTGGCTCCCACATCGATGTTCGGACGGTAGCCCTCGCTTTTGGGGAGCGGATTCATGAGGATGATGGGCAGGAACGCGGCGATGCTCACCACCAGGGCGATGACCATTCCAATCACCGAGGCGTTGGCGCGCTTGGCGGCTGCCGCCGGAATGACGGGCTTGACCTGCCCCTGTCCTGCCGTGGCGCCGGACACGCTGCTGCCTCCGGATCCGTGCGGCTCGGGACTGGGGGTGGTCTTTTCCTGCATGTCATTCACCCCTCTATAGTCGCCCATGGCGGCAGTCAACTTCCATTTGGCCTCCGCGGGCTCCCTGGCACGGCCTCCTGGCACATTGCGGTGTTGCGTCATCCGCCGCTCCGAAGGCGGTGCCGCGACTATGATCGATATCAGAGGAATCACCGCCCTGCTGCACCGGCGGGGTGGGTTCAATGATCGCCACTCGAAGAAGAGGTTCACGTGTCACCAGCGTCCATGACCCAGAAGTACTCCACGCTCTCCCCGTCCCTGGCGGTGGGCAATGATGAGCCGGACCGGAACCTTGCCCTCGAGCTCGTCCGCGTCACCGAAGCAGCCGCAATCGCCGGCGGTCACTGGGTTGGCTTCGGCGACAAGAACAAGGCTGACGGTGCCGCCGTTGACGCCATGCGCTCCTTCCTGCAGACCGTCCACTTCAACGGTGTCGTGGTCATCGGTGAAGGCGAAAAAGACGAAGCTCCGATGCTCTTCAACGGCGAACGCGTCGGTGACGGTACGGGGCCCGAATGCGATGTGGCCGTTGACCCCATCGATGGAACCAGGCTGACCGCGCTGGGCATCAACAACGCCCTCGCCGTCCTGGCAGTGGCAGAGCGCGGCTCCATGTTCGACCCCTCCGCCGTGTTCTACATGGAGAAGCTCGTCACTGGCCCGGAAGCCGCTGACATGGTGGACCTCCGCCTCCCGGTCAAGCAGAACCTGCACCTGATCGCGAAGGCCAAGGGCGTCAAGGTCAACCAGCTCAACGTCATGATCCTCGACCGTGACCGCCACAAGCCGCTGGTGGAGGAAATCCGGCAGGCAGGCGCGCGCACCAAGTTCATCATGGACGGCGACGTGGCAGGCGCCATCGCGGCCGCCCGCTCGGGCACCGGCGTCGACGCACTGATGGGCATCGGCGGGACCCCGGAGGGCATCGTGGCCGCCTGCGCCATCAAGTCCCTCGGCGGTGTCATCCAGGGCCGCCTGTGGCCCACCAGCGACGAAGAGAAGCAGAAGGCCATCGACGCCGGCCACGACCTCGAGCGGGTCCTGTCCACCAACGACCTCGTCTCCAGTGACAACTGCTACTTTGCCGCCACCGGCATCACCGACGGCGACCTCCTCAAGGGCGTCCGCTACTCCAAGGACAGGGTCCTCACCCAGTCCATCGTCATGCGTTCCAAGTCCGGCACCATCCGCTTCGTTGACGGCGAGCACCGGGCTGACAAGTGGGAAGGCTACGCCCGCAAGAGCTGACCCCGGCCGCGTTGTGATCCCAGGCCCCCGGAGCGCACCGCGTTCCGGGGGCCTGGCGTTTAAGCCGTTGGTATAGGGTTGAAGCCATGATTCCTGCTGTTGTGCCCTGTACTGACCGCGCCCTCTGGGACGACCACGTTGACCGGTTCCAGGGACATCCGCAACAGCTCTGGGGGTGGGGCGAGACCAAGGCCATGCACGGCTGGTCCGTGGACCGTGTGCTCATCAATGACGGCGTGAACACCATTGGCTGCGCCCAGCTGCTGGTCCGGCGCCTTCCCCTTCCGTTCCGTGCGCTGGTGTACATTCCCCGTGGCCCCATGTGCGCACCGGAGAATGCGCAGGCGGTCCTCAACAGCCTGGCCCGCCATGCCGCCGTCCGCCACCGGGGAGTGGCCCTGAGCATCGAACCGGACTGGGACCAGGATTCAGTTTTCGCCGGTGCAGTGGCGGCCGCCGGGTTCCGGTCATCCAGCAATACGGTGCTTATCCCGCGGACCCTGATCCTTGACCTCACCAGGACCGATGACGAGCTCATGGCGGACATGTCCAAGTCCACCCGGGCCAACATCCGCAAGGCCATGCGCAGCGACGTTGAGTTCCGCAAAGTGAAGAACGACGCCGAACTTGAGCAGGTACTGGCCGTCTACCACGAGACCGCGGACCGGGCCGGTTTCGGGATCCACGAGGACCAGTACTACCGGGACATCTTCAAGAACATGGCGGACGGCTCGCCGATCATCGGGGCGTTCGACGGCGAGCAGCTGCTGGCGTTTGTCTGGCTCGCCAGGAGCGGCGCCACCGCCTTCGAGCTCTACGGCGGCGTGTCCGGCGAGGGGCAGAAGCAGCGCGTCAACTACGGCGTGAAATGGGCGGCGCTGCAGGCGATGCGCGAGGACGGATGCTCCCGCTACGACTTCAACGGGCTGCTCAACGACGGCATCTCCGACTTCAAGAAGCAGTTCGCCAAGCACGAGAACATGCTGCTGGGCACCTGGGAAAAACCGCTTTCGCCGTTCTACCCGGCCTATGCCCAGGCCATGCCACTGGCGCGGCGCGGGCTGCAGACCGGCCGGCGGCTGCTGAAGGCTGCTGCCGGCAGGGTCCGGCCCGTACTCAAGAAGCTGCGCCCGGGCAGCTAGCCCCGGCAGGCAAAGGGCGACGGCGGCACCCGCCCGGGTGCCGCCGTCGCCCTTGCCGTTGCCGCCAGTAAGCCGCGGGGCGCAGCCTGCTAAAGGCCCGTGGTCACGGCGAAAGCAAGCGCAGGTTCCGTGCTCCCTGCCACCGGGTGAACGTTGACCGGAGCCTCGGCTGCGGCCAGGAAGGCGCTGCCGCCCCGGGAGAGCTCCAGGTCGCCCTTGGGCGAATCCAGGTAGATGTTGCCGGCCACAACAATGACCACGGCCGCGCCGGACTGTGCCAGCGGTACCGGTCCCGCGCCGGGTGAGAGCTCGATGCGCTGGAGCTGGAATTCCTCGAACGGCGGGCGGAACAGTTCCTGGTCCAGGACCGTCCTTTCGGCCGCGAGCCTGGGCACGGCCACTGGCTGGAAGTCGACAGTCCGCAGGAGTTCGGGCACATCCACGAACTTGGGGGTGAGGCCGCCGCGCAGGACATTGTCGGAGGATGCCATGACCTCCACGCCCAGGCCGTGCAGGTAGGCATGGACGTTTCCGGCGGGCAGGTAGACCGCCTCACCCGGCGCCAGCGAAATGCGGTTCAGCAGCAGGGAGATCAGGACTCCGGGATCGCCGGGGTACTTTTCGTTCAGGCTGATCACTGTGTTGAGTTCGGCCTCGTAGGGGGCAAGGGGCGCTCCGGAGTGGAGCGCGGCCACCACCAGCGCAGTAGCATCAGCCACGGGCTGGCCGCCGCTGATCAGGCGCTCGAAGGCCTTCCGCAGGCCCGTGCTTTCACCGGGGGACTGGAGGTCCGCAAGCAGCCCATTGACCAGCGCGGGAGCCCCGCCCTCCACGGAGTCGAAGGCGGCCGCAACATGCTGCAGGATGTCCACGGTCCGGGCTGCCGGACGGAAACCGCACAGCGCCTCAAACGGCGTCAGGGCGAGAATCATCTCCGGCTTGTGGTTGTCGTCGCGGTAGTTCCGGTTGGGTGCATCCGGAGCCAGGCCCGCTGCGTTTTCCCGCGCAAACCCCGCCCGTGCCTGCTCCAGGCTCGGATGGACCTGCAGGGACAGTGGCTGGGCTGCCGCCAGGATCTTGGCCAGGAACGGCAGCCGCGGACCAAAGCGGGCCACGGAGTCCGCGCCAAGGAAATGCTCCGGATCGCGCGAGATCAGGGCGTCCAGGCCCGTGGTCGCCGAACCGTGCTCGGGAACGCGGGCAACCGATGGGGAATCGGGGTGCGCGCCGATCCACAGTTCCGCTTCGGGGCCGCCGGATTCCGGGCGTCCCAGGAGGGCGGCGATGGCCGTCGTCGAACCCCAGGCGTAATCCCGGAGGACGTTGTCAATCTGGTACAAAACCGTTCCGTTCCTTGGTGGGTTGGCCGCTAGAGCGGGGCGCACTGGCCGTTGGTGGCCACGAGCTGGCGGATGGTTTCTTCATCGCCATTGCGCTTGAGCTGGTTCAGCATCTCTTCGGTGATCGGCTCGCCGTCGGGGGTTGTGGTCACCGGGGTGAAGTCCGACGGCGTGGGCTGCTGCGGGGCGCGGCCGCCGGCCGGCAGGGCGACGGGGGAGGCCCCGGCCGCCTGGATGTGCCCGGCGCCCGTCTTCGGGACGGCCATGGCGTCGTCGGGAATTCCTGCCGACTGGGCGCCCTTGGCGGAGGCCGACGCCAGCAACTGGTCCACGCGCTGGTGGATCTGGTCGAAGTCCGGGACGGTGGAGAAGGAGGCGTCGAAGTCCGGGGGGCCGATTGTCAGCCGCTTGACGTCCTGGCCCTTCGCCTTGATCGCGAGGTCCAGGAAGCTGCCAAGCTGGGAGGAAGAAATGTTGGATTCCACAACCTGGGTGCCCGCGTTGGCGATGTCCTCGAACTTGGCCAGCAGCGTGGCCGGGTCCAGTTGCTTCAGCATGGCCTGCTGGACGCATTGCTGGCGCTGGATGCGGGCGTAGTCATCCACATACTCGCGTGACCGTCCGTACCAGAGCGCCTGGTTGCCGTCGAGTGTCTGCTCTCCGGCCGGGATCCACCCGAGGGGCATGCCGTGGGTTTGGCTGTAATCGTCGAAGTAGCCGCTCATGGGGACCCAGCCGCCGGCCTTGATCTTGATGCCGCCCATGGCGTCGATGAGCGTGGCAAAGCCCTCCATGTCCACCAGGACATAGGCCTGGATTGTCATTCCCAGCGTTCCGGAGACGGCTTCCATGGTTGCCTGCGCGCCCGGATCGGCCACCCCCGGGTAGAGGTCCGCGTGCTGGTTGGTGACTTCGGTGTTAATGGCATTGATCAGGCATTCGTCGCCGCAGTTGTAGCCGTCGGGATAGATCTCCCGCATCGGCGAGTCTTTGCTGAACTGCGCGTTCTGGAAGTTGCGGGGGACGGAAATGATGGCGGTCTGGCCGGTTTCGGCGTCAACGCTCAGCACCGAGAGGCTGTCCGGACGCCGTCCGGTACGGTCCTCACCGGCGTCGCCGCCCATCATCAGGAAGTTGTAGCGCCCGTCCACGGGGTCGATAGCGGGCCCGGCGGAAAAAATGTTGCCGATCGCGTTACGGCCCACATTGAGGAGGTAGGCGGCGTAGCCGAGCGACCCGCTCCCGAGGACCAGGGCCAGTACCAGGGCAAACCCGACGGCGGGCCGTACCGAGGGCTCCAGCAGTACGGGGCGGATCAGCCGCAGGGTGTTGATGAACAGTGCCGCCCAGCCGACGGCCAGCGCTACCAGCAGGATCACGATCGCCAGGGAGGCGAAGGGGTTGGTGATGATGTTGATCAGGAGGGGCCGGTTGAGGAGCAGCAGGAGCAGGGTGAGCGCCAGCACTGCCCAGACGGAGAGCGTTACGGCCAGTGCGGCGCGGCCCAGCCTGCGGTCGCCGGCCACAATCTGGGCACTGCCCGGGACCAGGAGAGTCAGGAGGACAAGCACGAAGGCCCGCTTGGTGCGGACGTGCGGAGAGGCGCTGACCGGGTAACGGACGGGGTCTGTCATTGCGCCGCCGGGAGCGGAGTCATGCAGCTTGCTGCTGGACATACGCGCCGCCCTAGCGGCTGCCCCGCAGGGCGCCGTTGCCTTCGGCGAAGACTTCGCTGACCTTTTGCCGCAGGTTCGCACCCTTGCGGGTTGCGACGGCGTTGAGGTCCGCGGCGAAATCAAGGAGGTCTGCGCGAAGCGATGCGGCAAGCTCGTCCGTGCCGGCTGCCAGTATCCGCACCGCCAGAAGTCCCGCGTTGCGTGCCCCGGCGATTGAAACGGTAGCCACCGGAACGCCGGCCGGCATCTGGACGATGGACAGGAGTGAGTCCATGCCGTCCAGGGTTTTCAGGGGGACAGGCACGCCGATGACCGGAAGCGGCGTAACGCTGGCCAGCATGCCCGGCAGGTGGGCCGCGCCCCCGGCGCCGGCAATGATGACCCTCAGGCCCCGCTCATGGGCCGTCTGCCCGTAGCGGATCATTTCCGTAGGCATGCGGTGGGCTGACACGACGTCGGCTTCGAACGGAATGCCGAACTCCGCCAGCGCGTCCGCGGCGGCTTCCATGACAGGCCAGTCCGAGTCGGAGCCCATGACCAGGCCTACCAGGGGCGCTGTCTCCGAAGCGGTGGCTGGTGTGGCTTGGGCGCTCATGCGTTCTCCTCGAAAGTGCTTGGCGTTTCCTCCGCCGCCACCCGCCCGTCGCGGATGATGTTGGCCACCATGGTGGCACGGCGGCGAACGGACTCGACGTCCGCGGTTGATGAACCCACCAGGTTCACGTGGCCGATCTTGCGGCCGGGCCGGACGGACTTGCCGTAGCAATGCACCTTCGCGGCAGGTTCGCTGGCAAGCGCCAGCGGGAAGGCGGAATACAGGTCCTGGTTCTCGCCGCCCAGGAAGTTCTTCATCACCACCACCGGTGCAAGGACATCGGTGGCGCCGAGGGGAAGGTTCAGTACCGCCCGGAGGTGCTGCTCGAACTGGCTGGTCACCGAGCCGTCCTGCGTCCAGTGGCCGGTGTTGTGGGGGCGCATGGCGAGTTCGTTGATCAGGAACCCTGCCCCGGAGCCCGGCGTCTCGAAGAGTTCAACGGCCAGCACGCCCGTCACTCCCAGCTCGCCGGCAATCCGCAGTGCGGCGTCTTCCGCTGCCGCGGCAACCTCCACGGGGATATCCAGCGCGGGCGCTATGACCTCGTCACACACGCCGTCCACCTGGATGGTGTGCACCACGGGCCATGCCCGGGCCTCGCCGTCGGGCGTCCGTGCCACCAACGCAGACAGTTCCCGCGTGAACTCGACTTTGGCCTCGGCGAGGAGGGGGCTCATGGCGTCAAACCATTCCTCTGCGTCCGCAGCCTCTTCCGCTGAGCCCACCATGCGGACACCCTTGCCGTCGTAGCCGCCGCGCGGCATCTTCAGCACAACCGGCCAGCCGGTTTGTTCCCCGAAGCTGACGAGGCCGGCCACATCCTTCACGGCGGCCCAGGCAGGATTGGGAAGTTCCAGCCGGTCGATGGCTGCACGCATTACCAGCTTGTCCTGGGCGTTGACGAGCGCGTCGGGTCCGGGCTGGATATTGACGCCGGCATCCTGCAGGGCACGAAGGTGGGCCGTTGGGACGTGCTCATGGTCAAAGGTCATGACGTCCAGGCCTTCTGCGAAGTCCAGGAGGGTCTGCAGGTCCTTGTAGTCACCCACGGGCGAGGACGGCACCGCCGAGACAGCGGAGACATCGTCACCTTCGGCAAGGACGCGTAGTTCAAAGCCAAGTGCGGTTGCGGCCGGGGCCATCATGCGGGCAAGCTGGCCGCCGCCCACCACGCCTATTACTGGAAAAGTCACATTGCCAGCCTACCGAAGACCGCCCGGTATCCCACGTTTCCGGTCCGCGGCGGGCAGGAGTGTTTCGGCCGCCGAAGGCCCCGGCGCAGGTTGGGGAGGCTGCCACGCAGGTTTGGGGGCTAAAATAGGCGTCTGGCCCGATGGCCCACATTTCAGACAGCCATGGAGGGCCATGTTTACCGCACTTGCAGACCGTATCCGGGGGCTCGCGTCCCTTTTTTGGCGTGAAGTAGCCAAATTCGGAGCTGTTGGCGGCGTTGCGTTCGTCATCGACAACGGCCTGACCTACTACCTCATGCACGGCCCCATGACCGACAGCGAGGCCAAGGCAAGGTTTGTCGGCGCCTCGGTGGCCACGGTGTTCTCCTGGATTGCCAACCGGCTCTGGACCTTCCGGCACCGTCGGCAGGCCAACGTGCTCCGGGAATTCCTGATGTTCGTCCTCATCAACGGGATCGGCATCGGCATCTCCACCGGCTTCACGGCGCTCGCCAAGTACGGTATGGGCGTGACGGACAAGAACATGCTGTTCTTCGCTGGAATAGTAGGCATCCTGGTAGCCACTGTTGTCCGCTTCTTCGCCTACCGGTTCCTGGTGTTCAACCAGGAACTGGACCAGGAGCCGGAGTTTTCCCACGACCACGAGCTCATCGAGCTGCACCACCACGCCAAGGAGCACGACCGCCGCACCACGGAGCACGCCGTCGCCGTCGAGCGGGAAACCTCGGCCGAAGGCCAGGGCAAGGCTTAGCCGGCCCGGCAGCTCAGCTGCCGTGGATGCGTTCCGCTGCGAGCAGTTTGTCCGTCAGCTGCACGTCCGGGTGGGTTACCACCACCGAGCCGTCGCGCCGCCAGGCGCCGAGGGCGTTTGACAGGGCAGCCTCGAGGCCGTTCCCGGCAGGGATGTGCAGCCGCACGCCCTCTTCATGGGGTGCCGCGAAGCCGTCGAGCAGGTCCCGGTGAAGGTGGCGCCGGCCGTCGCTGGCCACGATCGCGCAGCCTGAAGGATCAGCTTCGGCGTGGGCCATGAACACGTCGCCGTGGGAGCGGACTTCCGCCGCGTAGTCGATATAGCCAGTGCCCAGCTCACCCGGCCAGCGCATGGCCAGCGCAGGCAGCGCGACGGCGATGACGGCGTCGTACCTTCCCTCGACTGTTCCCGGATCGGCGGTGACCAGGTAATCCGCCGAGCTGCCGTCAAGGACCGTCTGCATCCCGAGCTGCCAGGCGGCAAGTGCCCAGACCATCGACTTCCAGTGCGCCGGCAGTTCCAGGCCGAGCCGCATGCCGGGGGCGGCGTCCAGTTCGTCCTGAAGCAGGTTGCTGGTCTTGGCAACCCAGTTGTCCAGCACCCGGCCGGATAACTCGACGCGCTCGTCGCCGGGGCCGTACCAGGTGAGGCGCGGGGCGGTGGAGTTGCCTGAACGAAGGGTTGCCATGAGGTCGGCTGCCGGGTTGGTCATGGCTACATCCTGCCACCGGCGAAGGTCTTTGGACCACGGTTTGCCGGCCTCCGCCGGCGCAGCGCACAAGGGCCCGTCCCGTAACACGGCGTGAGATATCTCACACCAGATGCTCAGCGTGCTTGCTATTTCTTGGGATTGCGGCTATTTTCCGGCAAACGGCGGTGAATTTGAGGGTTCAGGGCCGTCGGTTCGGGCTGCCGGACTTCTGCACCGCGCGGTCGTAATAAATTACCGGGCGTGGCGTACGCCTTATTCGTGATCCAGAGTGATTATTATCCGGCAGCGGCTTGACTCGCCCAAGTTACACACGTGTAATTAGATAACTAAAGGCAACTGCGTAAATGCCGGCACACAACCGAGTGCCACGTATCCAGGCAGGGGCTGCAACATCAGGAGGGTCGCCATGGGGCAAGCAGAGCGTATCCAGGAAGATGCCGTCGTGGCCGGCCAGGCAACGGCAAAATACCGCGCGCGGGGGGTGCCGAGCGACTGGTACGTTGACCCGGCCGACCCCCATGCCGCCGAGCGGTACAACAGGAACGCCGGGGGCGCCCTTGAGGACCAGGCCACTGCCTTCCTCGCCGCGCACGAGGCCCTGCTGGACGGCGGCGCCGAGCCGGAGGATGAACTCGACCCTCCCATGGAGCTTGCCGCAGGAGGCGCCACCCAGCCCGTATGGATCGGACTGCCTTTCCAGCAGGATTTCGACGACGAGGGCGAGCTGGGCTGGCAAACAGACGCGTTGTGCGCCCAAACTGACCCCGAGGCATTCTTCCCTGAAAAAGGCGGCTCCACCCGCGACGCAAAAAAGGTTTGCGGGGCCTGCAACGTGCGTTCGCAATGCCTGGAGTACGCGTTGGCGAACGACGAACGGTTTGGCATTTGGGGAGGCCTTTCCGAGCGCGAGCGCCGGCGGCTTAGGAAGCGAGCAATCTAATTCACCAGGATGTCCATGTCACTGCCGTTGTGGTCGCCCACAACGGCAGTGCCTATCTGCCCAGAACCCTCGCAGCCCTAGCGGACCAGACCCGGCCCGTGGACTACGCCATTGGCGTCGACACCGGCTCCCGGGATGATTCCAAGGCCCTTCTCCAGCAGGCCCTGGGCACGGCCCACGTCGTCAGCCAGCAGCGGGGTAAAGGCGGCATGGGGGCGGCGGTGCTGGCCGGCCTGGCTGAACTGGCGCCATGGCGCGGAAGCGATGCAGGCGGCAAGGCCGAGTGGATCTGGCTGCTTCATGACGATGCAGCACCCGCACCGCAGGCCCTCGCCGAGCTGCTCAGCGCCGTCGAACGCGCGCCTTCCGTCACCGTAGCCGGCTGCAAGCAGCTGGACTGGGACGCCGGACGCAAGTTGATCGACGTCGGCCTGTCCACCAGCCGGTGGGCCGAACGGCTCACCCTGATCGACGCAGACGAACTGGACCAGGGACAGTACGACGGACGCAGTGACACCTTTGCGGTCAATTCCGCCGGAATGCTGGTTCGCCGCGACATCTGGGAGCAGCTGGGCGGTTTCGATCCCGCCCTGCCCGGCAGCGGCGATGACGTCGACTTCTGCTGGCGCAACCGGCTGGCAGGGCACCGCGTTGTGGTGGTGCCCGCGGCCAGGATGTTCCACGTCGCGCACCGGCCGCACGCGCTGGGCAATGCCGCAGCCGCCCGGAAAGCCCAGGTCCATCTGCGCCTGAAACACTCGCCGCTGTGGATGGTACCCGTCCATGGAACAGGGGCCCTCCTGGGCAGCCTGTTCAAGCTGGTGCTCAGCATTCTGGTAAAAGACCCCGGCCACGGCTTGTCCCAGCTGGTTGCTACCTGCGCCGCCCTCGGCAGGCCGCGCGCCGTGGCCAAGGCCCGACGCAGCGCCCGCCAAACCCGCCGGATCCGCAGGTCGGTGATCCGCAAGCTCCAAACGCCCAGACGCGAGGTCTGGAGCCACCGCCGGTCCCTGATGGAGGCGCTCGGCTCGGACAATTCACCTGCCGATGACCTCGAGCAGGATCCACTGGCGCACCAACCCACGGGGGATGCGTCGGACGACTTCGCGGCCCTTGCCACCTCAAAACGCGGTTGGGTGGGCAACGGCGCCCTGGCCACCGTCATCATCGCATCCGTCGCGTCGATGCTGGCCCTTACGGGACTTTTCCGTGCCGACGCCGTAACCGGTGGCGCCCTCATTCCCGTTTCCGGCGAGCTCGGCGATCTGTGGCACCACGCCTCAAGCTGGTGGATCACGCTCGGCGCAGGATTGCCCGGGCGGGGAGACCCCTTTGGATACGTCCTGTGGATCCTGGGCGTACTCGGCGGGGGCGACGCCAACCCTGCCATCGCCTGGCTGCTGCTGCTCGCAACTCCGCTGTCCGGGCTGACGGCGTGGTTCGCTGCGGGAGGCCTGACAGTCCGGCGCCGCCTGCGGCTGGCCGCAGCGGTCTTTTGGGCTGCCGCCCCTGCCCTCCAGGTGGCGCTTAACCAGGGCCGGGCCGGCGCACTGGTTGCCCACATCATGCTTCCCTTGCTGGTCCTTGCGCTGCTGCGGGCCACCGGCTCTGCAATAGGGCACGGCCGCTTCACACTGCCTGCCCCTGCCGACGGCCGCCTCGGCGACAGGCCGCCGGCCCGGCCCGGCATCAACGGCACGCCGTCCTGGACCGCTGCCGCGGCCGCGGGCCTTACATTGGCCGTTGTTGCCGCGTCGGCACCGTCGCTCCTGGCTCCGGCCGCCGTGGTCATCGTGCTCTGCGGCCTCCTGCTCGGCCGCCGCGGGCGCACGGTCTGGTGGGCCCTGCTGCCCGCCGCGGCCCTTTTCATTCCCTTCGGCATCTCCGTGCTCGACAGGCCGAGGGCGTTGCTGGCGGATCCCGGCCCGCCGCTGGCCTTTGACGCTGCACCTTTGTGGCAGCAGCTGCTGGGACAGCCGCTGCAGTTTGATCCGCAGGGCGGCCTTGAGGGGCTTCCCCACTTCACCGGCGGCCCATTCCCCTGGGCCTTGCTGCTGGCGCTCCTGGCGGCGGTCCCGGTGCTCGCCCTGGCCGTTGCCGGGCTGCTGGTCCCCGGACACCGCGCCAGGACAGTGAGGTGTTTCTGGGTGGCCGGCATCATTGCCTTGGCAGGCGGCTGGCTGGCAGGCCACGTGGCCACCGGACTGAGCGCGGAAACGATGGTGACCCCCTTCACCGGGCCGGCCGTCTCAGCCGCGGCCTTCGCACTCCTGGCCGCAGGCATCCTGGGTGCCGAACAACTCCTGGCCATGACCGACAAAGCTGTGGCCAGCAGCACCACCAAGCACAGGACTGCCCTGCGGTCAGTTGCTGCCGTCAGCATGGTCCTCCTGCTGGCCGGCCCCTTGGCGGGAATGGCGGCCTGGTCCGCCCAGAACCTGCTTCGCCCTGCGACTGCCGCCGCGGGGACGGGCCCGGCGGGCGCCGGTGCCACGGCAACGGGCGTTGCCGACGACGCCGACGCGCTCGGAGCTCCCCGCCTGGTGGAGCCTGCCACCCCGCGGACCCTCCCGGCTACCGCGATCGACCGCGGCACGGGGCCGGAGCAGACCCGCACCCTGCTGATCAGTACACGGGACAACGGCACTTTCGATGCGACCCTGATGCGGGGCGCCGGTACCACCTTGGACAGTTTCTCGGCCATTGCGTCCGCACGGAACATCATCGGTGCGCCGGGGGCAGAGTCAGTACGCGAGGATGATGACGTCGCCGCCGCCGTCCGCCGCGTGGTGGCCACCCTTGTTGCAGGCCAGGGCGTGGACCCGCGGAACGACCTCGAGCAGCTCGGCGTCGGGTTCATTGTGCTGCGCTCAGCGGACACCGCGGCGCAACTGACAGCCAGCAGGATGGATGCTGTACCCGGACTTGTGGCGGTAGGCCAGACCGACGTGGGATGGCTCTGGCGGATCACCCCGCTGAACCAGCCGGTACTGCAGGCTGCCGATGTTGCGCACCGGGTGCGGATCGTGGACGCAAGCGGTGCTTCCATCGGCTTGGTTCCCTCCGCCTACACGGACGTCGACGCCCCCGTGGGTGCCGGCCCGGAAGGGCGCCTTGTGGTCCTGGCAGAACGCGCGGATCCGGGCTGGAGCGCCTGGATCGACGGCCGCAGGCTCACGGCAACCACCTCGGGCTGGGCCCAGGCCTTCACGCTCCCTGCCTCCGGAGGACAGTTGACCATCCGCTATGAGAACCCTTGGGCGCTGTGGACGGCCGTAGCGCAGGTCACGGTGATTGGCCTGACGGTCCTGCTCGCCATCCCGATGCCCGCCCGGAGGACACGGACCGGCCTTTCACGGGACGAGGGCTCCCTGCGTAAGGAACACCAGAATGCATGAGCACACTCCGCCCGCTGAAGCGCCGGAAGCCCTGGCCTCCGGCGGGGCGCAAAGCGCAACGGGCGCCGAAAGCACCTCGGACACTGACCATCGTTCGTCCCGGCGGGCTTCAGTACAGGGACGCAAAGCGGCGCTGGCGGGGCTCGCTTCGGCGGCAGTGATCCTCGCCGGAGCAGGGGCAGTGGTAGCGGGTGGATCCCTCCTGCCACAGGCGGATTCCAGCCGTGCGGTGGCCGCCCCGGCAGTAGCTGTTCCCGCCGGGACGAGCCTGGGCGTGTGCCCGGGACCGGCCCGGCTGCTGGAAGGCACCGAGGCAGGAACTGATCCCCAGTTCAGTCCGGTGTCCGCTACGGCCGCCACTTCTGTCACAGCGGCGGTCCTCGGCTCGGCTGGAGTGCTGCCGGCAAGCCGGCTGTCGCAGCTGGACGGGACAACCGCCGTCGAAATTTCCAAGGAGCCCGGCCAGGCTGCTCCTGCCGGTTCGCCCCAGGAACTCCTGGCCGGAGTGGTGGCAGCCCGTCCTGTGGAAAAGGCCAGCGTACTGAGCGCCGACGCCTTGGCAAACCAGAAGGCATCGGCCGCAGCGGTGATGAAGTTCACTGCCACAGACGGGGATCTCCAGGGCACCGCAGCATCCAACTGCCAGCCGCCCTCCAACGACCAGTGGCTTGCAGGGGCGAGCACAACCGTGGGCCGGGCGTCCGTGCTGGTGCTGACAAATGCCTCCACCACGCCGGCGACCGTAAGCCTGGAACTTTTTGGCGCCCAAGGGCAGATCCAGGCGCCTGGCAGCCGCGGCCTGCTTGTCGCTCCGGGCACCTCTCGATCCGTGGTCCTCGCAGGCCTTGCGCCCGGGGAGCCGCAGCTCAGTGTCCACATCCGCAGCGCCGGCGGTCCCGTCGCGGCCGTGATCCAACAGGGCGTACTGCGCGGCCTTACCCCCGGGGGAGTGGACTTCATTGCGCCGGGAGCAGCTCCCGCTGTGCGCCAGGTGATGACGGGCGTGGACATCCAGGACCCCGCCGGGCTGGCCCAGCTGACCGGGAAGCCAGGGTATGGGGATGCCGGCCCGGCACTTCAGCTGACGGTTCCGGGGCCGTCGGACGCAGTGGTGGAGGTCAAGCTCTACGGCCGGGACGGCCAAAAGGCCCTGCCCTCCGGGGGCGTCATTACGGCAAAGGCAGGCGCCGTCACCGAAGTCTCGCTCGCTGGTGTCCCCGCCGGGCAGTACACGGTGGCAGCGTCCTCGGATGTCTCGTTCGTCGCCGCCACGCGGATCACCCGGGGGCTCCAGGAAGACCGGCCGTCGGACGTCGCCTGGGCAGCGTCAGGGGTGAGGCTGGGCAGCCAGCACGTGGTTCCGGTTCCCCAGGGCGGGAGCCGCAGCCTGATCTTCGGCGCCCTGGACGCCAGGGCCACCATCACCTATTCCGCCATCACATCGGACGGCAAAGTCCGGACCCCGTCCACCGCCGATATTGCCGGCGGAACCACGTCTTCCATAGCGGTGCCGGACAAGGTTGAGGACGTCGGCGTCGTGGGCTACGTAGTTTCCGCATCCGGAGATGCCGCGTACGGCGCTGTGCTGGTTCAGCAGGATGGCAGGAACGACGTCTCAACGCTGGCATTCCTGGCGGCCGCCGCCGGCCAGGAAACAGTGCCCGTGACGCTCAGCCACTAGGCCGGCCGCACAGCCGCTGCGGCCGGTTCAGTACCGGCGGCGGTAGACCGGGTCCAGTGTCTCCGGAGCCACTCCGAGCATCTCGGCGGTGTGCTCCACAACGACATCGTGGATCAGGTCCTGGAGCTCTTCCGGGCCGGGGCTCGCCTGTTCCACCACGCGCCGGTACACGGTAATCATGGGTCCTTCCCCGTCCGCAGCGGGAGTATAGGAGCCCATGGGAGCGGGGGAAGTGCTGGCTGCCAGCTGCTCCAGGTCCGGGGGGATCTCGTCCACGCCAAACCGGACCCCGTCCAGCGTCTTGCCCCAGATGTCGTGAAGCCGTTGGGCGGAATCCATCACCATGTCATCAAAGCGGTCCGAGCGGGTCCGGTAGCCGGGATGGGTCGGGAGCACCACTTCCCCGCGGAGCCCGCGCCCGTGGCGGTTGCGCCGGCGCATTGCGAAGCTCTTGCCCGGTGAGCCGGTCCCTGGATCCCTGCGGGCATCCGGATCAGCCAACCGGACCGTGAAACCGGATTTCTGGTTCGATGACTGCATACATTGACTGTAAACCCGGCGGAACATTTACGCGATACATTCTGCCCGGGGCACGGACGCGGCGGCCCCGGGGTAGCAATGCGCCGTTTTGGCCGCGATACGGAGTAGTCTGTGATGTCGTGGGAGCTATCCGTCAGTGTTCAAGATCTGCCTGCCGCCAGTCAGCGGTGGCCACCCTGACGTACGTCTATGCAGACTCCACAGCAGTCCTCGGTCCGCTGGCCACGTACGCCGAGCCGCATTGTTACGATTTGTGCGAGCAGCACGCAGGCTCCCTGACGGTCCCGCGGGGCTGGGAGGTCCTGCGGCTGGCGATGCCGTCGACTCCCCAGCAGCCCGGCCCTGATGACCTGCTCGCCCTTGCGAATGCCGTCCGGGATGCTGCGGCCCTGCCCAACCAGGCGAAGCAGCCGCCGGCGCAGCGCGGCCCCCATTCAGCCCTTGAGGCGCCGGCCGGCGCCGAAGGCACCCGCAGGGGACACTTGCGCGTCCTGCGTGAACCCTCCTGACATCCATGTGGCGGTAGGCTGGAAGCTGCACATCAGTCCGCTACCGGCGCGAGCGCGCCCGCCAGGGAGCACCAATAAATGCCCAAGATCAGTCCCGAACTGCTGTCCGTCCTGCGTTGTCCCGTGACCGGTTCGCCCCTGGTGCAGGAAGGCGAGGAACTGGTTGCCGCCGTCGCTGCGGAATCCGGGGTCAAGCCCCGCTACGCCATCGAGGACGGCATACCGCTGCTCCTGCCCCCGGAGCTGCTCGCTGCAGCCTCCGCGGCAGGATCTGACCAACATGACTCAGCCTCCGGAACGAATTAAGGACCATCCATGACTTTTGATTACAAGGTTGCCGACATCTCCCTGGCGGAAGCCGGCCGCCACCAGATCCGCCTTGCCGAGCACGAAATGCCGGGGCTTATGTCGCTGCGCGAGGAGTTTGGGCCCACCCAGCCGCTCCAGGGCGCCCGAATCGCAGGGTCACTGCACATGACAGTGCAGACAGCGGTGTTGATTGAAACCCTCACGGCCCTGGGCGCGGAGGTCCGCTGGGCCTCCTGCAATATCTTCTCCACCCAGGACGAAGCCGCCGCCGCCGTGGTGGTCGGCAAGGGCACCGTGGAGGACCCCCAGGGTGTGCCGGTGTTCGCCTGGAAAGGCGAAACCCTCGAAGAGTACTGGTGGACCGCCGAGCAGATCCTTACCTGGCCGGGCGCGGAGTCCAATCCCGAACTGGGACCCAACATGATCCTGGACGACGGCGGCGACGCCACCATGCTGGTGCACAAGGGTGTGGAGTTCGAGGCAGCGGGCAACGTGCCGTCCGCTGATCCCACTGATTCGGAAGAGTACGGAATCTTCCTTGAGGTCCTCCGCCGCTCCCTGGCCGCGGATCCGAAGAAGTGGACCCGGACGGCTGCCACCATCAAGGGCGTCAGCGAGGAAACCACCACGGGCGTGCACCGCCTGTACCAGCTCGCTGAACAGGGCAAGCTGCTGTTCCCGGCCATCAACGTCAACGACTCCGTCACCAAGAGCAAGTTCGACAACAAATACGGGATCCGCCACTCGCTCCCGGACGGGATCAACCGCGCCACGGATGTGCTCATGGGCGGCAAGGTCGCCGTCGTCTGCGGCTACGGCGACGTCGGCAAGGGCGCCGCGGAAGCGCTGCGTGGCCAGGGTTCGCGGGTCATCGTTACCGAAATTGATCCCATCTGCGCGTTGCAGGCCGCGATGGACGGCTACCAGGTGGCCAAGCTGGAGTCTGTCCTCGCGCAGGGTGACATCTTCATCACCACCACGGGCAACAAGGACGTCATCATGGCGGAGCACATGGCCGGCATGAAGAACAAAGCGATCGTGGGCAACATCGGCCACTTCGACAACGAGATCGACATGGCGGGGCTCGCGAGGGTCCCCGGCATCAAGAAGGTCGAAATCAAGCCGCAGGTCCACGAATGGGTTTTCGAGGAGGACCCTGCCACAGGCGAGGCCAGCCGGTCCATCATCGTCCTTTCCGAAGGCCGGCTGCTGAACCTGGGCAACGCCACCGGGCACCCGTCCTTCGTCATGAGCAACTCGTTTGCCAACCAGACCATTGCGCAGATTGAGCTGTGGACCAAGAAGGACCAGCCCGAAGGCGAACGCGAATACGAAAACCAGGTCTACGTGCTGCCCAAGGTCCTGGACGAAAAGGTGGCCCGCCTGCACCTGGATGCCCTGGGCGTTGAGCTGACCGAGCTGAGCAAGGACCAGGCCGAGTACCTGGACATTGACGTCGCCGGCCCATACAAGCCCGAGCATTATCGTTACTAAGAAGTAAAGCGCCCGGGCGCCCACTGCGCCCGGGCCGTTACTTTCTGCGCCTAGGATCAAACATATGGAGCCCGAAGTCCAGTCCCGCCGTCCGGGACGCCTCAAGAAAATCCTCCTCGTGGTGGCCGTGTGTGTCCTCGCCGCCATCGGTGGCGTTTTCGCTGCGGTTGCGCCGGGCATCGCCCGGGGTGCCATCGAATCCGAGGCGGGATCCGCCATCAGGACTTCCCCCGGCATTGCCTCGCCGGTTATTGCTCCCGTCAAGTCCGACGCCGTTCCGGCCGGCGGCGCCAAGCAGGTAAATCCGGCGGCCCCGGTGTCGCTGAAGGTAACCAACGGCACCATCGAGCGGGTCACCCTGACCAGTACCTCAGGTGAAATCGTCGAGGGCCGCATTGACGCCGCGGGCACCGGCTGGTCTGCGGCCGGACCGCTCAAGTTCAACACCGACTACAGCTACACGTATGTCGTCAAGGACCAGGCGGGCCGCGAAACAAGCACCACGCAGTCCTTCAGCACGGTATCCAGCACGCACGAGGCGGACGCTGCCATCTACCCGCTTGATGGCATGAAAGTCGGCGTCGGGCAGCCGTTGCAGGTCATTTTCAGCGAGCCGGTGGTCAACCGCGAAGCCGTGGAAAAGGCCATCACCATCACCAGCAGCGCCGGCCAGGTGGGAGCGTTCCACTGGTACAGCGACACCATGGTCCGGTACCGGCCAGAGACCTTCTGGGCCGCCAACTCCACCATCAGCATGGATATGAAGCTCTTCGGCGTGGACCTGGGCAACGGCCAGATTGCCAATTTCAACAAGAAGGTGAACGTCTCGATCGGCGACAAGAAGGTGGCAGTTGCCGACGCCGCCGCGCACACCTTCACGCTGAGCGTCAATGACCAGGTGGTCAAGACCCTGCCGGTGAGCATGGGGGACAAGCGCTTCCCGTCGGCCCGTGGCTATGGCGTGCTGATGGAAAAGAAGCGGTTCGACCACTTCCGGGCCTCGAGCATCGGCCTGAAACCCGACGATCCGGCCTACTACGGTGACGTCGACGTGGAATACACCATCCGCCTCACCCTCAGCGGCGCCTACATCCACCAGGCCCTTGAGTCGGCCTTTCCGTTCATTGGCAACACGAACGTCTCGCATGGCTGCATCGGGTTCGCTCCCGACGGCGCTGCCTGGGTCTTCGACAACATGGGCACCGGGGATGTGGTGCAGATCGTGAACACCGAGGGCGACTACGCCGCCCACGACGACGGGTTCGGCGACTGGAACATTCCGTGGAGTGAGTACGACAACTGACGGTCAGCTGCCGAAAGGCAGCCGCTGCAGCCGCTCGCCCGTCTCGGTGTTGCGCCGGCGCGATTGGGCCAGCCGGGTCAGCTCCCGGTTGCGGCGTTCAGCCACGACGGCGGCAAGGTAGTCGTCCGGCCCGGTACCGGCGGGAGGGGGCGGAGCCACGTGGGCGGACAGTTCGGTGGCGATGGACGCGGCCATTTCAGAGCGGGACAGGGGGGCCATCCGCCCTGCCTGGCGGAGGAACTGCGTAGCCCTGCGGGCCGTAGCATCAGGGATCCGTCCGATATCGGCGGCGGCTGCCCACGCTTTTAGCCGGTGCGGAACGAAGACCGGCACCGGCTGCTCCACGGGGACGCGCGTACGGACTGCATAGGTTCCGGCCATGAGGTCACCCAGCCGGCGTGACTTGTCATTGAAGAGCGCAACGGTCAGCGCAATCCCGCCAAAAGTCAGGTAGATCTCCAGGAATCCGGTCAGGCCGCGGATGACTGCATGCCGGAAACGGATGGCGCCGCCGTCTTCCCGAACCACCCGAAGGCCGGTGGCCAGCTTCCCCAAGGACAGGCCGCGGCTGAGCGTTTCAACACCTACCGGAACAATCACCAGGCAAAAGACCACGGCCACCAGGATCAGGGCGCGCGTGGCCGCCTCGTCGAGGTCCTCACCGGCAGCGGACAGGCCAATCAGGATCGCCACCAGCAGAATGACGCTGAAGGCAACATCAAGGAGCAGGCCAAGGGCGCGGGCCGCAAAGGACGCCGGCCGCAGTTCCAGCACCACGGCCTCGCCGGTGACAATCGAACTCACAGGTTTTCCCGTTCTCGAGGCTTACGGTGTGGTCGCTCACAGTCTAGTGCCGGAGCGCTAGGCTGGTCCCGTGGATATGGACGCCTTCTCCGCTGTCAATGCGGACAAGTGGGCACGGCTGCACGAGCTTGCCTCCAAGGGCAGGCTCAGCGGCCGCGAGGCCGATGAACTGCTGGCGCTGTACCAGTCCACGTCCGCGCACTTGTCCCTGATCCGCTCGGTTGCCCCCGAAAGCGGGCTCTCCGCCTCGCTGTCCGCCACCCTCGCCCAGGCGAGGACACGGTTCACCGGCGCGCGGTCCAATCCCATGGCGGACCTGGCACGGTTCTTCGTGGTGGCACTTCCGGCTGCGTTCTATCGGCTGACCTGGCTCACGCTTGCCTGCGGCACGGCCTTCGCCCTCATCGGTGCGGCGTACGCACTCTGGATTGGCACGTCCCCGGAAGCGCTGCGGGCAGTGGCGTCCGAGGCCGCGGCCCGGCAGTACGTCGAGGAAGACTTCATCAACTACTATTCCGAGAACCCGGCTGCGTCCTTTGCAGGCGCCGTGTGGACCAACAATGCCTGGATCAGCGCACAGGCTGTCGCCCTGGGGATCACCGGCTTCTGGGTTCCGATGATCCTGTTCAGCAACGCCCAGGGCGTGGGGGTCGCCGCCGGTATCTTTGCCGCTGCCGGCAAAACCGACGTCTTCTTCAGCTACATCCTGCCGCACGGCCTGATGGAACTCACTGCAGTCTTCATCGCCTGTGCCGCCGGCCTGCGGATCTTCTGGGCGATGGTTTCACCGGGACCGAGAACCAGGGGAAGGGCGGTGGCCGAGGAAGGCAGGTCCCTGATCACCGTGGCCCTTGGCCTGGTCCTGGTGTTGTTTGTCTCCGGGCTGGTGGAAGGATTTGTCACTCCCAGTGCACTGCCGGTGTGGGCCAAGATTGCCATCGGCGCCGCAGTTTTGGCTGCGTACTGGTTCTACGTGCTGAAGTGGGGCAGGCCGGCTTACCTGGCCGGAGAACGCGGGGACCTCCGGCGTGAGGACGCGGGCTACCCGGAAATCGCTGCCTGAATCGTTGTAATCCGACCGGGGTGGTTCCTCGCCCAGCCGAAGGCGCGGACGGTAGGCTCGTCAACAGATAAAGCGCGCCTGCTGACCCCGGCCCGGCGCGGACATTCGACGGAAGTGACCTGCTGTGAAAGACGAAACACCGGCCCGCGCCAAAAGCCCGGAGCCGCAGCCGGAACCCCTCCTGGATACCTCCCGGGACTCCGACGAGCCCGCCTTTTCCTGGCTGACCCCCGGGCGCGGTTCCAGTGCAGCCAGCAGTTCCAGCGCAGCATCCGGGTCCTCGGCCGCCCCAGCCTCCGGCGCCCCGGCCCCATCCACCGCTGACGGTTCCGCCACTCCCACCGCCACCGCAGATGGTTCCCCCGCTTCCAGCGGCACGGCCGGGACGAAAGGCGCCGGCTCCGCAGGCGCTGAAGCCACATCAAGGGTTCCGGAAGGGACCGGCCGGCCTGAGACCAGGGCGGACCGGAAAGCAGCCGAAGCCGCCGCAGACCCCGACGGCGACGGCAGTTCCCCGGTCTTCAGGGAGCCCCTTGCCACGTCCGCGCTGCAGGTCCGCCCGCCGGAGGAAGAGGTGGAGCGCCGCAATGCCCAACGTGAGAGTGCCGCGAACGCCAAGCCGGTGGCGCCGCGCGTCATGCAGGTGTTGCTTGCTGTCTTCTTCCCGGTAACTTTGCTGATCCTGGCTGTCCGGGCGGTGACCAGTCCGCTGTTCCTGTGGGTGGAATACAACCGCCCCGGATTCCCCGGCGACGGGTACGGGTTCAGCACGGACGACCGGATGACCTACGGCTCCTACGCAGTGGATTACCTCAGCAACTGGTCCGGCCCGCGCTACCTGGGCGACCTGGTGCACCGCGGCGGCGACAAGTTGTTCAAGGACGGCGAAGTCAGCCACATGGCGGACGTAAAACTGGTGATCCTCTCAACCTTCGGCGCGGGTGTCCTGCTGCTCCTGTTGGGCCTCATCGCCGTCCTCTACCTCCGCAAACGAAGCACCGGGGGCGTCCGGCGGGGGCTGTTCGCCGGCTCCATCGTCACCTTAGTCCTCATCCTGGGCCTGGGGACGCTGGCGTTCCTGGGCTGGCAGCAGTTCTTTACCGAGTTCCACCGGATCTTCTTCGCCGACGGCACCTGGACCTTCAGCATGGATGACACCCTGATCCGGCTGTTCCCAGGCCAGTTCTGGATTGATGCCGGGATGGTGATCGCCGCCCTGGTTCTCCTGACAGCGCTCCTGACGCTCATCCTCACCTGGCCCACCCGCCGGCGGCGCGGACTGGTGAAGGACGAACCGGTTCCCGCCGCAGGCCAGGAGTAACCGGGACAGGATCGCCGTCCGGGCAGTCGGCTCCATACAGCCCGGGCGGACGGGGTCAGGCGTACAGCTTGGCGATCTCGTCGCCGTAGTCACGCACGACGGCGGCCCGCTTCAGTTTGAGGGACGGGGTCAGGTGTCCCGACTCCACTGTGAACTGGGCATCGAGGAGCGAGAAGCTCCGGACGGACTCGGCTTTGGACACCAGCAGGTTCGCCTGGTCCACCGCATCCTGGACTGCCGCGAGGACGTCCGGGTCCTTGATCGCGTCGCTGGCTGAGAGGGCGGGCAGGCCCTGCTCCGAACGCCAGTTGTCCACGCCCTCGGGGTCGAGGGTGACCAGCGCCGAGACGAAGGGTTTCCCATCGCCCACCACAACCGCATGCGCCACCAGCGGATGGGAACGGATCTTTTCCTCGAGAGGGCCCGGTGCCACATTCTTGCCGCCCGCAGTGACCAGCAGGTCCTTCTTACGGCCCGTCACGGTGAGGAACCCCTGCGGATCCAGTTCCCCGAGGTCGCCGGTCCGGAAAAAACCGTCCACAAAAGCCTCGGCATTCGCGGCCTGGTTGGCGTGGTAGCCCTTGAAGACGCCAATTCCCTTCACCAGGATTTCACCGTCTTCCGCCACCCGGATGGTGGTGCCGGGGATGGGTATCCCCACTGAGCCCACCCGGGTACGCGACGGGGTGTTGGCGGTGCACGGCGCCGTGGTTTCGGTTAACCCGTAGCCTTCCAGTACCGGGATGCCGGCGCCCCGGAAGAAGTGGGCGTCCTCCAGGGCCAGCGGACTGGCCCCGGATACGGTGTACCCGACCTGTCCGCCCAGGGCCTGCCGAAGGCGGGGATACAGCAGCCGGTCAAAGATTCCATGGCGCACCCGGCACAGCAGCCCGGGGCCGCTGCCCATCCCGCGGTTCCGCTTATCCTCTTCCTGCGAGAACTCAATGGCCGTGGCCGATGCAGCCCGGAAGAGCCAGGCCTTGCCCGCGAGGGCAGCCTTGTGGGCGGCGGTGGCCCTGACTTTTTCGAAGATCCGCGGCACCACCAGCAGGAAAGTGGGCCGGAACGTGCCCAGGTCCTCAAGGAGCCGGGCGGCTCCCGGGGTATGGCCCAGAGTGGCCCCGGCGGCGAGGCACACCACTTGGACGGCACGGGCAAGGACGTGGGCCAGGGGCAGGAACATCAGGGTGCGGGCCTGGTCCTGCAGCAGCAGCTCCGGAAGGAACGCCACGATGTTCTTCGCCACCAGGGCGAAGTTTCCGTGCGTGATCTCGCAGCCCTTGGGATTTCCCGTGGTGCCCGACGTGTATACCAGGGAGGCGACGTCCTCCAGGCCGGCCCGGCTGCGGTGCCGCTCAAGCTCCGCGTCGGTAACCCCCGCGCCGGCAGCGGCGAGGCTGGCAAGGTCCGGTGCTTCGCCGTCGTAATCCATCCGCACTACGTTGACCAGCCGGTCCCGGAGCAGGAAGGAGCCCTCGAGCACAGTGGTGACCAGGTCCACCGTGGCCCGGTCGCCGGCAAAGACGCGGCGCACGCCGGCGTCCTGGATGATCCACTCCACCTGCCGTGCGGAGGACGTCTCGTAGATGGGGACTGTCACACCGCCGGCAAACCAGATCGCGAAATCGACCAGGGTCCATTCGTAGGAGGTGGGGGACATCACGGCCACGGCGTCGCCCGGCTCAAGGCCGCCGGCGATGAGGCCCTTGGCCAACGCGCTGACATCCTGCAGGAACTTGTGGGCTGTGACGTCAACCCAGCCGTTGGGCCCCTTCCTGCGGTACAGGGCGTGCGCAGGGTTGGCCGCATGCTGCTCCAGCAGCAGGTCAGTCACATTGCTGGCGGCGTCAAGCTCAACCAGCAGTTCGGTGCTCGCTTCTCTCACATCAGGTCTCCGTTTCCGCTGCCACGCCGCGGCAGCGGCTCCGTTGGGGGTCTGATGCCATCCTGCCCTAGATCCAGGACGGCATCCACATCCGGACTTTCCAGTCCTCGTAGGGAATGGTTTCGGCGGCCCAGACAGGATAGAAGAAAGCCGACAGGAGGACGGCGGCCGCCACAAAAAGGGCAACCAGGTAGAGCCCCGAGCGGCGGCGCCAGGGCGGGTCGGCGGCCTTGCCCAGGACGAGCCCCAGGCAGTATGTCAGGGCCAGGATGAGGAACGGTTCAAAGGAGACCGCGTAGAAGTAGAACATGGTCCGTTCGGGGTACAGGAACCATGGCAGGTATCCTGCGGCCACGCCGGCCAGCACCGCTCCGGCGCGCCAGTCCCGGCGCCCGGCCCACCAGAACAGGAGGACCACCAGGGCTATCGCCGCACCCCACCAGATCAGCGGGTTTCCCACGGACAGGATCGCAGAGGTGCATTTTTCCACTGCACAGCCGGGTGTGCCCTGTTGGGGCGATTCGTAAAAGAACGACGTCGGCCTGCCGAGTACCAGCCAGCTCCAGGCAGATGCCTCGTACGGGTGCTCCGAGCCCAGGCCCTGGTGGAACGTGTAGGCCTCCTGGTGGTAATGGGCCAGCGAGCGGACAGAGTCTGGCAGCCAGCCCCACTCGGCGGAGGGGTTGCCCTCGGCCCACCGGCGGAAGTACGCATGTTCGGACCGGAACCAGCCTGTCCACGTGGCCGCGTAGACGACACCGGCCACCGGAACGGTGCTAAGGAATGCCGGGATGCCGTCCTTGATGACGCCTCCGCTGATCCAGCCGCGGATGCCTGCCACGCGCCGGGCGCTCAGGTCCCACAGGACGGTGAGCAATCCAAACCCGGCCAGGAAAAACAGGCCGGACCATTTGGTCCCGATTGCGAGCCCCAGGCAGATTCCTGCCGTTACCCGCCACCAGCGGACGCCCAGCCAGGGGCCGGAGAGCAGGTGGGCCGCCGTGGGGATGCCGCCGTTTCCTGCGGCAGCACGGGCCAGCCGAACCGCGAGCCGGCGCCGGCCGTCATCCCGGTCAAGCAGCAGGGCGCCAAACGCGGCGAGAACCCAGAACATAAGGAAGATATCGAGCAGCGAGGTCCGGGACATCACCAGGTGGTGGCCGTCCACGGCCAGGAGGAGTCCCGCGGCTCCGGCCAGCGGAAGGGACCGGAACAGCTTCAGGGCGATCAGCGACAGCAGCAGGATGGACAGGGTGCCGGTCAGCGCGGCGGAGAAGCGCCACCCAAACGGGTTGTCAGGGCCGAAAAGCCACATGCCCGCCGCAATCATCCACTTGCCCACGGGCGGATGGACCACGTACTCGGGGGACTCCAGCAGCACTCCGGGGTTTCCGGAGTTGAACGCGTCATTGGCCTTGTCCGGCCAGCTGCGTTCGTAGCCGCTGATCAGGTAGGAGTACGCGTCCTTCACGTAATACGTTTCGTCAAAGACCAGCTTGGGCGGCGCCTCGAGCCGGACAAGCCGCAGGATCCCGCCGACGAGGGCAGCCAGGACGGGAACCAGCAGGAGCCACAGCCGCAGCGACGGCGGGTAGTCGCGCCATGTTTGGACGCTGCCGAGGAGCCTGGCTGTGAGGGATTCCACCGTGAACGCCTCGGCGGGGCGGCTGACCCACGGCCGTTTTGCGGTACTCCCCGGACCGCCCGGGGTCCCCCCTGTTTCGCTGCCTGCTGCTGCGGGGGCGGCGTGTCCGGTCCCGCCCGGCCGCGTCGAGGTCTGCGTCACGAGCCCCATGCTACCGTTTGCGGCCGGCAGTCCTCCGCAGCAGTAGGCTGGTGGCGTGGACCCTAACCCCAGCACCCCTCCAGATTCCGGCCCGGCAACTCCAGGGCGCATCGTGCTTGCAGCCACTCCAATCGGCAACACCGGGGACGCTTCCGCAAGGCTGGTGGAGCTGCTGGGAACCGCTGACATCGTGGCCGCCGAGGACACGCGCCGGCTGCACCGCCTGGTCCAGAGCCTCGGCGTGACCGTGGCCGGACGGATCATCAGCTACCACGAACACAATGAGGCCGCGAAGACCGCCGAGCTGCTGGACCAGGTTCGGGCGGGGAACACCCTGGTCATGGTCACCGACGCCGGCATGCCCTCGGTGTCGGACCCCGGGTTCCGGCTGGTGCAAGGTGCCGTGGCGGCGGGCCTGACGGTCACCGCCGTGCCCGGGCCATCGGCAGTGCTCACCGCCCTGGCGTTGTCCGGCCTGCCCACGGACCGGTTCTGCTTTGAAGGCTTCCTTCCACGGAAGGCAGGGGAGAGGGCCTCGCGGCTCGCGGACCTGGCAGGCGAGCAGCGGACCATGGTGTTCTTCGAAGCGCCGCACCGGTTGGAGGCCATGCTCCGGGCACTGCGCGAACGGTTCGGGCCGGACCGTCCCGGTGCGGTGTGCCGCGAACTGACCAAAACGTATGAAGAAGTAATCCGTGGCACCCTCGGTGAACTTCTGGCTTGGGCGGAAAGCACGGAGATCAGGGGAGAGATCGCCGTTGTCCTGGGCGGCGCGCCGGACCAGGCGGCAGGGACGCCGGAGGACCACGTGGCGGCAGTTAACGAACTCGTGGCCCAGGGCATCCGGCTCAAGGAAGCCGTTGCAGCCGTCGCGGAGGACGTCCGGGTGAGCAAAAGGGAGCTCTATTCAGCCGTTTTGGCGGCCCGCTGAGAATCCCTGGCCGCACCCGCACCGGCTGTGCAGCTGCACAGCACCAGCGCGGACCGGCAGTGCGCAACGGCGTAGACCAGCGTGAAGCCGCCGCAGTAGTCTGGCAGTAATCCAGCCTGTATGGGCCCGGTCACTCCGGCCGCTGCCGACGGGCTGCACCAACCCTACTGACGAGGGAGTCATCGTGACTGTCACTGCACAGCCGGCCGTTTCCGCAGACCGCGAAAGCGCCCTTCTGGCCACTATCCCCACTGGCCTGCTCATCAACGGCGAATGGCGCGATGCCATCTCCGGGAAGACCTTCGACGTCGAAGATCCCGCCACCGGGAAGGTGCTGCTGAGCCTTGCCGACGCCGGGCCCGAGGACGGTGCCGCAGCCCTGGACGCGGCCGCCGCCGCGCAGGAGTCCTGGGCGAAGGTTCCTCCCCGCGAGCGGGGCGAAATCCTCCGCCGTGCCTTTGAACTGGTGACCGAGCGCGCCGAGGACTTCGCGTTGCTGATGACAATGGAAATGGGCAAGCCGCTGGCCGAAGCCCGCGGCGAGGTCACCTACGGCGCAGAGTTCCTGCGCTGGTTCTCGGAGGAAGCCGTCCGGGCCTTCGGCCGCTACTCCGTGTCTCCGGACGGCAAGTCGCGCCTGCTCGTGACCAAGAAGCCGGTGGGCCCCTGTTTGCTCATCACGCCCTGGAACTTCCCGCTGGCCATGGCCACCCGCAAGATCGCCCCCGCTGTCGCCGCCGGCTGCACCATGGTTCTGAAGTCGGCGAACCTTACCCCGCTGACCTCCCAGCTCTTTGCCGCCGTCATGATGGAAGCCGGCCTGCCGGCGGGCGTGCTGAATGTCATCCCCACCTCGACGGCAGGTGCCACCACCGGCCCGCTGATCAAGGACTCCCGGCTGCGGAAGCTCTCGTTCACCGGCTCCACGGAAGTGGGCCGCCGCCTGCTCGCCGATGCGTCCGGAACAGTCCTGCGCACCTCCATGGAGCTGGGCGGCAACGCCCCGTTCGTGGTGTTCGAGGACGCTGACCTGGATGCCGCCGTCGCAGGGGCGATGCTCGCCAAGCTCCGCAACATGGGGGAGGCCTGCACGGCAGCGAACCGCTTCATCGTGCACGAGTCCATCGCCGCCGAGTTCGCGGAGAAGTTCGCCGCGAAAATGAAGGACATGACCACCGCACGCGGCACCGAGCCTGAGTCCAAAGTGGGCCCGCTTATTGATGCCAAGAGCCGGGACAAGGTCCATGAACTGGTCTCCGACGCTGTTGCCTCCGGCGCGAAAGCCATCGTGGGCGGCGGACCGGTGGAGGGTCCGGGCTACTTCTACCAGCCCACGATCCTGTCCGGGGTCACGGAGGGCACCCGGATCCTGTCCGAGGAAATCTTCGGCCCCGTGGCCCCGATCATCACCTTCAGCAGCGAGGACGACGCCGTCCGCCTGGCCAACAACACCGAATACGGGCTGGTGGCCTACGTCTTCACCAAGGACCTGAACCGCGGCATCCGGATGGGCGAGCGCCTCGAGACCGGCATGCTCGGCCTGAACGCCGGCGTCATTTCAAACGCGGCTGCCCCGTTCGGCGGAGTCAAGCAGTCCGGCCTGGGACGTGAGGGCGGCCTCGAAGGCATCGAGGAGTACCTCTACACGCAGTACATCGGCATCGCCGATCCCTACGCCGGATAAGTCGACGGGCTGGTAGCGGTCAGCCCCCGCTTCGCCGGTGGACGCCGTCGCGCGGTCCGGGCCTGGAAGGAACAGGCCAGGAGCGTGCGGCGGCTTTTGCCGTCCTGGCCAGGACTCGGCCAATGGCGCGGCCAGTGGAGCGGAACGGGGCGGCGAGGAAGCGCCCCAGGCCGCCCATGACCGACGGCGGCACCCAGGCGGCCTGCAGCCGCCGCCTGAGCGGAGCATTGGCGCGCAGTGTTTCTTCCACGGCCCCGACTTCGGCTGCCATGGCCGTTGCCCTGTCCCGGGCGGACCGGGACTTTGCGTCATCGGTATCCTCTTCCGGTATGGTGCGGGACGGGCGGCCGTAGCTGTGGCGTTCGAACTCTTCCGTGAGGGCAGCGGCTGCCTGGTGCGCGGGCCGGTCCACGCCTTCCGGGTCCCCCAGCAGGGTGCCACGGAGCCGCGCCGAATAGGCCCGGGGTGTCTCGCTGGCGCCTGGGGGCAGTCCGTAGTCGGTGCCGAGGTCCAGCAGTTCGCGCCATCCCATGGGCACGGCCTTGCCGGGGTCCTGCGGCCGGAGCCGCCGTGCCCGGATTCCCGCCCGAACCATCCTGGGGGCGGCCGCAAGGAGCGCCACCGCCAGGACGCCGCCGGCGCCCAGGAGCCACGGCAGGAGCTGGACGCCGGCGTCAGCGCCTCCGCCGCCACCGCCGGGGGCGGGCAGGGGAGTGGTGCTGGGTGCAGGAACGGGAGCGGGCGTGGCGCCGGGAACCAGGTCCTGGTTGTTGTCCAGTGCGTCGGGGGAGGCAGATACCGATGATTCCGTGGCGTATTCGGGGACCACACCGCGGGACGGAGTGGGCTCGAAGGGCACCCAGCCGAGGCCCTGGAAGTAAAGTTCCGGCCACGCGTGGGCATCACGCGCATCCACCTCATATTCGGGGAGCGCTCCCTGACCGGCCACGGATACGGTGGCACCCGTGAGCCGGCCGGGGGCGTAGCCTACGGCGATCCGGCTGGGGATACCTTCCAGCCTCGCCATGACGGCCATGGCGGACGCGTAATGGATGCAGTATCCGCTCTTCTGCTCGAGGAAGTCAGCCAGCACCGAGAGCCCGTTGCCGTCGTAGCCGCCCTGCACCGGAGACTGCAGTGAGTAGGTGAACGCGGCGGAACGCAGGTACTTCTGGATCGCCATCGCCTTCTGGTACGGCGTGCCTGTCCCGGCGACGGTATCGGCGGTGGCGCGCACAATGTCGGGAACGTTGCCGGGGATCCGGGTGAAGTCCTCGGGGATGCCCTGGACTGCTGCGGAGGATTGATCCAGGAGCGCTGCCGTCAGTTTGGGCACGGAGGACGTCACCAGGTACTCCTGCCTTCGTGATGTTGTGGTGCCGGATCCCTTGATGCTCAAGGTCGCCGGGTCCCAGGTCCACCGGCCGCTGAGCCCGCGGACCGTTTCGGGGGCATACGGTGCGGGAAGGTAGGGGCTGTTGAAACTGCCGGCGTCGATGGCCGTGACCAGCCGGAGCTGTTCGTCGGCAAGCACCGTATAGCCAGGGTCGATCCTGCCGCCCATCGGCAGGCGGGAAGCGTCACGGTCGTCGGGGCCCCAGGATTCGCCGTCGAAATTGTCCACGGTGACCGAGCGCAGGTACAGCGGGGCGGCGGCATTGGTGGCGTAGGTGATCCGCCCGCTTCCGTCGGGAGTGCGCAGGCTGTTGCCCAGGGTGATCATGGGGTTCAGTCCTGTTGACGTGCCCCACGGATTGAGGCGGGATCCTTGCGGGAAGGTGCCCTGGTCGAAGCCGGGAATGGCCAGGGGCGCCACCAGGGTTGCGGCGAGTGCAACGGACCCCGTGAGAACGGCACGCCGCAGGTGGCCCGGACTCCGGGCGGCATCGGTCTGAAGCCGGGCATCGGGGGCGTAATACTGGCTGCAGGCAAGGATCATCAGGTATCCGGCAACTGTTGCGGCGAATCCCCAGAAGCCTACGCTCTGCGGCTTGATCATCGCGGGCACCACCAGGATGGCCAGCAGCCCCACCCCGGTAGCGGCCGGCATGCCGAGCGGCAGCGCAAGTGCATCCACCAGGATCACCGCCAGGCCCAGGACAGCGCAGGTAACCATGACGATGCCTACATTGGGCGCCACGGGCGCGGTCTCGGAGAGAACAGTCTCGCTGGCGCGCCGGACCAGGCGGTCCAGTTCGGCAAAGCTGCCTCCGGTGGGGACAAGCCCGGCAAAGCTTGAGCTGCGGAAAAAAGTCAGCGTCAGGATGGCACCCAGGGAAAGGAACCCGCCGGCCGTCACGAGCAGAGGCTGCGCGCGCAGGGACCGGAGGGCGGCCAGGGTGAAACTGACCACCAGGATGGTGGTCAGCACCGGCCAGTACCAGCCCCAGCCCCGGAGCACGCCGTTCAGCGAAAGGGCGGCACCGCACACGGCCACGGCGATCGCTCCGGCCATGGCCCAGGGGTAGGCGCCCACCGGGGGCCGGGCGGCGGGGTTTCCACCAGGCGTCCCGGACGGCAGGTCTGTTCCGTGCCTGCGGGCTGGTGCCATGGTCACCGGGACACCCCCGTTCCGCGGCGGACGTCTGCGGTCGGGGCGGGTATGGCAAGGTCCTGGTCGAACTGGCTCCAGGCCGCCGCTACGGGAACCGAGGGGGCAACGGCCACTGCCCGCCAGCCTCCCTGGCGGAGCACCTCCAGGACATCCGCGTACTCTGCGGGCCTTTCGGCAGCGATGATGGCAAAGGCATTGGTGGCGTAGCCTGCCGCCGGGGCAAGCGCAAGGGCCTCCATGCGGCTAATGGTTCCGAGCACCGCGATCACCGGACCCCGCATGCGGTGTGCGGACAGCTTGTCCATGAGGAGGTCGTCGAAAGCCTCCGGCCCCGGGTCATGGGACGTGCGGTCGCGAGTGGCCGCCCGGGCCGCCCACTCGTGAAGGACATTGTCGCGGCGGGCGTGGTGGGATCCGGTCAGCTGGATGGCCGCAAGGCTTTCTCCGATGGACTGGAGCCCGGCACCGCCGCTGTACTCCTCAACATCAGGTTCGGGAGCGGACGGCGAGTGCAGGAAGGCAGGCCCGCCGCCGGTGTCCAGCAGGCGCAGGGCGTAGTTTCGCTCCGCCAGGTGCGCGCTGATCGACATGACCGCCACAACGCTCCACTCGAAGGCCGCGCTGCTGGCCATGGAGGGCCCGTCCTGGCCAGCCTGCCCGGCCGGACCTGCGGAGCCCCCGGAAAACGCGCTGTACCGGTGGTCCATGACGATTGTTGCCTCGGGGGTGGTGACCGACTCCTCCTGACGCACCATGAGGTCGCCGTGGCGTGCAGTGGCGGCCCAATGCACCCGCCGCATGGGATCCCCGTGCCGGTACTCGCGGGTCATGACGTCGTCGTCGCTGGGATTGGCCCGGATCCTTGTGGCCGTGATGCCGTCGTTGCCCCGGGCGCCGGCCAGCCCGGTCAGGGGAAGCACGACGGCGGCAGGCGTCACGGTGAGGATGTCGCCGTCGTCAATCGCCTGGCGGTGCAGCGAAAGGCCGAACGGGTCCGTGAACTCAGCCGTCACCGGGCCAATGAGGAACTGCCCGCGCCGGGCTGAGCGCAGGTGGTACTCGTACCGGCTGGTGCCCCCTGTGGCGGAACGGGAAGGGAAACGGAACGCCGGCGACTCGCCCAGACGGGCAGGCAACCGCTCCTCCATGGTGGCCCGGCCGCTGCCGGTTCCCGTCCTGGCCACCGCGAGCCGGACGGTCGTGGGCGCGGAGGTTTCCACGGGGGAGGGGTTGAACTCCCGGTACACCTGGAACCTGGGTTTCACCAGCCGGATCCCGGCAAGGGAAACCAAAGGAAGGACTATGAGCAGCACGCTCAACGTCAACAAGTCCCTGCGGCCCATGATGTACGCAGCTCCGAGGGCGATGCCGCCGGCGGTGATCATGCCCCAGCCGCGGGTGGTGAAGAGGTGCCGGGGCACTTTGTCCAGCAGTGCCATGGGTAGCCGCCTAGCGGTTCCTGCCCAGGCCGGTGACCGGGGCAGCCGTCCTGCCGGCAGGGGCAGGGGCCCTGGTGCCGGCTCCAGCGGTCCCGGACGTGACGGGCAAGCGCGACAGGATGCCCCGCAGGACACTGTGGGGGGTCTCCCCGGCACCAGCGGCCTTCCGGTCCAGGATGATCCTGTGTGCCAGCACGGCTTCGGCGAGGTGGACGACGTCGTCCGGCAGCACGAAGTCGCGCCCGTCCAGGGCCGCGGTGGCTTTCGCCGCGCGCAGCAGCTGCAGCATGGACCGGGGGCTGGCACCCAGCCGGAGCAGCGGGCTTTCCCTGGTGGCCCTGCCCACGGACACTGTGTACTCCTTGACAGCCTGGGACACGTAAACCTGCTGGACGGTGGTGATCATGGCCGCCACCTCAGCTGCAGTGACGACGGCGGAAACCTTGGCCAGGGGCGAGGTTGCCTGATGCGTTTCGAGCATCTCGATTTCGGCGTCCTTGTCCGGGTATCCCATGGAGATCCTGGCCATGAAACGGTCCCGTTGCGCCTCGGGCAGCGGGTAGGTCCCCTCCATTTCGATGGGGTTCTGGGTGGCGACCACCATGAACGGCTCGTCGAGCCGGTACGAGTTGCCGTCCACCGTCACCTGGTGCTCTTCCATGCATTCAAGCAGCGCGGACTGGGTCTTGGCCGAGGCGCGGTTGATTTCGTCGCCGATGACGATGTTGGCGAAGACAGCCCCCGGACGGAACTCAAACAGCCGGGAGGCCTGGTTGTAGATGGACACGCCCGTCACATCGGACGGCAACAGGTCCGGGGTGAACTGGATCCGGTTGACGGTGCAGTCGATGGTGCGTGCCAGTGTCTTGGCGAGGAGTGTCTTCCCTACGCCCGGGACATCTTCAAGCAGCAGGTGGCCCTGGGCCAGCAGTACGGTCAGCGCCAGTTTGGCGGCGTCGGATTTCCCATCGATGACTGTATTAACGGACGTGAGGATGCGCTGGCTCGCTGCGTGGAAGGAAGCAGCGTCCATGGCTGCGGGGCGGTGACCGTTCAAACGGCTGACGGGATCGGTAATTCCCGCCAGGTTGCCGTGCACAGCGCTCACATCGTTGGCAGTGCGTCGGTGGGGTTCCATCGGCAACCTTTCAGCGCTGGTTCACCTGGACGGGACAGCAAGCCTGCCTTCGCCCGTCGGGTGGGCGTTCGCATGTGTTCGTACCAGACTACTAACACAACTGCCACCGCAGACAGAGAGTTCCGACAAATATGCGGCAGCATCCGCGGCTAGGCTGGACGGATGTGCAATCCGCTTCCTCCCGCTGCCTACCAGGACCCCGCAACGGCAGGCGCACCGGAGCCGGGGAACTCACGGCAAAAGGCGTTTCCGCCCGCTCCGGAACCCCTGCCGGTACCCGTTATGGACAACCACACCCACCTTGACTTCCCGGACGGACAGGCCCCGGTCGGAGTGAAGGCGGCTTTGGATGCCGCCGCGGCCGTGGGTGTCCAGGGAGCAGTCCAGGTGGGCTGCGACCTGGAATCGTCCCGGTTCACGGTCCGCGCGGTGGACCTGGACGAGCGGCTGCTGGGGGCGGTGGCGCTGCATCCCAACGACGCCCCCCGTTACGCCGCCCGCGGCCAACTGGAAGAAGCGCTCGCAGAGATTGAGCAGCTCGCCTCCCACCCCCGGATCCGGGCCATCGGGGAGACCGGGCTCGATTTCTACCGCACCGAGGGGGAGGGGCTGGCGCATCAGAGGTACTCCTTCCGGCGCCATATCGACATCGCCAAGCGCCTGGACCTGACGCTCCAGATCCACGACCGGGACGCGCATGACGACGTCGTCCAGGTACTGAGGGAAGAAGGCGCGCCGGGGCGGGTGGTTTTCCACTGTTTCTCCGGCGACGACGAGCTGGCGAGGATCTGCAACGAGGAAGGGTGGTGGATGTCCTTTGCAGGTACGCTGACTTTTCGGAATGCGGCGAATTTGCGCCGGGCCCTCGCAGTTGCGGACCCTGGTTTGGTCCTGGTGGAAACCGATGCGCCGTTCCTGACTCCGCACCCCCACCGCGGGCGGCCGAACGCCAGCTACATGGTTCCTTACACAGTCCGCGCCATGGCCGAATTGACAGAATCCGATCTTGCCGAAATATGCGCCCGAATAAGCGAAAATACCGTACGGGCATACGGATCCTGGGACTAGGCGGCCGTTTCCCGGGCATTGTCAAATAAATACCCGGTATGCACAATTGTTGGTTGCTTTATAACGCTACGGTTACAGTGGACAGATATTAGCCGGGGTCGGGGAAGGCCAGCGGGTAATTCACTTCTTTCTGCAGCAGGCTCCCGGGCGTTGCCCCGGCCTGCCGATTGAGCGGAGTTTAGGCGGCGCAACGGTGCCCGGACTGCCCCTTGTGGCCGTACCGGGCATTTTATTGCGCGATTCCCCGTGCCCGGATGGACCTAAAGTTACGGGCAATCGTGATCAAGTTCTTTACGTCGGACGGCAAGTTCAGCTTTGTCAAGGTTGGCGCGCAACTGCTGGTGCTCTGCGCACTCGTGGTGGGCCTCGTAGCCTTCGTCGGCAATAACAAGACCATCACACTCAATGTTGACGGCAAGGTCTCGTCCGTGCAGACGTTCGGCGGAACTGTTGGCCAGGTGGTCAAGAGCGCCAACCTGGAACTCAACCCTGCAGACCGCGTGTCACCGTCCGTTGATGCGTCGGTCCAGAACGGCACGGTCATCAACGTCAACAAGGCCAAAGAGGTCAAGGTGAGCCTCGACGGTGCCGAGAAGACGGTGAACACTACCGCGCAGGACGTCGCGGGGCTGGTTACTGAACTCGGCGTCGCGAGCGCGTCCTCGGTTTCCGCGCCCAAGGATGCCCAGCTTTCAGTTGCCGGATCCTACGTTTCCATCTCCACACCGAAGTCCGTCAGCATTGTTGCCGACGGCAAGGTGGACACCGCAACCACCACGGCGGCCACCGTCGGCAAGGTCCTCGAAGACGCCGGCCTGGCCCTTGGTGCCAACGACCGCACGTCGCAGCCGGCCAACGCGCACGTGGTGAACAATATGGTCATCAAGGTCTCGCGCGTCGACACCGGCCAGACTGCGGTCGCCACAGAGGACGTCCCCTTCGAGATTGTCACCAGTGAGAGCGCCGAACTGCTGAAGGGTGAAAAAGAAGTCACCCAGGAAGGCGTCGCAGGCAAGCTGGAGAAGACCTTCAAGCTGGTACTGGTGGACGGCCGCGAAGCGTCCCGGACCCTTGTGTCGGAGACTGTTGCGGTCCAGCCCGTACCTGAGAAGGTCACCGTGGGCACCAAGCCCAAGCCCGTTGCGCAGGCTGCCACCTCGGCATCTGCAGGCGCCAACACCGGGGCCGCTGCTCCGGCAATGATGAACGAAGCCATGTGGGACAAGATTGCCCAGTGCGAGTCCGGTGGAAACTGGAGCATCAACTCCGGCAACGGTTACTACGGCGGCCTTCAGTTCGATATCCGGACCTGGATCGGCGCCGGCGGCGGCGCGTACGCCCCCAACGCCAGCCTTGCCACCAAGGCCCAGCAGATCGACATTGCCAACCGCGTTTACGCACAGCGCGGCCTGCAGCCGTGGGGCTGCGGTTGGGCTGCCACCAGCTGACCTCGCGGATTGCCTGCCCATGCGGGCACTGCGGCCGGTCCCGGATACCCGGGGCCGGCCGCAGCCGTTTAACCGGGCAGTCTTTCCCGGCGGGTTCCCCGCCTGTTTCCCCCTCCTCTTTTCCGGTGGGGCGCCCGTACCGCGCGGGATAGGATACCTAGGTGACTGAACCAATCCCCGCGCCCGCACCATTGTTTGGTGCATCCGACATACGCCGGCTCGCGGAGGAGATCGGTGTCCGCCCCACCAAGACCCTCGGCCAAAACTTTGTCATCGACGGCAACACCATCCGCAGGATTGTGGCCGCCGCGGATGTTGGCCCGGAAGAGACAGTGCTGGAAGTGGGGCCGGGGCTGGGATCCCTGACCCTCGGACTCCTCGATGCTGCGGCGTCGGTAGTGGCGGTGGAAATTGACCCGGTGCTGGCTGCCAAACTGCCGGAAACCGTCAGGGAATGGCGGCCGGCCGCCGCGGGAGCCTTCCACCTGGTGCATGCCGATGCCATGAAGGTCACGGAGCTGCCGGTGCAGCCCACGGCACTGGTGGCCAATTTGCCCTACAACGTCGCCGTTCCCGTGGTGCTGCACCTCCTTCAGCACTTCCCCAGCCTCCAGCACGGACTGGTGATGGTCCAGGATGAGGTGGCGGACCGGCTGGCCGCTGGGCCGGGTTCCAAGACCTACGGCGTGCCGTCGGTAAAGGCGGCCTGGTACAGCCAGATGCGCAAAGCGGGGGTGATCGGCATGAACGTTTTCTGGCCGGCGCCCAAGATCCATTCGGGGCTGGTGGCCTTTACCCGGCGCGAGCCTCCGGTCACCACAGCCACCAGGGAACAGGTCTTCGCCGTGGTGGACGCCGCCTTCGCCCAGCGGCGCAAGACCCTGAGGGCCGCTTTGGCCGGTTGGGCCGGCGGGGCGCCGGAAGCGGAGCGCTGCCTCGTTGCCGCCGGCGTCGACCCCACCGCCAGGGGCGAGGTCATCGGCATCGAAGCCTTCGCGAAAATCGCGGAAGCCAAGCAGGCGCTGGCATGAGCGCCCCGGGACGGTTCACCGCAAGGACAGTCCGCGTCAAAGCCCCCGGCAAGGTGAACGTTTCGCTGGAAGTGGGGCCGCTGCGACCGGATGGCTACCACTCCGTTGCCAGCGTGTACCTGGCCGTATCCCTCTACGAGGAAGTGGCTGCCACCAGCACGGAGACGCCCGGGATCACCATCAGCCTCAGCCCGGCCAGCACGGTCGATCTTGACGCCGCGGACATCCCGCTCGACGGAAACAACCTGGCCCACAAGGCCGCGGCGATTATGGCCGACGTCTCCGAGCACTCCACCGGGGTCCATCTGGAAATTACCAAGCGCGTGCCGGTGGCAGGAGGCATGGGCGGCGGATCGGCAGATGCTGCCGCAACCCTGCTGGCCTGCGACGCGCTCTGGAACAGTGGCCTGTCGCGGGAAGAGCTGGCGCACCTCGCTGCCGAACTGGGGGCCGACGTCCCCTTTTCCCTCCTTGGCGGCACGGCGGTTGGCCTGGGCGTGGGCGACGAACTTTCGCCGGCGCTGGCTAAGGCACAGACCCACTGGGTACTGGTCACCGCGGACTACGGGCTTCCCACTCCCGAGGTGTACCGCACCCTTGACCGCCTCCGCGAAGCGGCCAGCGCCAACGCCGCAGAACCCACCGGGGTGGACCCGAAGATCCTGACAGCGTTGCGCAGCGGTGACGCCGAAGCGCTGAGCCGTGTCCTGGTCAACGACCTCCAGCGGGCATCCATTGAACTGGCGCCCGCCCTGCGCGATACGCTGGGTATCGGAGAATCGCACGGAGCAATTGCGGGCATCGTCTCCGGATCGGGGCCCACGGTGGCCCTGCTGACTGATGATTCGGTGGCCGCTGAAGGCCTGGCCGCGGATCTGCGGCACTACGGCTTGACAGCCCTCGCAGTCCATGGCCCGGTTCCGGGCGCGCGCATCATTTCCGACACCCTCCTCTAAACCTCCAGTTTTTTACCTGAAGCAGAAAGCAGTTCCTTTGGCACACCTTCTTGGCGGCGAGAACCTGACGGTCTCCTACGCGACCCGTACAGTCCTGGACGGGGTAACCCTGGGGCTTGAGGAGGGTGACAGGATCGGCATGGTGGGGCGCAACGGCGACGGCAAATCCACCCTGATGCGGCTGCTTGCCTTGCGCTCCACGCCGGATTCGGGCAGGGTCACCAAGCGCGGTGACGTCAACGTGGGATACCTGGATCAAAGCGACGTGCTCGACGGCGACCTGACAGTGGGTGCCGCGATCGTGGGGGACCAGGCGGACTACGAGTGGGCCCGCAATCCCCAGATCCGCGAAGTCATGGGCGGGCTGGTGTCCGACGTCGATTGGCACGCCAACGTCCATGCACTCTCCGGCGGCCAGAAGCGGCGCGTGGCGCTTGCCAAACTGCTGATCGAGGACCACGACGTCATCATGCTGGACGAGCCCACCAACCACCTCGACGTGGAGGGTGTGGCCTGGCTGTCGCGCCACCTGAGGACGCGCTGGCGGCCCAACCAGGGTGCTTTCCTGGTGGTGACCCACGACCGGTGGTTCCTCGATGAGGTCTGCAACAAGACCTGGGAAGTCCACGACGGGATCGTTGACCCCTTTGAAGGCGGTTATGCCGCCTACGTGCTGGCCCGTGCCGAGCGGGACCGGATGGCGTCCGTCGTCGAGGGCAAGCGCCAGCAGCTGGTCAAGAAGGAACTCGCCTGGCTCCGCCGCGGGGCACCCGCGCGGACGGCAAAGCCCAAGTTCAGGATTGAGGCCGCCAACGCCCTCATCGCAGATGTGCCTGAGCCGCGGGACTCCATGGCCCTCAGCAAAATGGCAACCGCCCGCCAGGGCAAGGACGTGCTGGACCTGGAGAACGTCTCCCTCAACTTCCAGGGCAGCGATGACGGGCGGAAGCTCTTCGACAACATCACCCTGCGTCTTGCCCCCGGCGAACGCCTGGGACTGGTGGGCGTCAACGGCGCCGGCAAGACCACGCTCCTGAAGCTTCTCAATGGAGAGATCCTTCCCGACGCCGGAAAGGTCAAGCGGGGCAAGACCGTGGTCACCGCTGTCCTGACCCAGGAGGTCAAGGAACTCGACGACGTCAAGGACCTGCGCGTCATCGAGGTGATTGAGCGGGAAAAGCGGTCCTTCAACGTGGGCGGCAAGGAATTCAGTGCCGGCCAGTTGGTGGAGCAGCTGGGTTTCACCAACGAGAAGCAGTGGACCCCGGTCAAGGACCTGTCCGGTGGCGAACGCCGCCGGCTCCAGCTTCTTCGCCTGCTTGTCGGCGAACCCAACGTGCTGATGCTGGATGAGCCCACCAACGACCTCGACACCGATACCCTTGCGGCCGTCGAAGATGTCCTGGATGGCTGGCCCGGAACCCTGGTGGTGGTCAGCCACGACCGCTACCTGCTGGAAAGGGTCACCGACCATCAGATGGCACTCCTCGGCGACGGCAAGCTCCGCGGCCTGCCCGGCGGCGTGGACCAGTACCTCGAGCTGCGTGAGTCCGCCCTGGCAGGCTCCACGGTCACCGGCGGCGGGAACCCCGTCACCAGCGCCGGCAGCAGCACCGCCGCCTCAGCCCCGTCAGGCGCCTCGGAAGCAGAGAAGCGCGACGCCCGGAAGGCCCTCAACAGGATCGAACGGCAGATCAAGAAGCTCGACCAGCAGGAAAAGAAGCTTCACGACGACATGGTCAAGAGCACGGAGAAGTCCGACTTCGACGCCCTGGCAGAACAGAACAAGCAGCTCAAGGACCTGGCCGACGAAAAGGACGCCCTGGAACTCGAATGGCTTGAGTCCTCGGAACTCCTGGGCGACTGACCCCCTTCGCCGCGGACGGAACCACGGCGAGGCCTAGAGTTCAGACTGCAGTTCCGGGTCCTTTTTGAGGCCGGTCAGGCCGTTCCAGGCGAGGTTGACGAGGTGTGCGGCCACCGTGTGCTTGTCGGGCTGGCGGGAGTCCTGCCACCATTGGCCGGTCATTGCCACCATGCCTACGAGCATTTGGGCGTACATGGCGCCGTCCCGGGCGCTGAAGCCGCGCCGGTCGAACTCGTCGGAGAGGATGTGTTCCACCTTGGCGGTCACGTGCGAGAGCAGTGTGGAAAAGGCGCCTTCCGGCTGGGACGGCGGAGCGTCCCGCATCAGGATCCGGAAACCTTCGGTGCGGTCCTCGATGTAGGTGAGCAGGGCCAGGGCGGCACGTTCCACCAGGACGCGCGGCTTGGCTTCCTCGGTGAGTGCGCCGTTGATGGAGTCCAGGAGGAGCCGAAACTCGTGCTCTACCACCTGGGTGTACAGGCCTTCCTTGGAGCCGAAGTGTTCGTAGATGACCGGCTTGGAGACTCCGGCGCAGGCAGCAATTTCCTCGATGGTGGTGCCGTCGAGCCCGCGGACGGCGAAGAGGCCGCGTCCGACGTCGATCAGCTGGCTCCGCCGCTGAAGCCCGGTCATCCGTCTCCGCGGGGGGTTGGTGCTCACCGTTCCATCATGCACTACGCGTTCCCGGCGGATTTGCGGCGCTCCGGACGGGCCGGGAAAGCGGGCGGGGCGGGACAGGAACGGGGGAAGGGCAGGGGATGAAGGGCCCATGTCGCGCGGCGCCCCGAACCCGTGGCAAAATAACTACTTGTGCCCGGCCGCGCGCCAAGGCATGGTCCGCTCTGGTGTAATGGCAGCACCCCGGCCTTTGGAGCCGTGGAGTATAGGTTCGAATCCTATGGGCGGAACTGCTGTGCGAGGAGCGTTCAGTAGGATGACATACGGTGCCGCCCGCAATTTCGCCGGGACACCGTAAGCGCCAGCGTAACCAAGCAAGGAGAGCCCGTACGTGATCCCCGAGAATACCGGCCCGGCCGCAGTAATCGTCCTGGCGGCAGGCGCCGGTACGCGGATGAAGTCGCGTACCCCCAAGATCCTGCATGAAATCGGCGGCAGGTCCATGGTGGGCCACGCACTGCTGGCCGCCCGCAGCATCAGCCCCCGGCAGCTGGCCATCGTGGTCCGCCACGAACGCGACCTGGTGGCACGCCACGTCGCGGAGCTGGACCCTGCTGCCCTGATCGTGGACCAGGACGACATCCCCGGCACCGGCCGTGCTGTTGAAGTGGCCCTGCAGGCCCTGGACGCAGAACAGGACCTTACCGGCACCGTGGTGGTGACCTACGGCGACGTGCCGCTGTTGTCCGGACAACTGCTGGCCGAGCTTGTGGCCACGCACGAGCGTGAAGCCAATGCCGTCACCGTGCTGACCGCCGATCTTGACGATGCCACGGGATACGGCCGGATCCTTCGCGGCGAGGACGGCACCGTGACCGGCATCCGCGAACACAAGGACGCATCGGACGCCGAACGCCTGATCCGTGAGGTCAACTCCGGCATCTACGCCTTTGACGCAGCCGTCCTCCGGGACGCACTCACCCACGTCACCACCGACAACTCGCAGGGCGAAAAATACCTCACTGATGTGCTCGGACTCGCCCGGAAGGCAGGCGGCCGCGTCGCCGCCGTCGTTACTGCCGACCGCTGGCAGGTGGAAGGCGCCAATGACCGCGTCCAGCTCTCCGCCCTCGGCGCAGAGCTGAACCGCCGCATCGTGGAGGCCTGGATGCGCGCCGGCGTCACCGTAGTGGACCCCGCCACCACCTGGATCGATTCGTCCGTAACCCTGGACGAGGACGTCCGGATCCTTCCCAACACCCAACTCCACGGCGCAACCACCGTGGCGAGGGACGCCGTCGTCGGCCCCGACACCACCCTGACGGATGTCACCATCGGCGAGGGCGCAAAGGTAACCCGAACCCACGGTTCCGGCGCCGTCATCGGCGCGGGCGCCGCCGTCGGCCCCTTCACCTACCTGCGTCCGGGCACTGTCCTGGGGGACACCGGAAAGATCGGCGCGTTCTACGAAACCAAGAACGTGACTATCGGGCGCGGGTCCAAGCTGTCACACCTCGGATATGCCGGGGACGCCGAAATCGGCGAGGACACCAACATCGGCTGCGGAAACATCACGGCGAATTACGACGGCGAGAAGAAGCACCGCACGGTCATCGGCTCGGGCGTCCGGACAGGCTCCAACACGGTGTTCGTTGCTCCGGTCACCGTGGGCGACGGCGCCTACAGCGGTGCCGGCGCCGTGATCAGAAAAGACGTGCCGGCGGGAGCGCTTGCCGTGACCGTTGCCGCCCAACGCAATGCCGAGGGATGGGTCGCGGCCAACCGCCCGGGAACCCGCTCCGCTGAACTGGCCCAGGCGGCCACCACAGATTCCTCAAGTACCCCGGCATCTACAGAAGAGGGCAAGTAACCATGAGCGAAATTACGGCGCGCGGCGAGAAGAAACTGGTGCTCGCAACCGGCCGGGCCCACCCGGAGCTGGCCAAGGAGATCGCCAAGGAGCTCGGTACCGACCTGCTGCCGGTGGACGCCTATGACTTCGCCAACGGTGAGATCTATGTCCGCGCCGGTGAAAGCGTCCGCGGCACGGATGCTTTTGTCATCCAGGCCCACCCCTTCCCGCTGAACAACTGGCTGATGGAACAGCTGATCATGATCGATTCGCTGAAGCGGGCCTCCGCCAAGCGCATCACGGTGGTGTCCCCGTTCTACCCCTACGCCCGCCAGGACAAGAAGGGCCGGGGCCGGGAGCCCATCTCCGCCCGCCTTGTGGCGGACCTGTACAAGACCGCCGGCGCGGACCGCATCATGAGCGTGGACCTGCATACCTCGCAGATCCAGGGCTTCTTCGACGGCCCGGTGGACCACCTCATGGCCATTCCGCTGCTCGCTGACTACATCCGCACCCGGGTGGCCGCCGAAAACGTTACCGTCGTTTCCCCGGACACCGGACGCGTCCGGGTCGCGGAGCAGTGGGCCGAGCGCCTGGGCGGCGCGCCGCTCGCCTTTGTGCACAAGAGCCGGGACCTGACTGTGCCGAACCAGGCTGTGTCCAAGACCGTGGTGGGCCAGATCGAGGGGCGCACCTGCGTCCTGATCGACGACATGATCGACACCGGCGGAACCATCTCCGGCGCCGTGCAGGTGCTGAAGAACGCCGGTGCCAAGGACGTCATCATCGCGGCCACCCACGCGGTCTTCTCCGATCCCGCCGCCAAGCGCCTCTCCGAGTCCGGCGCCCGTGAAGTGGTTGTCACCAACACCCTGCCGCTCACTGCATCCCAGCGGTTCCCCCAGCTGACGGTGCTTTCCATCGCCCCGCTGATCGCGCGCGCCGTCCGTGAAGTGTTCGACGACGGTTCGGTCACCAGCCTTTTCGACGGCAACGCCTGACGGCGTCGCCTGCAGTGGGCCCACGCCGGCAGGGTTCCCTGGGCGAGCCTGGGGAGCTGGCGGGGACCGTTTTCAGTAAACGGGCCCGGCGCTGGTAAGCTGTTCAGCGATACCTTGGCGAGGGAGAGCACTGGTAACCGCATCTGCGGGAAGCCGTTGCAGGTCTCCGTTATCGACTGGGTCTGAATCTCCCTTCTAGGATGGGCCGGCTCCGGCCGCCCGGCGTTGAAGGTCGCAACAGACCTCCGCCCTTGCTGAACACCGTTTAGGATTCAAGGAGATTTCCATGTCTGAGCAGAAGCTCGCAGCAGAACTGCGCACCGAATTCGGCAAGGGCTACGCCCGCCGCGCCCGGATGGCCAACCTCATCCCCGCCGTCATCTACGGTCACGGCGCAGAGCCCATCCACGTCACGCTTCCGGCCAAGGCCACCACCCTGGCTGTCCGCACCCCCAACGCCCTGCTGTCCCTGGACATCAACGGCGAAGGCCACCTGGCCCTGGTGAAGGACGTCCAGCGCGACCCCATCAAGCAGATCATCGAGCACATCGACCTCCTCACCGTCCGCAAGGGCGAAAAGGTCACCGTTGACGTTCCCGTCCATGTTGCCGGCGAAACCGCCCCCGGCACCGTGCACAACCTGGAACTGACTGTGGTGTCCCTCGAGGCCGAGGCCACCCACCTGCCCGAGGCCGTTGAGGTGAGCATCGAAGGCCGTGGCGCCGGTGAGCACATCCACGCTTCCGATCTGGTCCTGCCCAAGGGCTCGGTCCTGCTGACCGACCCCGAGGCCCTCGTGGTGAACATCTCCGAGGCCGTTGAGGTCGCAGAGGAAGAAGCAGGCGAAGAGGCCGAAGCTGCCTCCGAGGCCGCTTCCGCGGCCACCGAGGAAGCCGCAGCCGAGTAATCAGCCGCATTCCCTGCCAATGGCCGGACTCCCGCGGGGTCCGGCCATTGGCATGTCTACTGCCCGTTGCGGCACCAGGCCGGCGGGCCACCCACCCTAGGATTGACTCATGACTGATAGCTGGCTGATTGTCGGCCTTGGAAACCCCGGCGCCCAGTACCAGGGCAACCGGCACAATGTCGGCCAGATGGTGCTTGACGAGCTGGCAGGCCGCATAGGTGCCGGCTTCAAAAGCCACAAGGCCCGCGCCCAGGTCCTCGAAGGCCGCCTCGGCATCGGCGGACCCCGCGTCGTGCTGGCAAAGCCGATGAGCTACATGAACGTTTCCGGGGGGCCCGTTGCGGCGCTGGCGAACTTCTACGGCATTGCCCCGGACCATGTGGTGGCGGTCCACGACGAGATCGACATTCCCTTTAATACGGTCAAGCTCAAGATCGGCGGGGGAGAAGGCGGCCATAACGGGCTGCGGGACATCTCCAGGGCCTTGGCCACCAAGGACTATCTCCGCGTCAGGGTGGGGGTGGGCCGGCCGCCGGGACGCATGGAGACCGCCGATTACGTGCTGCGCGACTTCGGCTCCGCCGAGCTGAAGGAACTGCCCTTCCTCCTGGACGATGCTGCTGATGCGGTTGAAGCGCTGCTGCGCGACGGCCTCACGGCGGCGCAGCAGAAGTTCCATCCAGCGAAGTCCGAACGCCAGTAACCAAGAACTCCGGTCAGTCAATTACTCCAGCAACTTGAAATCTCCGGTAACTTTGAAAACTTAAGTGCCTTTGGCCCTGTCTCCTTGTCTCTGGTGCGGGGTAGTCTTCTACCTATGCGGGGGAGCGATGGGGCTACATCCCGCTATCGCGGGATGTAGGGGAAAAGTTCATGTCAATCGAGCCACTTAGCTGGGGACGTGGGTCAACACCTCACCACGTCGGGCTGAACACAGACACCTCCGAGAGGCGGGAGGGTCAGCTTTGGTCTGCCCCTGCACGCGGCGCAAACCTTGAGTCGGTCCGCACCGCCCTGACCGGCGCAGACTCCCTTGGGGTGGTGATCACCGGCGGCCGCGGCGTGGGAAAGTCTTCACTGGCCCGCGCTGCCGTGATGGACCTCGGCCCCGACATCTGGTCACTGCAGCTCCGCAGCGGACCCGCCGGCTCCGCAACGCCCTATGGTTGCCTCTCCTTTCTCCTGGCCAGGCTTCCGCAGGCGTACATGGGCTCGCCCACGGCAATCCTCCGCGGCATTACTTCCCTGATCCGCAGTGACGCCGCAGGACGTCCCTGCATCATCACCCTTGACACCTCCGGCAGCATTGACGACATGAGCGCCGGAGTGCTGCTCAACGTCCTGCTGACCGGCACCGCCAAAATCATTGCTGTGGCCCCGAAAATCAGCGATCTTCCTGCCGATTTCCACTGGCTGCTCACGGACCACCGGCTGACCGAAGTCCGGCTGAACAACCTCAACGAACTGCAGACCCGCCAGGTCCTGTTGTCCCTGCTGGGGCACCGCGTTTCGGCCTCCCTGGTCAGCACCTATCACCACATGGTGGGCGGCAACCCGCTGCTCCTGAAGGCGCTCGTCACCGAACAGCAGCTGTCCGGAAACCTGGTGCTCTCCGATTCAGTCTGGACCCTGCGGGACAAAGTGGTGCTCGACGGCGCGGCCAGCCTGGACGACATCGTTCGCTCCAGATGGTCCAGGGAAACGCCCGAAACCCGGGAAGTCATCGAGATGCTTTCCTGCGCCCGCAGGGTTGAGCTGTCCAGGCTGACGGCCATCTACCGTGCCGAAGTGGTGGCCGACATGGAAGACGGCGGCCTGCTGGAGATCGACCAGTCCGACCATCGCTGGGTTTCGTTGCGTGAAAAGTACATTGGTGACGTGGTGCGCACCTGGCTGAGCATTGCCCGGCGCAGGGAACTGCGCAGCGTGCTCCTGGCCGGTGCGGAACCTGATCCTGCCGCCATGACCGTCGAGGAGCTAATGGCTTTCGCGGCGTGGACGCATGAATGCGAGGCGGACCTGAGTCCCGCCCTGGCGTTGGCTGCCGCGGAAGCGGCAGTCCAGCTCTTCGATCCGCGGTTTGCGCTGACGTACGCCGAAATGCTTCAGCGGACGGACCGGGAGTGGACGGCCGGCCAGCGGCAGAAAGCCGCCGCGTACCTTCAGCTGGACATGCCGGTCCAGGCCATGGCCGCACTTGATGACATTTCGCAGCCGGAACTCGAAAGCCTTGACGTCGAGGAGTATGCGGACGTCATAGCCGCCAAGTCGCAGGTCATGATGCGGCTCCCGGAGGCGGCAGGCAAGGTGCCGGACCTGCTCAGTGAAGCCCGGCAAAGGCTGGAGTCGGCCCCGAACTTTACTGGGTGGCCGGAGCCTGCGGCCGCCGCAGCGAACCGGGTGGCCTTGAGCGGGTTCGAGTATCGCGCTTTCGTGGGTGATTACGCCGCCATCATCCCGGACCTCGAAAGGGCTGCGGACCCTGCGCTGAACCCGGATACCGGCTACCGCATGGATTCGGCCATCCTGCTGATGACCGCATTGGCCATGACCGGACGCGAGATGGATGCGCTCAGCCTCATGCGCCAGTTGGGCGGCCAAATCAGCGATGCCTCCCACATTGTTGGTCTGCGGGAACGTTATACCAGGGAGGCCTACCTGGTATTACTGACGGCGGGGCAATGGCGGCGGTGCATTGACCTCCTGGGTCCGCAGGCCACCGAGGAGCCGCACAGCCTTCCCTTCCGCAGTGCAGCAACCGAACTGGCAGCCGGCATTGCCTATGTCTATTCGGGCCGGGGCATGGCGGCCCTTGACCCCCTGATCTCCGCCGCGGCGCAGCTGGAGCTGCAGCCGGTCCAAGCCGCCCTGCGCTGCGCGTACGCGGCCATTGCACTGGCCCACGCCCAGACCGGCAACGTAGCCCAGGCGCGAAAGTACTTGGCGAAACTGCAAAGGACGTCCGGAAAGTCCAGCTTCATCACTGACAGCATCGTTGAGTTCTGCTCGCTCGTCGCGGGCCGCTGGCTGGGCGATCCCGACGCCGTGACCGGCCTCAAGCGGTGCGCCCGGCAGGAAATGGAGGCCGGGCGCTTCACCCTGGCCGGGATCAACCTGCTCGCTGCGACCATCAACGGCAGCGATGCGGACTTCCGCCTGCTTGAGGAGATTGCGGGCCACCGCCAGGGCCCGCTTGCCGAAGTTTCCCGGCTGATCGCCGTGGGAAGCAGGACGAAGGACGCCAGGACCCTCCTTGCCGGTGGTGAATTGGCCGCCACCCTCGAACTGGATGCCGTTGAGGCGCGGTGCATGGCCCTCGCTGTGGACTTCGCACGACAGGACGGCGATTCACTCACCGCGCGGACCGCGCAGGCCCGGCTGGACATCCTCGCCGCCACCGTGTCGAACCTTCCCATCGTCCCAAGCAGCGGAAGCCCGCTGCTGACCAGCAGGGAACGCCAGATTGCCCGGCTGGCGGGCCGGGGTTCCTCCAACCGCGATATCGCCCTGGAGATGGGCGTGTCGGTCCGTACCGTGGAAGGCCACTTGTACCAGGTCTTCACGAAGCTCGGCGTAACCTCCAGGGGTGATCTGACTGGACTCGTCTAACGGCCATAAGCCTGCCACAGCGCACCGGCTCCTCACCGGCCGCCGGGAGCCGCTTGAACGGATCTGCAATATTGTCCGGAACCATGCGAGCCAGGCGGTTTTTGTCATGGCAGGGCCGGGAATTGGAAAATCGTCCCTGACGGAGGGGATCGCGGAACGCCTTGGCGGGGAGCTGAATGTTCTGCAGCTGCACGGCAGTTCCGCCCTTGCTGCCGTGCCGTTCGGCGTCCTCACTCCCTACACCGGCGAGTTGACTGCCGAGGAGTCTGTCTCTCCGGTTGCCGTCCTGCGGTCCATGTGGAGCTACTTCGAAAAGCTGAAGGCAGGAAGCGGATCCCCTGTCCTGCTCCTCATTGATGATGCGCACTACCTGGACGAGGCTTCGGCCGGTGTGATTGCGGACCTGATCTCGGCCGGATGGGCAACAGTGGTTGCTGCTGCCAGGCCGCGGCCGGGCCTTCCGCAGCCACTGGACCAGCTCTGGTACGACGGCCTGGCCGAACGCGTGGACCTGCGCCCGCTGAACCGCGACCAGATCGAGGAAGTCCTGGCCCACGTTCTTGACGGGACAGTGCCGGATGCCACCGTGGACGCCGTCTGGAGCGCCTCCGGGGGCAACCCCCGGCTCCTGGACGCCCTGCTCCACGACGCCGCAGAGGCCGGAATACTGGCCAAGCGGAACGGAATTTGGGTCCTGCTGGGGTCTTTGCCCACGGATGGCGTCCGGCTCACGGGAGTTGTTACCAAGGATCACCTCCGCCGCCGGCCGGAGGAACAGGAGGCCCTGAAATTCATTGCCCTTGCCGGGCCGGTGGGCCGGAAGGTCATCGAAGACATTTGCGGCGCGCCGGTGGTCCGCTCCCTGCTGGATCAGCAGATGGTGGTCGAGAATTCAGGCGTCCCCGCCGAACTGACTGTCTGGAACAGCCTGTTCGCGGAGGCCATCAGAAACACCATTTCGGTCTCCCGCAGCCTGCAGCTCCTGGAAAAGATCCGGGAACACAAGGATCCCGCCACCCTGCGGGGAGAAGGCCGGCTGCGGTCCGTGGAGTGGTCCCTTGAGTGCGGCCTGCGCGTACCCGACGCCGAGATGCTGGACGCCGCACGCGAGGCACTGACCCGCTTTCGGAACCACAGCGCCCGCGCCATCGCTGCCAAGGTCCAGGACCCCGAGTTCCTTCCCCTTGCCCATGCCGTCCGAGCGCGCGCCCTGTACAACGAGGGCTCGTATGCGGACGCTGCGGCCCTGCTCGACGCCTGTTGGCTCCAGCTGGCAGGCCACCCCGAGGGTCCGTCCGTCCTGCTGCTGAGGGCGGCGGCCCATCAGGCAACGGGACGCCCCTTGGCGGACCTGGCAGAGGAGGGCGGGGAACAACACGCTGGCACAGCGGAGCCCGCAGCATGGTGGCTGGAACAGCTCTTGCAGCTGCTCCAGCTCGGTGCGGACATGGATGCGGAAGGATTGCGCGGCCGCGTAGCGGACATCAGGAACCGCAGCTCCACCGAAGAAGAGGCGCCGGTCAGGGCTGTCGGGGAGGCGCTCCTGGCACATGCCCTGGCCGCAGCGGGCAAGGCCGCCGAAGGACTCGAGGCCGCGCTTGTGGCGTCCGCGGAACTGCGGCCCCTGGAAGGGAAGCTGTTTTTCTTTCCAGAGTTCGTCCTGGGACGGCTGGTCGCCGATTACCTCGCCATGGGGGAATGGCACTCCGCCGAGCGTGAGATCGAAAGCTACGCCGCAGGGCATACGTTCTCGGCCGCCACGTTCAATGGCAGCCTGCAGGTGCTGCGCGGCTACTCCCTGCTGCGGCAGGGCCGGATGGAACGGGCCTACCAGCTGCTGCTGCCGGCGGTGGAAGCGTTGCGGCTCAACGATCCGCTCCAGCTGTTCCGCTTCGGCTCTGCGCTGGGCTTCTATGTCGCGGCGCGGCTGGGAGACACTGCCCAAGGGAAGCGGCTGGAACAGGACTACAAGGATGCCTTGGCAGGTGCCCCCGCCCATGATTTCCTTGCCCGCGCCTACGCTGCCGCCGCGTCAGAGTACCTGTCCAGGGACGGCAAGGGCCTGGCTGCGCTGCACACGCTGATGACCACCCATGAGGCCTCTACGAGGGCCGGCACCCTGCTGGAGCTGCTCGGACTCGGCTGGGACCTGGGTGACCCCTCCGTGATCCCCATGGTGCAGAGGGCAGCTCACGGCGTGGAAGGCCGCTGGGCAGCCGCCATGCTGAAACTGGCCACGGACTGGGAAGCCGCTGACGGGGATGCGTTGATGGATACCGCGGCCTCGCTGGAGGAATCCGGTTTCGTCAACCTTGCACGTGAGGCCTACGCCCGCGCCAGCACCGTGCTGGAGCAGTCAGGGGAGCGCCGCCGCTCCAGGCAGGCCGTGGCCCAGCGCGAAAAGTGCGACCACGAATTGGGCGAGCGGTTCCGGGAGGGCCGTTTCATTGCCGCCACCCCGGCCGTGCAGCTCACCCGCCGGGAGCAGGACATCGTCGAGCTTGCCGTGCAGGGCCTCACCGACCGCGAGATTGCCCAGCGGCTCATGGTCTCTGTCCGTACGGTAGAGGGACACCTGTACCGCACCTACGTGAAACTCGGTGTGCGCAGCCGGGACGAGCTCGACGCAGCGCTCCCCAAGTAGCCCCGGCAGCCGGTACCGGAAAAGACACCCGCCCCCGCTGTGCCCAGGCGGCGCAGCCGCTTTTGCCTGCCCGCCTCCGCTTGATGGACGTGGTGGCCACCCGCCCTCGCAAATCACCCTCCCGGGTATATGCCGGGCGGTCCCGGTAGTACTGGCTCGCGGAATTCGAGTACTGCCTACTCGTGTACCTCCCGCCGCCGCAGTATTTACTTAAGGAAGCAAAGGACGCGGGGGAAACAAAGCCGCAGAGCATGCTGAGAGCAGTACAAGGCTCCTTGAGTTTCCGGTCCCCGTGACCGGGCCAGACGGGGCCGGCGACGTCAGAGTCTTCTGAGACCGAGACTCTCCCCCCAGCCGTCGCCGGCCCTCCATTCCGCGGGCTGAAGCCCGGAGCGGCTGTGGCGGCTACCCTTCCCGGGCGGCCGCCACAGCCGTGCTGTGGGACAATTGAGTGTCATCCGTTGGCATCTCAAGGAGTTAGTCTTGGCCGTAGTATCAACGCCAGCCACACTGGAACGCGCCTTGCCGGCCATGGATGACGCCGAGGTACTCCGCATCCGGAACGACTTTCCCGTCCTGAACCAGCTGGTCAACGGCAGGCCGCTCGTCTACCTCGACTCCGGCGCCACCTCACAGAACCCGCTGAGCGTCATTGAAGCCGAACAGGAATTCTACGAACAGCGCAACGCGGCCGTGCACCGGGGGGCGCACCACCTCGCCGTTGAGGCCACCGAGGCCTTCGAGGATGCCCGGCAGACCATCGCGGACTTTATCGGCGCGGATTACGCGGAGACCGTTTGGACGTCAAACGCCACTGAAGGCCTCAACCTGCTGAGCTACGCGTTGTCCAATGCAGGGCTATGGGCCGCCCAGGGCCGGGGCGACGCCAGGCTCAAGGAGCTCGCACTGAGCCCGGGTGACGAAATCGTGGTTACGGAAATGGAGCACCACGCCAACCTGATCCCATGGCAGGAACTGGCTTTCCGTACCGGTGCCACCCTGCGCTACATCCCCGTCGACGACGCCGGCCACCTCCGCATGGATGCTGCCGCAGAGATCATCGGCGCCCGGACCCGGGTGCTGGCGTTCACCCACGCGTCAAACGTCCTGGGCACCATCAACCCCGTCGCCGACCTTGTGGCCCTCGCCCGCCCGGCCGGCGCCCTGGTGGTCCTCGACGCCTGCCAGTCCGCGCCGCACCTGGCCCTGGACGTCAAGGACCTTGACGTGGACTTCGCCGTGTTCTCCGGCCACAAGATGCTGGCACCCACCGGGATCGGGGTGCTGTACGGGAAGCAGGAGCTGCTGGATGTCCTGCCGCCCTTCCTGACCGGCGGCTCCATGATCACCACTGTCACAATGGAACGTGCGGAGTATCTGCCGGCACCGCAGCGCTTCGAGGCCGGAACGCAGCGCATCTCCCAGGCCGTGGCGCTGGCGGCTGCGGCCAACTACCTGACGGAAACCGGGCTGGACCGGATCCATCAGTGGGAAGCCGGGCTCGGCCAGCGTATAGTCACCGGGCTTGAGTCCCTTCCCGGAATCCGGGTCCTGGGCCCCGCCGCGGGCCAGGAACGCATCGGACTGGCTGCCTTCGACGTCGAGGGTGTCCATGCCCATGACGTGGGGCAGTTCCTGGACTCACGGGGTATCGCCGTGCGCGTTGGCCACCACTGCGCGCAGCCCCTGCACCGCAGGCTGGGCCTTACTGCCACCACCAGGGCCAGCGCGTACCTGTACAACACGACGGACGACGTCGACCAATTCCTGGATGCCGTAGCCGGCGTGCGGGCCTATTTCCGCGCTTAGCGGGGAAGACCGAAGGACACCATGAGCCTTGACCAGCTGTACCAGCAGATCATCCTGGACCATTCAAAGGCCCGGCACGGCAGTGGACTGGCCGGGACAGAGGCCCCTGAGGGCGCTTCCACGGGCCAGTCCCACCAGCTCAACCCGGTGTGCGGGGACGAGGTCACCCTGAGGCTCGCTGTCACTGACGGGAAAGTGGCCCAGGTTTCGTGGGACGGGGCGGGTTGTTCCATCTCCATGGCCTCCGCGTCCGTGCTCAGCGAACTGGCGGAGGGCATGACCGTGGCGGAGCTCCATGAAGTGATTGACAGCTTCCGGGAGGTTTTGCGCTCCCGGGGGAAGGTCCCTGCGGATCCGGCGCTGCTGGGCGATGCCGCGGCGTTTGAGGGCGTGGCCCGCTACGCGGCGCGGGTCAAGTGCGCCATGATTTCCTGGGTTGCGGCGGAGGATGCGCTGAATCAGGCCGCCTGACCCGGTCCTGCCGGCGCAGGTTCCCGCCTAATACCGGGAAGGCCCTCGTCCCAGCGGGACGAGGGCCTTCCTTTTGCAGTTTGTTAGCCGGCCAGCGCCAAGATGCCGATCACGGCAGTGGCCGCGCCAAGCACCATGGAGACGCCCACCAGCACCACGTGGACGGTGAGGAACTTCGTGGCCTTCCCGGCGGAGTCCCTGGCGCGGGGATCCTTCATGACCCGGCGCAGGAACTGCGGCCAGACCACCAGGGACCATACTCCCGCAATGATCAGGACCAGTGAAGCGAAAACGGGCAGCTCCATGAACTAGTGGCTTTCCAGCCAGGCCTGCGCCTGCTTGGCCTGGAGGTTCAGGGCCTTGGACACCATCGGCTCCGCTGCATCCGCGATCTTGCCGCCGAGGAATGGAACGGACGATTTCACGGCGCCCTCAAGCTCCACGCGGGTTCCGCCGGCGTCTGCCACCAGGCGCTGAACGGCGGTGACGTCCACGGGGGCGCCGGCGATCTTCAGCGAGATGTTGCTCTGGCGGGAGCCGTCCGCTGCGGGGGCGTCCCAGTTCTCCACCTGGGTGACCTTGAGGTGCTCACCCACGAACTTCCGCGCGATCTCGGGGAGGCGGGTGGTGGGAAGGGTGCGCACGGACGTGGCGCTGAACGCTCCGGCGACGTCTCCGTCCACGGTGAATGACTCCAGCGAGCCGCCCACCAGCTGGCTGACGTGGCGCTGGAAATCTTCGTTCACCAGCACAGCTGCGACGCTGTCGACGGAGTGGGGAAGGGTGGTGGTTGCGCTCAAGGCCATGGGTCCTCCTGGGACGTGGGGGTCGGATTAGGCTCCAAACATCCTACGGTGTCCCGGCCGCGTGCTCCGCATCCGCGATCTCACGGGCGGCCCGGGTGATGTTCCTGGCCATGGCGGGAAAGATCAGGCTGTGGAACGGAAGGACGGCCAGCCAGTACAGCCGGCCGCTGAGTCCTTTAGGAAAGAAGATGGCCCGCTGCCGGTAGCGGCTGCCGTTCCCGTCCGGCTCCACGGAGAGTTCCAGCCAGGCGCGCCCAGGGGCGCGCATTTCCGCGCGGAGCCTCAGCAGCCTTCCGCGGTCAATCCGTTCAACACGCCACCAGTCCACCACCTCGCCGGCCGCAAGGGTGTGGGGATGCCGCCTGCCGCGCAGGAGCCCGGCGCCCCCGGTCAGCTTGTCCAGCCAGCCGCGAACCTGCCATGCCAGCGGCAGGGAGTACCAGCCGTTCCGGCCGCCGATCCCCTCGATGACCGTCCACACCTTCGCGGGATCCACGTCCCCGTGGAACGTCCGCTCATCGATGTACACCTTGTGGCCGGCCCACTCGGGGTCGCTGGGCAGGGGATCGGAAGCAGCTCCGGCGTTTGCCCAGGTGGTTTGCACCTGCCCGTCACGTTCCTTGCCGAGCGCCAGGGCGACGGCGGTGCGGTAGTCGGTCAGGCCGCCGTCGGGCTGCGGGATGTATTGGTCGATGTCGTGCTCGTCGGACACGGCATCGTGCTGCAGGGACTGGACCAGCGGCATTGCCATGGACAAGGGGATCGGCGTGGTGAGGGCAACCCACATGCCGGCCAGCTTCGGCGCCGGGATGGGCAGTGCCAGCACCGGGCGGTAGGGCAGGCCGGCCTCGGCGGCGTACTCCTGCATCATCCCGGCGTAGGTGAGGACCTGCCGGCAGCCAACGTCGAACGTGCGGTTGAGCGGGCCGTCCAGCGATGCGGCGGAGACCAGATAGTACAGGACATCGCGCACGGCGATGGCCTCGATCCGGTTCCGGACCCAGCTGGGCGCGGGCATCAGGGGGAGTGTCTCGGCGAGGTGGCGGATCATCTCGAAGGACGCCGAGCCGGAGCCGATGACCACGCCCGCCTGGAACACGATGGCGTCCACGGGGCTATCCAGGAAGACTTTCCCCACCGCTTCCCTGGACCGCATGTGGGTTGACAGTTCGACGCCCGTGGGGTGCAGCCCGCCCAGGTAGACGATCCTGCCAACGCCCGCGGCGGCTGCGGCGTCCGCGGCCGTGCGCGCCATCGCCTGCTCTTTCGCTTCAAAGCCCGCACCTGCTGCCATCGAGTGGACCAGGTAATACAGGACGTCGACGCCGGCCAGCGCCTGGCGGAGGGCGTCGCCGTCGTCGAGGCTGCTCTCCACCACGTCCACCCGGTCCCGCCATGGCACCCCGGCGATCTTGTCCGGTGAGCGCACCAGGACCTTGACCCTGTGGCCGGCCTCAAGGAGCTTGGGCACCAGCCGGCCGCCGATGTAGCCGGTAGCCCCGGTGACCAGGACCGTTCTGGAGGTGCGGGCGGTGTTCCCGGGTTCGGTCATGCTGACTCCTTAGTGTCCACAGGCCATTCGGAGCGGCCTGCTGTTTGGACTGCCTGTCTTGCGGCCCGTTGCCGGCGGGCCCCGCCCTGCCAGCCTATCCCCGGGCCGGCTCGCATTGTCGCTGCTGCGCGGTAGGCTGGGTTTACCCGGGATTCGAAGAGAATTTCGGGTTTTCGCGTTGCCTGCCTTTCGTTGCACACCACAGGAGCTTTCTGCCATGAGCCTTCCAGGCCCGTCCAACGCCGGCCACACCAGCACGGGCCCATCGCTGGACGGACTGCGCCGCGCCCTCGCCGCGGACCAGACCTTCGCCCGCGTCCGCGCCGAGGCCGCCCGTGGGTTCGAGGTCCGGGGCCGGGACTACCAGATCAGCGCACCCGCCGGGCTTCGCCCGCTGCTGCTTGCCGAGATGGCGGACGGCGTGGCGGCCGCCGCGGGCGAAGGGCACGACGACGGCAGGCCTGGCGTCGTGCTTGCCGTCACCGCAACCGGCCGCGAGGCCGAGGACCTGACTGCGGCGCTTCGGGCGTACCTTCCTGCGGACTGCGTGGCCGAATTCCCCAGCTGGGAAACCCTCCCGCACGAACGCCTCTCGCCGCGCTCGGACACCGTGGGCCGCCGCCTCTCCGTCCTGCGCCGCCTGGCGCACCCGGAAACGTCCGCGTCGGGCCCGCTTCGGGTGGTGGTGGCGCCCGTCCGCGCCGTGGTCCAGCCGGTGGTGGCCGGCCTGGGCGAGCTGGTCCCGGTCACCCTGAAAGTGGGCCAGGAGAAACCCTTCACGGAGGTGGTGCGGAGCCTGGCGGACGCCGCCTACGCCCGGGTGGACATGGTGACGCACCGCGGGGAGTTCGCCGTCCGCGGCGGCATCATCGACGTCTTCCCGCCCACCGAGGACCACCCCATCCGCGTCGAGTTCTTCGGTGACGAGGTGGACCAGATGCGCTGGTTCGCGGTGGCAGACCAGCGCTCGCTGTCCTCGCCCGGCCTGCACCACCCCATCGAACTGCATGCCCCGCCGTGCCGGGAAATCCTCATCACCCCGGCCGTCATGTCCCGGGCAGCCACCCTCAAGGCGCAGCTCCCGGCAGCCGCCGACATGCTCGAAAAGATCGCCGGCGGCATCACCGTGGAGGGCATGGAATCCCTGGCGCCCGTGCTGGTGGACTCCATGGTCCCGTTCGTGGAGCAGCTGCCCGCAGGCTCCATCTCGGTGGTCATCGAGCCGGAGAAGGTCCGGACCCGGGCCCACGACCTCGCCGCCACCAATGAGGAGTTCCTCGAGGCCGCCTGGTCCACCGCCTCGGACGGCGGGACGGCGCCGCTGGATCTCAGCTCGCAGGCAAGCGCCGCGCTCCATTCCGCCAGCTTCCGCTCCCTCACGGAAACGCGGACCTCATCCCTGGAGCACGGGGTCTCATGGTGGTCCATCACGTCGCTCGTGCAGGACGAGGAACTTCTCCCGGACATCGACGTCCTGAACCTGCATGCGCGGGAACCGCGCGGCTACCAGGGCGATGTGGCCGAGATGATGGACTTCATCGGCTCACATGTGCGGGACCAGTGGCGGATCGTTGTCGCCACGGAAGGCCCCGGGCCTGCCCAGCGCCTGGCAGAGCTGTTCCATGAGAACGACATCCCGTGCGCCCGCGTGGACACCCTGGACCACGAGCCCCAGGCGGGCATCATCGAGGTGACCACCGCCGCCGTCGGACGCGGTTTTGTCCTGGACGGGCTCAAACTGGGCCTGCTCACCGAAGCCGACCTGCTGGGCCGCACCTCCGCCGGGTCCACCAAGGACATGCGCCGCATGCCCTCCAAACGCCGCAACGCCGTGGACCCGCTGCAGCTCGTGGCGGGGGACCATGTGGTCCACGAACAGCACGGCATCGGCAAGTTCGTGGAGCTGATCCAACGCAAGATCACCGTCGGCGGCTCGAAAGATACAGCCGGGGTGCGCGAGTACCTGGTCCTCGAGTACGCGCCGTCCAAGCGCGGCGCGCCGGGGGACAGGCTCTTCGTTCCCACGGACCAGCTGGACCAGGTGACCCGCTACGTGGGCGGTGACACCCCCGTCCTGAGCAAGATGGGCGGCGCGGACTGGGCCAGCACCAAGTCCAAGGCCCGGAAAGCCGTCAAGGAGATCGCCGGCGAGCTGATCCGGCTGTACTCGGCCCGGATGGCGTCCCGCGGGCATGCCTTCGGCCCGGACACTCCTTGGCAGCGCGAGCTTGAGGAAGCCTTCCCCTACGTGGAGACGCCGGACCAGCTCACCACCATCAACGAGGTGAAGGCGGACATGGAGCGCGAGATCCCCATGGACCGGCTGGTTTCCGGCGACGTGGGCTACGGAAAGACCGAGATCGCCGTGCGCGCCGCGTTCAAGGCAGTGCAGGACGGCAAGCAGGTGGCCGTGCTGGTGCCCACCACGCTGCTGGCCCAGCAGCACTACGAGACGTTTACCGAACGGTTCTCCGGATTCCCCTTGCGGGTCAAGGCACTGTCGCGGTTCCAGGGGACAAAGGAAACCAAGGAGACCGTGGAGGGCGTCAAGAGCGGCTCGGTGGACGTCGTCATCGGCACGCACCGGTTGCTGTCCAAGGACTTTGCCTTCAAGGACCTGGGCCTGGTGATCGTGGACGAGGAACAGCGCTTCGGCGTGGAGCACAAGGAAGCTCTCAAGAAGATGCGCACCAATGTGGACGTGCTGGCCATGAGCGCAACCCCCATTCCGCGCACCCTGGAGATGTCGCTGACGGGAATCCGCGAGACGTCCACCCTGGCCACCCCGCCGGAGGAACGGCACCCGGTCCTGACCTACGTGGGTCCCTACACGGACAAGCAGACCTCCGCGGCCATCCGGCGTGAGCTGATGCGCGAAGGCCAGGTCTTCTTCGTCCACAACCGGGTCTCCACCATCGAGCGGACCGCGGCGAAAATCCGTGAGCTGGTCCCGGAGGCGCGCGTCGAGGTGGCGCACGGCAAGATGTCCGAAAGCCGCCTGGAGCAGATCATCGTTGACTTCTGGGAGAAGCGATTCGATGTGCTGGTGTGCACCACCATCATCGAAACCGGGTTGGATATTTCCAACGCCAACACCCTGATCGTGGACGGCGCGGACAAGTACGGCCTGTCCCAGCTGCACCAGCTCCGCGGCCGCGTTGGCCGGGGCCGTGAACGCGCCTACGCCTACTTCCTCTACCCGTCCGAGAAGCCCTTGGGCGAGGTGGCGCTGGAACGGCTCAAGGCCGTGGCCACCCACAACGAGCTCGGTGCCGGCATGCAGCTGGCCATGAAGGACCTGGAGATCCGCGGCGCCGGAAACCTGCTGGGCGGCGAGCAGTCCGGCCACATCCAGGGCGTGGGCTTCGACCTCTACATCCGCCTGGTGGGCGAGGCCGTGGCTGACTTCCGCGGCGAGGCCGAGGAGAAGGCGGCCGAGATGAAGATTGAACTGCCGGTCAACGCGCACCTTCCGCACGACTACGTGCCCGGGGAGCGGCTCCGCCTTGAGGCGTACCGCAAGCTCGCGGCAGCCCTCACGAATGAGGCAATCGACGAAGTCCTGGCGGAACTGGTTGACAGGTACGGAGAGCCGCCGCTCCCGGCACGGAACCTGGTGGCCGTGGCCCGCTTCCGGGTGGGAGCCCGTGAAGCCGGGCTGTCCGATGTTGCCCTGCAGGGCAACTTCATCAAGTTCTCGCCGGCCACCCTTCCTGAATCCAAGGTCATGCGCCTGAACCGGATGTACCCGGGGTCCCAGTCCAAGCCCGCCCTCGATGCCGTGCTCATCCCCAAGCCGAAGACCGCGAGGATCGGGGGCCGGGACCTGCAGGATGCGGAAATCCTGGAATGGGCCAACGGCGTGATCCGGAACATCTTCTCGGACCAACCGGTCACTGTCGCGCCGACCGGGAGCTAGCACTTGATGGGAGGACACCACGCCGCGTCGGGAGCCGCGGCGTGGGTAGCTATTGCCTCAACCGGGCCCTACACCCTTGGCTGGTACCCGCTGGACGCCACTGGCATCCTGATCGGCGGGATGGCGACGGCGGGAACCGCCCTCGTGTGCGACTGGGACCACCGGCACAGCACGGTGGCAAATTCCCTGCCGCCGTTGTCCAATGTGATCGCGGTCGGGATTGAAAACGCCAGCGGCGGGCACCGCCAGGGCACGCACTCCGTCCTCGGGGCAGCCTTTTTTGTCCTTCTCGCCACCCTGGCAGGCCAATTCCAGCTGGAGACGGACTGGGGACTGCTGTCCGTGGGTGCGGGGCTGCTGTGCATGTTCATGATCAACATCGCGGCCAAGGCACTGAAGCTCTTTCCGAAGGCGGGGTTCATCAGCAACTGGATCTTCGCGCTGACCATGGCCGGCCTGGTCACCTGGTTTGCCCCGGACCAGTGGACCTGGCTCCCCATTTCGATGCTGACCGGCGTTGTGGTCCATATCGTGGGCGACCTGGTCACCACGGGAGGAGTGCCGCTGCTGTGGCCACTGGTGGTCAGGCCGCCCAAACCCCTGCGGAGGGTACCGCTGCTGCGCCAGGTCTGGCGGCCCAACGGTGCATTGTCCCTCCCGCTGCTGGGCCGGGCGGGGTCAAAACGCGAGTGGCTTGTCCTGATCCCGGTGAGCGCCTACGCCATGGTGGGGATGTGCATGGCCGGCTGGTCCATAGCGCACAGCCACTGGGGCCGCGCGGCAGAGGCAGCGGTGGCCTGGGCCCGGCTCTGGCTGTAATGCCCGGGCGGCGTCCGCCGGGCATACGACAAAACCCCCGGACAGCGTCCAGGGGTTTTGTGCTGGCTGGTTGGTGTGGGCTAGTGCTCGCCGGCTGAGTCGGAGCGTCCCAGGACGGTCTGCGGAATCCAGAAGGCCAGGGCGAACAGCGCGATGCAGACAGCCATCGGCCAGGGGTTGTCCAGCGTGAGGAAGGAAAGCGAGTAGACGGCACCAAGGAACAGCGCGATCATGACCACAAAGAGGAAGACACTGGTTCCCAGCTTGTTCTCGTTCTGCGGGGTCTGCAGCGTGCCCTGATGTGCTCCGCGGCTGGAATCCGTGCCGTCGTTGGACGTCGTAATCTTGCTGGACATTCGTTCCTCCTCGGCCCCTCGGGGCTCAATCTGTGGCCGCGTCCGGTTGCCGTCAGTAGCCGGATGAACCCTGTTCACCCTTGACAATGGCAATTCCGGAGCTCGCACCAATACGTGTTGCACCTGCTGCAATCATAGCCTGCGCGTCTGCAAGGGACCGCACCCCGCCGGAGGCCTTGACGCCCAGGCCAGGCCCCACAGTCCTGCGCATCAGGGCGATGTCCTCCACCGTAGCGCCGCCGCCGTTGAAGCCCGTTGAGGTCTTCACGAAGTCTGCGCCTGCCTCCACTGCGGCTTCGCAGGCAAGGACTTTCTGGCTGTCGGTGAGCAGCGCGGTTTCGATGATGACTTTCAGGATGGCCCCGCTGGCGTGCACGGCCTCCGCCACCGAGGCGATGTCCTCGACAAGCGCCCCTTTGTCCCCGGCCCGGGCGGCGGCGATGCTGATGACCATGTCCACTTCGTCCGCACCGTCCAGCACTGCGCCCCGGGCTTCGAAGGTCTTGACGTCGGTGGGGGTGGCACCCAGCGGGAACCCCACCACCGAGCAGGTCAGGACGCCGGATCCCTTGAGGGCCTTCTTCACCGTTTTGACCCAGATGGGGTTGACGCATACAGACTTGAAGCCGTATTCAGCTGCTTCCGCACAGACCTTGAGGACCTCAGCCTCACTGGCCTCCGGCTTCAGCAGCGTGTGGTCGATGAAGGACGCTATGCTGCCGGAGCCCGCGGCGCCGGTGGCTGCAGCCTGAACGGAAGGGGTGGCTTCGTTGCTCATGATGGTCCTCTCCAAGGGCCTGTGGGCCGGGCGTTGTAACGCCCGCGACTCGTTTCGCAACCATCTTGCCATACGCTGAAGCGGCCAGAACCACCCCCGACCAACGGCAACGCGCGGTCAGTTTCCGCCCAATCCGAGCCGGTTATCGGGCGGGGAGTGACCCCGCGTTGCTTGATCAGGCCGCCGTCAGCAGCTGGGTGGCACAGGCTCCCGCAGCGGACGCGGCGGCCACCAGGAGGCCCAGCCGGACGCCGTCGAACGCTGCAGCGTCTCCGAGGGCCCAGATGCCCGGTACGGACGTCCGGAAGTCATGGCTGATCACGATCCCGCCGGTGGCCGCCGTCTCCAGGCCGGCACTGGCGGCGAGGTCGTCCCGGGATTCGCGTTCCTCGGCGAGGACCACCAGGTCGCCGTACATGCTGCTGCCGTCCTCGAAAACCACCCCGGAGGCTGCAAAGCCCGAGGTTGACGGGGCAGGGATCACGGAGGCCGGGCGGGCCGTGGTGCGGATGGGCCGCACGCCGCGGGCCCGGAGGACCGCCTCTGCCTGGCCGGCTGCGGCGCCGGTGCCCACCAGGATTCCCAGCGGACGCCGGCCCAGCTCCCTGGCCACCTGGCTCACGGCCTCGCCGACGCGGGCGGCGTCGTCGATGGTGGAGTAGCTCAGGCACTGGCCCGCTCCCTCGACGGGGCTGGCCACGGGCGCCGAGCCAGTGGCGATGACCAGCTGGTCGTAGGCAAATTCCATGCCGTCCGCCGTGGCCACCGTGCGGTTCGCGGCGTCGATGTGGCTGGCCGGCTGCCCGAACCTCACCGAAACCTGGGGCAGCATCGCCAGCTCCAGCAGTTCCGCCGGGGTGTCGTCCCGGTTGCTCAGGACTGTGATGGTGCCGGTGAAACGCGCCCGGTCAAGCTGGCTGACCAGTGCCTGGGCAGCCGGGCCCGCACCTGCGATGACGATGCGGGTGGCGGGAGCGGCGGAGGTGGAGGGTGCCGGAGCGGACATGTGCTGGCCCTTTCGCTGGCGGCCGGGAACGGCCGTAACTTCGTGATGGACCCAGCGTAGGCCCGCGCCTTTTCCGGGGTGTTTCCCCGCAGTTGCTGTTTATCAGGGCTGTGTTCGCCAGTATTTACCGGCCGGTAACAGAACCCGTGACGTGCCTCTCATCCGCGTGCGCGGCTGACACATGAGCGCCCGGCTCCGGCCAGGCTAGACGCGGATCCGGTAGCCGCGCTTGACCACGGTCTCCACCAGCCGCCCGTCGGGCAGGGACGAACGGAGCCGGCTGACCGTCATGTCCAGCGCGTGGACGGAACCGCGCAGTTCCAGCAGGTCGGACAGCGACTCGCGGGACAGGACGGCGCCGCCCGCTCCGAGCAGGGCACGCAGGAGCAGCAGGGGAGCGGGCGCCAGTTCGATGAGCTGGCCGTTGATGCGGAGGCTGCGGCCGCGCAGTTCGATGTTCCCGGACCGGGTGTCGAGGCGGCGCACGTGGTTCAGGGCAAGGTGCTCGCACACCAGGCGGATAAGGGCGCCCATCCGGAAGCGCTCCGGGATCAGCGGGGTGACGCCGGCATCCAGCAGCGGCTGCGCGGTGACCGGACCCACCACGGCGGTGGTGACGTTTGTCTTCAGGCTCTCGATCAGCTGCTTGTACACGCCCATCTCGTGGGCGGTGCTCCACAGGGCATCGACGGCGGGCGCGCTGGTGAAGGTGAGGACATCCAGGTTGCCGCTGCACGCAGCCTCAATGAGCCGCGGAAGCCGGTCCTCGCCGTCGGGCTTTACCCAGCGGTAGGGCGTGACCGTCAGGACCGTCGCACCGGACATCCGCAGGCGCTCCAGCTGCCGCACGTCCGTGTAGCCGTGCAGCTGCACCGCGACGGTCTTGCCCCGGACGCCCTCCTTGAGCAGCATGTCCACCAGTGTTGCGGTGGTTTCGTCGCTGCTGATTCCGACGTCGGCAAGGCCGGCCGCGCGCACGGCGCCGCGGGCTTTGGGTCCACGGACGAACATCCGGCAGGCACCCAGGGCGTCCAGCAGCTGCTCGCCGATCCCGAAGGAATCCGCTGCCTCGCACCAGCGGCGCATCCCGTAGGCGGTGGTGGCAATGCAGAGGTCCGGCCTGGCGGCGATGATGGCCTTGGTGTCCTCGATGAGGCGCATGTCCTCCTGCACGGGGGCGATCTTCAACGCGGGGGCGTGCAGCACTTCGGCGCCGCGGCGTTCCAGGGCCTCGATGAGGTCGCTGGAGCGGCGGTCCGAGGTCACGCCGATGCGGAAGCCCTCCAGGGGCGACTCGGCGGAGTCCGGGGCTTCGTCAGCCCTTTGTTCGACCTGCGGTGTTTCGGCCGGTGCAAGTGCAGTCATGGGGGTCAATCCTTTCATGAACCCAGCAGCGAGGCCGCCAGCCTGTCCAGGTCGGCGGCGGCCTCGGCATGCCCGCGGTTGGCCTCAGCCACCCGAACCACCTCGCCGATGACCAGCACGGCAGGGTTGCTGCATCCGGCAGCGGCCGAGGTGATCGTGCCAAGATCCGCGATGGTGGTGCGCTGGCCGGGGCGGTAGCCGCGTTCGACGACGGCCATGGGCATGTCAGCGCGCATCCCCGCCCTGCGCAGGCCGGCAGCCAGCTGGTGGAGGGTTCCGATGCCCATCAGCACGACGATGGTTCCGCCCAGCCCGGCCAGGTGCTTGTGCTCCTTTTCGGTCAGCGGCGCGTGGCCGGAGACCACGGTGAACATGTGGCTGACTTCGCGGTGGGTTACCGGGATCCCGGCGGCGGCCGGGACGGAGATCGCGCTGGTGACGCCGGAGATGACGCGGACCTTGACGCCGGCGGCGACGCAGGCGGCAACTTCCTCGCCGCCGCGGCCGAACACGTAGGGGTCCCCGCCCTTGAGGCGGACCACGTTGTTGCCGGCCAGGGCACTTTCCACCATGAGCTTCTCGATGTCCCCCTGGCTCACCTTGTGGTGGCCGGGCTTCTTCCCGACGTCCACCAGTTCGGCCGAGGTCATGGACGGCAGCTCCTGGTACGGGGCCAGCCGGTCATAGAAGACGACGTCGGCGTCACGCAGGGCCTTGGTCGCAGCGACCGTGAGGAGTTCGGTGGTTCCGGGTCCGCCGCCCACCAGGGTGACGTGGCCCGCTGGGCCGGCTGCCGGTTCGGCTGCCACCGGGATGCCGGTGGTGCGGCACCGCTCCAGCAGGACCTCCCAGCCGGGCTGTCCGTCGTCGACTGCCGCCACCAGGAAGGGGCGTTCGGGCAGCGGGCCGTCATGGCTTGCCCCCTGGGGGGTGCTGAGGCGGTAGACGACGGCGCCGGCCGCTTCGTAGCGGCGGACGGCCTGGCGGGCAGCGTGGTCGGAGCCGGTGACCAGCACTTCCCGGCCGGTCAGATCAATGCTGAGCTGCATGCCTATGCCTCATTCCCGTTGCTGGGCCGGACGGGGATGGAGGCTCCGATCAGGACTGGCTGCTGGGCGGCCGCCGCCTTTTCCTCCGGGGTGGCGGGGCGCATCTGGCCGCGCTCGTCCGGGACGAAGGTGATGGAGTCGTCTTTCTGGTCGGGGGCGTTGACGAAGGAGCGGAACCGGCGCAGGCGCTCGGGGTCCTTGAGGGTGTCTGCCCATTCGTCAATGTAGGTGTCCACGTGCTTGGCCATGGCGGCTTCCAGGTCCGCGGCGATGCCCAGGGTGTCTTTGACCACCACGTCCTCAACGTGCTTGATGCCGCCGTCGAGCTCTTCCTGCCAGCGTGCGGTGCGCTGCAGCCTGTCCGCGGTGCGGATGTAGTACATGAAGTATCGGTCGATGTACTTGATCAGCGTCTCGTCATCCAGGTCCTTGGCCAGCAGCTGGGCGTGGGCAGGAGTGGCGCCGCCGTTGCCGCCGACGTACAGGTTCCAGCCGTCCGCGGTGGCGATCACGCCGACGTCCTTGCCGCGGGCCTCGGCACATTCACGGGCGCAGCCGGAGACGCCCATCTTGAGCTTGTGCGGGCTGCGGAGGCCGCGGTAGCGCAACTCCAGCTGGATGGCCATGGCCACCGAGTCCTGGACGCCGAACCTGCACCAGGTGGATCCGACGCAGGACTTCACGGTGCGCAGGCTCTTGCCGTACGCCTGGCCGGATTCGAAGCCGGCGTCCACCAGTTCCTTCCAGATCTCCGGCAGCTGCTCGAGCCGGGCGCCGAACATGTCGATGCGCTGGCCGCCGGTGATCTTGGTGTACAGGTTGTACTTCTCCGCGACGGCCGCGATGACACCGAGCTTCTTGGGGGTGATCTCGCCGCCGGCGATGCGGGGGACCACCGAGTAGGTGCCGTCCTTCTGCATGTTGGCCAGGGCGCGGTCGTTGGTGTCCTGCAGGGTGCCGCGGCCGGCGTCCAGGACGTAGGCGCTGTTCTGGCTGGCCAGGATGTTGGCGATGGTCGGCTTGCAGATGTCGCAGCCGGCGCCGGTGCCGTACTTGGCCATGATCTCTTCGAAGGAGGTCAGCTCCAGGACGCGGATGGCATCGAACAGTTCCTGGCGGGACAGTTCGATGTGCTCGCAGAGTGCCTTGGAAACCTCGACGCCGGACTTGGTCAGCTCGGTTTCCAGCAGCTTCTTGAGCATCGGCACGCAGGAACCGCACTGGGTGCCGGCGCGGGTGCAGCCCTTCAGTTCGCCCAGTTCCTGGACGGGGGCGTTGCCCTCGCAGGCGCCGCAGCCGTTGATGGCGTCACGGATGCTTCCGGCAGTGACATTGTTGCAGGAGCACAGGGTTGCGTCGTCCGGCAGTTCGGTTTCGGGAGCGTCGCCGCCGCCTGCCGCGCTGAGGAAGGCGCCGGGCTCGGCGGGAAGTTCGCGGCCCAGCAGCGGACGCAGGCTCATGTACGGTGTGGCGTCGCCGACGAAGATGCCGCCCAGCAGGGTCTTGGCGTCATCGGTGGTGACGATCTTCTGGTACACGCCGCGGGCCGGGTCGGCATAAACGATTTCGAGGGCGTGCTCGGTCTTGGCGAACGCGTCACCGAAGCTGGCCACGTCCACGCCGGACAGCTTGAGCTTGGTGGCGGTGTCGAAGCCCGGGAAGGTGGCGTCCCCGCCGTGCAGGCGGTCGGCCACGATCTCCGCCATGGTGTTGGCCGGAGCGACCAGGCCCAGGCACATGCCGCCGTAGTTGGCCACTTCGCCGATGGCCCAGATGCCCGGCACTTCGGTTTCGCAGTAGTCGTTGATGACCACGCCGCCGCGGGGACCCAGGCTGAACACCTGTTCCTCGCCCTCGGCGGCGCGGAAGAGTTCGTCGCGGGGCCGGACGCCGATGGCCACAATGACCATGTCCGCGTCGATGATGCGGCCGTCCGCCATGAGGACGCCGGTGACCTGCCCGTCGTCGTCCGAGAGAACCTCGGACGGGAACACGCCGCCGTGGACCTCAAAGCCCTTGGCCTTGATGAGCCGGCCCATGGCCTGGCCCGCGCCTTCGTCCAGCTGTGTGGCCATCAGCCACTGCGAACCGTCGATGACGATGGGGTTGGCGCCCAGCTGCTCGGTGCCGGCGGCGGACTCGAGGCCCAGGAGCCCGCCGCCGATGGTGACGGCGTTGACCTTGCGGCCCAGCTTCTCCTTCAGCCCGGCGATGGCCTCGTTGATGGCCCACACGTCTTCGAGGGTGCGGTAGACGTGCGTGTGTTCGGCGCCCGGGATGGGCAGGCGGGCAGCATTCGAACCGGTGGCAACCACCAGTTCGTCATACTCGAAAGTGTTGCCGGCAGCGGTTTCCACGCTCTTGGCTTCGGCGTTGATCTTGACGACACGCTCGCCGGTCCTGAGTTCCAGGGAAGGGTGCTCCCACATGGCCGCCGTCCCCAACGTCAGGTCGACGTCTTTGTCTGTGAGGGCCTTGGACAGGGCCACCCGGTCGTAGGGGAGGTGGGCTTCCTCAGTGAGGACCGTGACATGCCAGCCATCGAGGCCACGGGCATGCATGGCGTCCGCAAAACGGTGGGCCGCGGGGCCGCCGCCGGCGACGACGATGCGGCGCGGAGTCTCTGTGCTTGAAGTCTGTTCGGTCACTGATGGGCCTTTCGCATGGGCCGCAGGCAGTTTTCCTGCAGCCTTCTCTGACGAGCTGTCCATTCAGACTAGGGAGGCGCAGTTTCGCTTCAGTTTCCCAATTGTTTCGTCAACTTAACTTCTGCATCACGAACGCATTTCCGGCCGCGTGAGGTGTCTTTTACGTTGTGGACACATTCACTGCATGCCTCTGAAACACCGCGGGCCTAGCGTGGATCACGGCCGCAGAGGTGGCCAATGAGCAGGACTACACGCACAGGGAGAGGAGCCGGACATGACGGCAACACTGGAACTTGGGGCACTCGAAGCCGGCATGGATGAGGCTGTCTCCGGCATTGCCGGCTGGCACACCGTCTGCCGGGTGGACGACTTGGAGGTTGCCTGGGGTGAAGCCGCCCTGATCGCGGGACGCCAGGTTGCACTCTTCCGCACCGGCGCCGACGAGGTTTTCGCGGTGGCCCATGAGGACCCTGCAACGGGCGCCCATGTCATGGCACGCGGAATCCTGGGCTCACGCGGCGAGCGTCCCACCATCGCTTCGCCGCTGCACAAAGAGGTCTACGACCTCGAAACGGGTGAATGCTTCAGCAGCCCGGACCTGAGCCTTGCCACATTCCGGACCCGCATTGCAGGCGGAGTCGTGGAGATCGAGCTGTAGCAGGGGCTAGAGCCCCAGGGCTTCGCTGACGTCGCGGAGCACCTCGTCCAGCGCGGCCCGCGCCGCCTGCCGGGCGGCGGGCAGTTCGGCCGCGGACCCCACGTGGTGGATCACCTCGAGGTAGCACTTGAGCTTGGGCTCGGTGCCGCTGGGCCGGATGATCACCCTGGTGAGGTTCCTGGTTACGTACAGGAGGCCGTCAGTGGGCGGAAGCCCGTCGCTGCCCTCGGCAAGATCGGCATAAACCTCAACTGCGGATGACCCGAACGTTTCCGGCGGGGAAACCCTCAGCCGGTTCATCATGGCGTCCAGCAGCCCCAGGTCCGCAACCCTGATGCTGAGCTGGTCGCTGGCGTGCAGGCCGTGCTGCAGGTAGAGCTCGTCCAGGGTGTCAAAGACGGATTTGCCGTCAGCCTTGGCGGCCGCGGCAAGTTCGGCAATGAGGAGGGCAGCCGAAATGCCGTCCTTGTCCCGCACCAGGTCCGGGGCCACGCAGTATCCCAGCGCTTCCTCGTAGCCGTACACCAGCCCGGGAACCCGGGAAATCCACTTGAAACCGGTGAGGGTTTCCTGGTGGGTGTATCCGGCTGCCGCAGCGATGCGGGCCAGCAGCCTGGAGGACACGATCGAATTCGCGAACACGCCCTTGCCGCCCTCGTCCGCGCCGCCGTCGTCCTTTCCTCCGCCCGCGGCAAGCCGGGCGGCTATGTGCGCGCCAAGCAGCGCGCCCACTTCGTCCCCGCGGAGCATCCGCCAGGCCCCGGTGTCCGGGTCCTTGGCCGCAACGGCGGCCCGGTCGGCATCCGGATCATTGGCGATCACGATGTCCGCGGCCTGCCGCTCAGCGGCCTCCAGCGCGAGGTCAAGTGCCCCGGGCTCTTCCGGATTCGGGAAGCTGACAGTGGGAAAGTCCGGGTCCGGCTCGGCCTGTTCCGCCACCAGCGTGATGTCCGTGAAACCTGCCGCGTTCAGCACTGCCAGTGCGGTCCCGCCGCCCACGCCGTGCAGGGGGGTCAGGACAATGCGCAGGTCGCGGGCCGGGAAGTGGTCCGGCAGGGCCAGCCCGGCGGTCGCCCGTTCGTAGTCTGACGCGATGGAGCTGTCCAGGAGGGTCCAGCCGGCAGGGGCCAGGGTGATGGATTCCAGCGGCCCCACGGCGTTGATCCTGGCCGCGATCTCGGCATCGTAGGGGGCCACGATCTGGGCACCGTTGCCGCTGTCCGCCACGGCGTGGCGGCCCAGGTACACCTTGTAGCCGTTGTCCTGGGGAGGATTGTGGCTGGCGGTCACCATGACGCCGCCGTCGCACTCCAGCGCCCGGACCGCGTAGGCCAGCAGGGGAGTGGGCAGCGCAGCGGGCATCAGGAAGGTCTCGATTCCGGCGGCCGTGAAGATGGCGGCAGTTTCTTCCGCGAAGATGTCTGAGTTGTAGCGGGCGTCGTAGCCGACGACGGCGCGCGGCCGCGTTCCCGGCGAGGCCTCGGCCACCGCCGAGAGCAGGAAGTCCGCGAGGCCGGCAGCGGCCCGCCGCACCACCACCCGGTTCATCCGGTTCGGGCCCGGCCCCAGGGCGGCCCGGAGCCCCGCCGTGCCGAACTGCAGTGTGCCGCGGAAGCTGTCCGCCAGTTCCTGGCGTGCGGCGGGGACGCCGTTGTCGACGAGCTGGACGAGTTCCAGGAGGGAAGCCGATGTGACGGGATCCGGGTCTTGGGCAGCCCATTCGCGGGCTTCATTGAGCAGGCGGAAATCGGCATCGGAAGACGTCATGGGCCTAACGCTATCGTCATTGGCCGCCGAAGCCGTGCCGCCTCCCGCGGAAAAGCGGAAAATTCACCGCAGGGCTGTCCCGCGTCAGAGCCGGGCGATGATTTCGGCGAGCAGCTTGGAAATCCGCGGCCCCGCCGCCTGTCCGGACTCGATGACTTCCTGGTGGCTCAAGGGCCGGGGGCTGATGCCGGCGGCAAGGTTGGTGACCAGCGAGATGCCGAAGACTTCCATCCCTGCGTGCCGCCCGGCGATGGCCTCCAGCGCCGTGGACATGCCCACCAGGTCCGCGCCGATGCGCTTGGCGTACTGCACCTCGGCCGGCGTCTCGTAGTGCGGGCCGGGGAACTGCGCATACACGCCCTCCTCCAGGGAGGCGTCAACCTCCCTGGCCAGGCCGCGGATCCGCGCCGAGTAAAGGTCCGTGAGGTCCACGAAGGTGGCGCCCTCCAGCGGAGAGGCGGCGGTGAGGTTGATGTGGTCGCTGATCAGCACGGGAGTTCCCGGGGTCCACTGTTCCTGCAGGCCGCCGCAGCCGTTGGTGAGCACCAGGGTTTTGCAGCCCGCCGCCGCGGCTGCGCGGATGCCGTGCACCACCGCGCGCACGCCCTTGCCCTCGTAGTAGTGCGTCCTTGCGCCCAGGACCAGGGCCCTCTTGCCGCCCTTGGTCAGCACCGAGCGGATGGTGCCCACGTGGCCCTCCACGGCAGGAGCATGGAAGCCTGGAACTTCTTCCGCGGACAGGGTCGCGGTGGTCTCGCCGATCAGGTCGGCCGCCTCAGCCCAACCGGAGCCGAGCACGAGGGCGACGTCGTGGCTGTCCACGCCTGTTTCCTCGGCGATGTAGTCGGCGGCGGCATGTGCGGCCGCGAAGGGATCGGTGTTCAGGAAGTCAGTTGTACTCACTGGTACAAGCTATCCTGCCGCCTGCGCCGGCGCCCACCCCGGCCGCCCGCACTGCCGTCCGCCTTCCTGCCAGGTCCTGAGAGACCGTTTTCTTTGGCGGTGCGGGGGAGTTGCAGGAGAATGGTGGATTGTGACTACGCATCCAGATTTCAGCTCGCCCCGGATCGCAATCCTGGGAGGTGGTCCCGGCGGGTACGAAGCCGCCATGGTGGCCGCCTCGCTCGGGGCGCAGGTCACCATCATCGAGCGGGCCGGGCTGGGCGGATCAGCAGTGCTGACCGACGTCGTCCCGTCCAAGACCCTGATCGCCACCGCGGACCTCATGACGCGCGTGGGCGAGGCGGGCGAGCTGGGAGTGAAATTCGACGTCGACGGCGGCGACTTTGTCCCGGTAATGCGCGCCGACCTCAAGCACATCAACGACCGGCTGCTGAACCTCGCGCGCAGCCAGTCCAAGGACATCCATGACGGCCTGGAGCACCAGGGAGTGCGGATCCTTGCCGGATCCGGCCGCCTGCTGGACGACCACACCATCGAGGTCCTCACAGCGGAGGGCACCGAAACAGTTGAAGCGGACACGATCCTGCTCGCCGTGGGTGCCCACCCGCGCGAGCTTGCCACGGCCAGGCCGGACGGCGAGCGGATCCTCAACTGGACGCAGATCTACGACCTCGATGAACTGCCCGAGGAACTGATCGTGGTGGGTTCCGGTGTCACCGGCGCAGAATTCGCCTCCGCGTACAACGGCCTGGGGTCCAAGGTGACGCTGATTTCGAGCCGTGACCGCGTGCTTCCCGGGTCCGATGTGGATGCTGCAGTGGTGCTGGAGGAAGTGTTCGAGCGCCGCGGCGTCCGCGTCCTGTCCCGTTCCCGCGCCGAGAGCGTGGAACGGACGGACGACGGCGTGCTGGTCACCCTCAGCGACGGGTCCAAGGTCACCGGCAGCCACTGCCTGCTGTGCCTGGGCTCCATCCCCAACACGGCCGGAATCGGCCTCGAGGAGGCCGGAGTGGCGCTCAGCGAGAGCGGCCATATTAAAGTCGACGGCGTTTCACGCACCTCCGCGCCCAACATCTACGCCGCAGGCGACTGCACCGGCGTGCTCCCGCTGGCCTCCGTCGCGGCAATGCAGGGGCGCATTGCGGTGGCCCACTTCATGGGCGACACCGTTACCCCGCTCAAGCTGCACCAGGTGGCGTCCAACATCTTCACCTCGCCGGAAATTGCCAATGTTGGGGTTTCCGAGGCCGAGATCGATTCCGGCAAGTACCAGGGCGACGTCATCAAGCTCTCGCTGCGCAGCAACGCCCGCGCCAAGATGCGCAACCACCGGGACGGCTTCGTGAAAATCTTCGCCCGCAAAGGCTCAGGCACCGTCATTGGCGGGGTGGTGGTGGGACCGAACGCGTCCGAATTGATCTTCCCGATCTCCATCGCGGTGAAGCAGAAGCTGCACGTTGACGACGTCGCCAGCACCTTTACCGTCTACCCATCCCTGAGCGGATCGATCTCGGAAGCGGCGCGGCGCCTGCACGTGCATCTGTAGTCCATAGGTAAGGGCCCAAAGTCCCCTGCCGGGTTGCGCCCCATTGCTACACTCTGCTCATGGTTGGGCTTCCCTTCACGGGAAACGGGCTGGTGCATGCCGGCTTCGTCGGGCTGGGAATCCTCGCAGCCCTGCTGTTCTACGCCTATGAAAAGCGCCGCCGCGGCCTGTCCGATCCACGGCTGTGGCCCATTGCCGGTTTCGCAGTAGCCTTCGGGGCCGTTGGTTCCAGGGTGCTCACCTGGGATATTTCCCGTCAGGTTTCCCTTGCAGACTGGTGGGGCAACGGCGACCGCAGTATCCTGGCTGGCCTTGTGGGCGCTTGGCTTGGTGTCCTCCTCGGCAAACGGCTGACCGGGTACCGGGAGAAGACCGGTGACCTGCTGGCCCCCGCGGTGGCCGTGGCGCTGGTCATCGGCCGCGTCGGCTGCCTCCTGACCGAACTGCCCGGCACCCCGACCGGGGGAGCCTGGGGGATAGCCCTCACCCCGGCGCAGGCTGCGGTGCTCGGCGGGCCGGCCGAAGTGGGACTTCATCCATCCTTTGCCTATGAAATTGCCTTCCATCTTGTGGCGTTTGCGGCAATGTGGCGTTATCGGGACAGCTTGCCCCGCCCTGGCGACCTCTTCATCTGCTACGTGACTTCCTACGCCCTGTTCCGGTTCGGGGCCGAATTCGTGCGCGGCAACGAGGTGCTTTGGCTGGGGATGAGCCGTCCCCAATGGTTCCTCCTGGTGATTCTCCCCCTGCTGTCCTGGCGGATGCTGCGGGTATTCGGGAAACCACTCCGCCCGAAGTTGGAAGGAAAAATGGCATGAGCGAGGACAACCCCGACGTTCCGCGGAACCCGCCCCCACCGCCCGGGCGTGAGGAGCCGCCCGCCGAACCAAGGCGAGGTTCCATGGGGCTCGGAATCCTGGTGGGGGCTGCTGCCCTTTATGCCCTCTATTTCGGGACAACGAGTGGCATTGCTCCGGATGAAGGGTATAAGACCTTCCTCGCGGGGCCCGCCGCATTAATACCAGTGGCAGCCTACCTGGGGCTGGCCGTTGTGCTTGCAGTCCAGCCCCGCACGTCCCGGCTGGGTGCGGGGCTGCTTATTGGCCTGGGGATCTTCACCCTGCTCGGCGGCGGGATCTGCGTTGGAGCCCTCGCGCGGATGCGAGCCTGAGATGAACCCGTCCTCTGCGTCCCCAGCACGGACCCTGCCCGGCCCCGGCCAACCGCTGCGCGGCGACCGGATCCACCGGTACGTCACAGCATTCTGTCCCTATTGCCACGAAACGAATCGACCGCTCGCACAGGTGCGGCGGCTCTCCGGCGCGCTGCTGATCCGGGATGACCGGGTGTGGCTGGAACGCGGCTGCCCGGACCACGGGCTGGTCAGCACCTTGTACGACGAGTCTCCGGAAATCCTGCGCTACCTGGAGAAGTGGCAGGCGCCGACCAAGCAGCACATCCCTGACCAGGCCGGTAATTACCGCCAGATACCCGAGGCGTATGCCTACGGGCTTCCGGCAATGCAGACGCAGCACACCTGCATCCTCCTGCAGGACATCATCGAGCACTGCAATTTGCGCTGCCCCACCTGCTTCACAGCATCGGGCCCGCAGCTACAGGGCGTCGCGCCCCTGGACCAGGTGCTGGCGAACGTTGACACCCGGCTTTCCCGTGAGAATGGGCGCCTGGATGTGCTGATGCTGTCCGGCGGGGAACCGACGCTCTACCCGCAGCTAGCCGAACTGCTGGCGGAGCTGGTTGCGCGGCCGATTGTCCGGATCATGGTGAACAGCAACGGCATGCTGCTCGCCACCGACGATGAGTTGCTCTCGCTGCTGGCCAGGCACCGGGACCGTGTGGAGGTCTACCTCCAGTACGACGGGCCGTCGAAGGAGGCCTCGGTCCACCACCGCGGCGGTGACCTGACGCGCTTCAAGGACGCAGCGATCTCACGCCTCTCCGAGGCGGGCGTCTTCACCACGCTGACCATGACGGCAACCCTCGGCGTCAACGACGGCGAGGTCGGCGCCGTCGTCATGCGCGCCTTGGAGACCCCGTTTGTCGGTGGAGTCGCATTGCAACCGGTGTTTGGTTCAGGACGCGGGCACGGCATCGACCCCATGGACCGGCTCACGCATACGGGCGTACTCCAAAGGCTCGCGGAGCAAACCAACGGCGTAGTTTCCTGGCACGACCTGACAGCCCTGCCGTGCTCGCATCCGCACTGCGCGTCCGTCGGGTACATGCTGAAGGACGATTCCGGAACGTGGCGATCGCTCGCTGCCCTGATCGGGCATGACCAACTGCTGGCATGGCTCGAGCTGCATCCTGACAGCATTGCCAACCGTATCGCCGACAGCGCAGTCCCGCTTGAACTGCGCAGCCTCATGAAGTCTTCGCTTCTCGACCTGCTCAGCGAGCAGTCTTCCCTTTCCCATCCGCGGACAGCCGATCTTTGGAAAAACATCTGCACCCAGTGCGACCTTGGCATCGGTACTCTCACCACGCTTGCCGCCGGCAAGCTTCCGGGCCAGCAACAGCGGCTGCGCCGGCTCCTCGCAGAGCGGGTCACCAGGATCATGGTGAAACCGTTCATGGATATGTCCACCATGATCGAGGAACGGCTCACCCAGTGCTGCGTGCACGTGGGAACCAAGAGCGACACCGGTGACCACCAGTGCGCTCCTTTCTGCGCAGTCCAGGCATGGCCAGCCCTGGCGGTGCAGCGGATGAGCACGGCCACTGGCCAACAGCTTCTCCCGGTCCGCCAGGTTTAAGGAGGAATGATGAGCTCTGCCTCGGATGCCGGGCGCATTGCAGCGGGGGCACTGCCGTCGGAGCTTGTGGCGTCCGGGAGGGCCCCGCACCCGTCCCGCAGCGGCGCAGGCCATGACAACCAGCCCACGGCACCGTACGATCCGCTGCGCCTGTGCATTTTCGCCACTATCGCCCTGCTCGGCTGGGTGGCCGGCCCCGCAGCGCTGACGGTGTTCGCAACCATCGGGTTCGCCGGCTACTGGAAAGCCCGGCGCAATGGCCTCAAGAAGTCAAACTGCTATCTTCAGGACACCAGGCTGGTACTGACGTATCTGGGAGCCCTGCTCGGGGCCGGGCTCTGGGGAATTTATGCCCTGGTGGCCGGTTTCCTTGGCCCTTGACCATGCGCACATATTCGGCAGCAATGAATCAACCGGTATGAAAGGTTAGGTACCAGCAATGACAACAGCACTTGTGAGGCCGCGCCGCGGCAAGATGATTGGCGGCGTCTGCGCAGCCCTGGCAGCCCGCTTTGGACTCCCGAAATTCCTGGTCCGGCTGGGCTTCGTGATCTTTGGGCTGGTGGGGGTAGGCGAACTCGCCTACATCGTGCTGTGGATCATCATTCCCAAGGAACCGGCGTAACCACACATGCTGGCCGGGGGCCGGGTCCCGGGCCGGAAGGCCTGCGGACCGGTCCGCGCCGCTGGGACGTTGTGCCCTAGTCTTCCGCTGCGCCCTGCACGCACAGTTGAGCATGGCTAAGATCTATATTCCCTACGGCAGCATTGAAGGGCAGACAGCCCACATAGCCGAGTACATCGCGGACGTCATCCGGGCCCACGGGCACCAGGCCGAAACGGTGGACCTCAAGCACAACACGGGCAGGCTTCCGGACGGGCAGGACGGCGTCATCGTGGCGGCATCGGTGCATATGGGCAAGCACGAGGGCTTTGTTGCCGACTTCGTCCGCGAAAACCGCACGGAACTAGACCAGGTGCCCTCCGCCCTGGTTTCGGTCAGCCTGGCCGCCCACGGGGACGAAGCCAACGCGGAAAGCCAGGTAAAGCAGTTCGAGGAGGAGACCGGCTGGCATCCCCGGCACGTGGCAATGTTCGGCGGTGCGCTCCTGTACACGCGGTACAACTTCCTGAAGCGCCAGCTGATGAAGAAGATCGTCAAGGACAAGGGCTCCCAGGACCTCGACACCTCCCGCGACTACATCTATACCGAATGGGACGGCGTAAAGCACTTCACGGAGGATTTCCTGGCCCGGCTGGCGCGTCCGGCAAACCCCTCCTAGGGCGGCTGGAGAACCTCAACCACAAGGCCCAAATTCAGGCGGCCGGAACCGCCTGGAAGTGTTTTTCGATGAGCCCCTTGATGTCCTCGTGGCAGCCGCCGCAGCCAGTGCCCGCACGGGTTGCCTTGGACACGTCTGCCACCGTGGAGCAGCCTTCCTCAACTGCGCCCTGGATGGCGGCTCCGCTGACGCCCGCGCACCGGCATACGGTGCCGGCGGGATCGGCGGGACCCGTGCCGGGCAGCTGGTCCGGGCCGTCAAGGCGCAGCAGCAGGGACCGGTCTGCCGGCAGTTCGGCGCTGCGTTCGAACAGCCCCACAAGCTCGGCGGCGGTGCGTGGCATGCCCACAGCCACCAGCCCTTCAAGAACGCCGCCGCGGGTCGTCATCTTCACGTAGCGGCCGTGCTCCGGATCCGCCCACTGGGCAACCTGGAGGCGCGGGCGCCCGTCCACGGCACCGGCGGACAGTGCTTCCTCGTCCCACGGCTCGGCAGCGTTGTCCCCGGCCACGGCCATGTTCATGCCGCGTGCCTTCAGGACGATGACGCCGGCCTGCTCCGCAGGCAGTTCCGGCAGGACTTCGGCTTGCTCCGGCGTGCCTGCGGCCAGGAGGGCCAGGTATTCGGCCAGCCATTCGGCCTGGCGCCAGCCCGGCCCCACCAGGCCAGACGGTCCTTTGGCATTGCGGCAGGATGCGCAGCCAGGGTCCGGGCAGCGCACCTCCGCGCAGTCGCCGATGGCGAAGATGTGCGGCTCGTGGTGGGCGCGGAGCTTGTGGTCCACCAGGATTCCTGCGGACGTGGAAAGCCCGCAGCCCTCGGCCAGCTCCGTTCGGGGACGGACGCCGCAGGACAGCACCAGGAGGTCGCCGTCGATCGCTGACCCGTCATCAAGCAGCAAAGCGGAGAAACCGCCGTCGGGAGCGTTGTGCTCCACCCCGGTGGAGCGGGCATTGCCGGCCATCCGGACGCCGCAGCGGCGCAGGCTGGCAGCCAGGACGGCGCCGCCGCCGCGGTCGATGTTGCGTCCCAGGGGGTGGGGCCCGTTGTGGACCACGGTGACGGTGGCGCCTTCTTCGGCCGCGGCCAGGGCCGTCTCCAGGCCCAGGACGCCGCCGCCCAGGACGACTACCCGCTTGCCGCCCTCCACTGCCTGGCGCAGCACGTCGGCGTCACGCAGGTCGCGCAGCGCGGTGACGCCGGCCGGAAGGACAGGGTGGGTGGGGTCCGGGTTGATGCCGGTGAGGTTGGGAATGACCGGGCGTGAGCCGGTGGCAAAGACCAGGCGGTCGTAGTGGACTGCTGCGCCGTCGGAGAGGATGACCTGCTGCCGGGCCCGGTCCACCCTGCGGACGCGGAGGCCGAGGCGGACATCCACACCGTCGCCGGCCAGGGCGTCCGCGTCGGAGAGTGCCAGGGCATCGGCCGTGGTGCGTCCAACGCCGAGGTCGGCGACGAGAACCCGGTTGTAGGCTGCTTCAGCTTCCTCGCCCACCACAATCAGGGTGGCCAGGCCGGTGCGGACCGCGGGCAGGAGTTCGTCCACCAGCCGGGCCGCCACCGGGCCGAATCCCACAATGACAATCTGCTCGCTCATGAGGCCTCCGTCGTTTGAAGCACGTTGGTGGAGAGGGGAACGGCCACGGGCCGGACCCACACGGTGTTGAATTTGAATTCGGGCATCCCGGAGATGGGGTCCGTGGCCGCCTCGGTGAGGCGGTTGGCGCTCTCCAGTTCGGGGAAGTGGAAGGGCAGGAAGACCGTCTCGGGACGGATGGCGTTGCTGAGTTGGGCCCGGCACACCACTTCGCCGCGCTCGTTGGCCACCGACACGAGCGCGCCTTCGGTGATGCCCATCGATGCTGCGGCTGCCGGATGGATCTGCACCTGTGCCTCCGGCTGCGCTGCCAGCAGTTCCGGCACCCGTCGGGTCTGCGCGCCGGACTGGTAGTGCTCCAGGAGGCGGCCCGTGATCAGTGTCATGGTCTTGGCAGCTATGCCATCCCCTGCAGGGGGCGCAGCAGGAGTACGACGGCGGCGCGGCGTCACCGGGACCATCACGGCTTTGCCGTCAGCGTGCGCGAAAGCGTCCTGGAACAGGCGCGGCGTGCCGGTGCTGCCGGCGGGGTAGGGCCAGTAGGCGGCCTCCCCGCGGTCCAGCATGGCGTAGTCGATGCCCGAGTAGTCGGCCAGCCCGCCGGCGGAGGCCAGGCGGAGTTCCTCGAAGACGGTTTCGGGGTCTTCGCTGTAGGTGGACGGTGCGTCCAGGGCCTCGGCCAGCCGCGCCATGATCCAGAGTTCGCTGCGGGCACCCGGCGGGGGCGCAAGGGCGCGGCGGCGGCGCAGCACCCGCCCTTCGAGGTTGGTCAGGGTGCCTTCCTCCTCCGCCCACTGGAGCACCGGGAGGATGAGGTCCGCCTCGACTGCGGTCTCGGACATAAAGAAGTCGCAGACCATCAGGAAGTCCAGGCTGCGGAGCCCCTGGATCACCGCGTTCGCGTCGGGGGAAGCCACGGCGATATTGGAGGCGTGGACGAAAAGGCAACGGACGCCGTCGGGCTTTCCCAGTGACTGAAGCAGCTGGACGGCGGGCAGGCCGGGGCCGGGAATAAGTTCCTCGGGAACGCCCCAGACGCCGGCTACATGGGCGCGGGCGGCGGGGTCGGTGATCTTGCGGTAGCCGGGGAGCTGGTCCGCCTTCTGGCCATGTTCGCGGCCGCCCTGGCCGTTGCCCTGGCCGGTGAGGGTGCCGTAGCCGCTGCGGGCGGAACCGGGCAGGCCCAGCAGGAGGCTCAGGTTGATGGCCGCGGTTGCAGTATCGGTGCCGTCCACGTGCTGTTCCACGCCGCGGCCGGTGAGGATGTAGCTGCCGCCCTGGCGGGTCCCGGCGGCGAGCCGGCGGGCTGTTTCCCGAATGAGTTCGGCCGGGACGCCGGTGAGGGACTGGACGCGTTCGGGCCAGAAGGAGTTGACGCTGCGGGCTACGGCGCTGTAGCCGGAGGTGCGTTCCTCCAGGTAGGAAGTGTCCACCAGGTTCTCGTGGATGACCACGTGGGAGATGCCCAGCAGGAGGGCCAGGTCGGTGCCCGGCAGGGGCTGGAGGTGGAGGCCTCCGCCGTCGGCCGTGAAGGCAGCTGTGGCGGAGCGGCGGGGATCAACCACGATCAGCCCGCCGGCGTCGCGCGTTCCCTTGAGGTGCTGCACAAAGGGCGGCATGGTCTCGGCCACATTCGAGCCCAGCATCAAAATGGTGCTGGCGGTGTCCAGGGACTCCAGCGGGAACGGCAGGCCGCGGTCGACGCCGAAGGCCCGCATACCGGCAGCCGCGGCGGAGGACATGCAGAAGCGGCCGTTGTAATCGATCCTCGACGTGCCCAGGGCAAGCCGGGCGAACTTGCCCAGCATGTAGGCCTTTTCGTTGGTCAGGCCACCGCCGCCGAAAACGCCGACGGCGTCCGCCCCGTGGCGTGCGCGGGCATCCTTCACCGCGGCGACTGCAAGGTCCAGGGCCTGCTCCCAGCTGATGGGGCGGTGGACGCCGTCGGGGCCTTTCAGCAGCGGCTCGGTGATCCGGCCGGCGTGGTTCAGGAGGCTGGGGGACGTCCAGCCCTTGCGGCAGAGGCCGCCGCGGTTGGTGGGGAAATCCCGTCCCTGGACTGTGAGCGGAACGTTGGTGGGCGCCTGGGGCGCTTCATGTTCCGCTGCGGGTGGTGCGGACACGGGGACTGGCCCCGGCTGGGAAGCCGGGGCCAGGCCCGTTGGAGACGTGAGCGTCATGGCGCACTGCAGGGCGCAGTAAGGGCAGTGCGTGTCGGCGCTTGTGGTCATGTTAGACGTGTCCCATCGCATTTCGGTTGGCGTTGCGGATGTAGCAGGCCCAGCAGACAACCAGCATCAGGACATACGCTCCGACGAAGCCGTAGAAAGCGGATGTGTAGGAGCCGCTGGCGGAGTTCGATGCGTTCAATACCTGGGGGATCACGAATCCGCCGTAGGCGCCGATGGCCGAGATGAGGCCAAGGGCCGAGGAGGCCAGGCGCTGGGTGGCTACGGAGCTGGCGCCGTTCTTTGCTGCCCGGCTGGAGGTGGCGAAGATGACCGGGATCATCCGGTACGTGGCGCCGTTTCCAAAGCCGCTGGCGGTGAAGAGCATCAGGAAGAGCGCCAGGAAGAGCCAGAAGTTCTTCAGCGGCAGGGTCCAGATCATGGTCAGGGTGATCACGGCCATGGAAGCGAATGCCGCGATGGTCATGCGGGCGCCGCCCATCCGGTCAGCCATCCGTCCGCCGTAGGGCCGGGCCAGGGAACCCACCAGCGGGCCGAGGAACGCGAGGGACAGTGCCACGGTCCCCACTCCGATCGAGGAGAAGGCCGGGAAGTAGTCCTTGATGAGCTTGGGGAAGACACCGGCGAATCCGATGAACGAACCGAAGGTGCCGATGTACAGCAGTGCCATGATCCACAAGTGCGGTTCCTTCAGCGCTGCGATCGAACCGGCCACGTCACCCTTGGCGCTGGTGAGGTTGTCCATGTATTTGAAGGCGCCGAACGCGGCGATCAGGATGAAGGGGACCCACATCCAGCCGGCCATGGGGAGGTTGACGCTGCCGACGGCGAGCATGGTGATCACAATCGGGACGGCGAGCTGTGCCACGGCGGCACCCATGTTGCCGCCCGCAGCGTTCAGGCCCAGTGCCCAGCCCTTTTCACGGGCGGGGTAGAAGAACGTGATGTTGGCCATGGAGCTGGCAAAGTTGCCGCCGCCGAAGCCGGCCAGGGCTGCCACGAGGAGCATGACGCCGAAGGGGGTTTCCGGGTTGGACACGCAGAGTCCGAGGCCGATGGCGGGGATCAGGAGCAGCAGGGCGGACACGATGGTCCAGTTGCGGCCGCCGAAGCGGGGAACCATGAAGGTGTAGGGGATGCGGAGGGTTGCGCCCACCAGGCTGGGCATGGAGATGAGCCAGAAAATCTCGGAGGTGGAGAACGTGAAGCCTGCTGCGGGCAGCTGGACCACAACGATGGACCAGAGCTGCCATACGACGAAGCCGAGGAATTCGGCGAAGATGGACCAGTTGAGGTTGCGGCGGGCAATGGTGCGGCCGGCGGTTTCCCACTGCTCCTTGTTCTCGGCATCCCAGTTGGCGATCCAGCGGCCGGGGCGGAATTCAAGGGCGGGGGAGTCTGTGGTGCGGGTGGTGCCGGGCTGTGCGCTGGCGGCTGCGGAACCTTGTACGTCGAGGTCAAGGGAATTGCCGGTGCCGGCATCAGCGGTGCGATCAACAGTCACGGTGTACCTCCTTCGGGGGATGTTGTTCCTCCAAGGTAAAGAAGCCGCGTTTCACGGACCGACGATGTTTGTTAACGCGCTGTGACATTTGCCTATCGGCGGCCAGGGGCCGCTGTTAGGCGAGGGTTAATGGCCAAAAATGAGACAGACTGCATCTGTCCGCATGCTGGACCTTTTGTCCATTCACTGGAACGCGGGAACTAATATTGGACTCTAACTATTTCGACCCGGAGCACGACTGCTGCCTCCGGACGGTTCTCACGAAAGCGTTTACCTATGTCATCCACCGAAACCTCCACGGTGCCCGGATCCCCGCAGCCCGTGAACTCCCGGGGCCGCGTGATCGTAGCCAGCCTGATCGGCACCACGGTCGAGTTCTACGACTTCTACGTCTACGCCACGGCCGCGGTGCTCGTCTTTCCGCAGCTGTTCTTCCCCAACCAGAACGAAACAACCCAGCTCCTGAGCTCCTTCGCGGTATTCGGTGTGGCCTTCGTGGCCCGCCCGCTCGGCTCGATCGTCTTTGGCCACTTCGGCGACAAGTTCGGCCGCAAGGGCACGCTGGTGGCATCCCTGCTCACCATGGGTATTGCCACCTTCCTCATCGGCTGCCTGCCCACCGCCCTGGTTCCGGGCTGGGCGTTCTGGGCCCCCGCGCTGCTGGTGGTCATGCGCTTCGCCCAGGGCCTGGCCCTGGGTGGTGAATGGAGCGGCGCTGCGCTCCTGGCCACCGAGAATGCGCCCGCGAACAAGCGGGCCATCTACGGCACCTTCCCCCAGCTGGGCGCCCCCATCGGCTTCATCATCGCCAACGTGATCTTCCTGGTGTTCAGCTACGCACTCTCCCCGGCCGACTTCCAGGCCTGGGGCTGGCGCGTTCCCTTCCTGCTCAGTGCCGTCATGGTCATCATCGGCCTGTACGTCCGGCTCAAGCTGATCGAAACCCCCGCCTTCACCAAGGTGATCGAGTCCAACGAGGTCGCCAAACTGCCGCTGGGCCGGGTGTTCAAGACCAGCTGGCGCCAGCTCATCCTGGGTACGTTCATCATGCTCGCCACCTACGTGCTCTTCTACCTGATGACCACCTTCACCCTGACCTTCGGCACCCGCCCCGCCAGCCTCGAGGCCGCCAGGGCCGCGGCTGAAAAGGCCGGCAAGCCTATGTCGGAAGCGGCCGCCGCCGCGTTCGTCCCAGGCCTGGGCTACACCCGCAACGACTTCCTGTGGATGCTGATTGCCGGCGTCGTCTTCTTCGGCATTTTCACGCTGGTCTCCGGACCGCTGGCCGAGAAGTACGGCCGCCGCAAGATGCTCCTGGCCGTCACCGGCGGCATCTTCGTCTTCGGCCTGCTGTTCGTCCCGCTGTTCAGCGGCGGCTTCATTGGCACCATGGCGCTGCTGGTGATCGGCTTCTCCCTGATGGGCCTGACGTTCGGGCCGATGGGTGCACTGCTGCCCGAACTGTTCCCCACGAACGTCCGGTACACGGGTTCAGCCGTCAGCTACAACTTCTCCAGCATCCTGGGTGCAGCGGTGGCCCCGTTCATCGCCGTGGCGCTGTGGGAAATGGCGGACGGCAGCCCGGTCCTGGTGGGCATCTACCTGACCTCCATGGCCGTCCTGACCCTCATTGCCCTGTTTGTGAGCAAGGAGACCCGCGACCTGGACTACGAGAACAACGTGGCCTGACCCGGTCCTGATGGAGATGCCCGGTATGGCCCTGCGGCCTGCCGGGCATTTTCATGCCTACCGGGCGTAGCGGGACACGAAGTTCCGCAGGATCTTCATGGGTTCGGTGGCAGTGAACTGCCGGGCGCTCTCCATCAGCTCCTCGGCCGACTCCGGCGGAAAATACCCCGCGTGCCGGTAAATGTCGATCCGGGTGCACAGGCCTTCAGCGTCCAGCTCCGGATGGAACTGCGTGGCATACAGGTTTTCCCGGACCCGGAACATGTGCACCGGGCAGGCCGCGGAGCGGGCCAGCAGGACCGCATGCGGCGGCAGGACGGTGCAGGCCTCCTTATGGCCGGTGAACGCCGTAAATGTCGGGGAGAGTCCCTCCAGTAAGGGGTCCTCAAGCCCGGCCTCCGTCAGCTCGATCTCCACCCCGCCCAGGGGTTCGCCGTAGGTCCTGTCGATCACGGCGCCCTGGTGCCGCCCCAGCGTCCCCACCCCGTAGCATGCCCCCAGGAACGGGAAGTCGCGGGCCACCAGTTCGTCCAGCAGTCCTGCGAGCTCGCGCTCCACCCGGTGCTGAACGGAGGATTTCGTTTCCGGGAGATCGCTCGAGGTGAAGGGGCTGCCGCCCACAATCACGCCCGAGTAGCTGGAAAGGTCCAGGCTGGGCAGCGGCGCAGCTTCCAGGCGCACCCTCCGCAGCTCCCGCGGCTCCAGCCCGCCGTACCGGAGGTAGGCGGCGTACTCGTCCTCGGCGGCAGCATCCTCCGCCCGCGAGGCCAGGAGCAGGAAAGGCAACATCTGCTAAGTGTGCCGGTTGGAGACCGGTCTGTCAGCCAATATCAGCTGGCAGGCTGGGTGAGGGAGCGGCGCGACTGCGGCCGCGCGGCGGGGTCCGCGTGCCGGTGCACGAGCTTCCAGTAGCCTTCCTCGCGCCGGAAAATACTGGTGACCCGGAGTGCGAACTCCTCCGCGGCGGCAGCACCGTCCAGGCGTGCCCGGAAATGTTCGGTCTCCACGAGGTAGGCGGTGTCCCGGGCGGTGTAGGACGAGATGGTGTCGAACCCGAGCATCTGTCCGTCCTGGAACTGCCGGGCAGCCTGGTCCAGCCTGGCCTCCACTTGTGCCCAGCCGCGGGCTATCCCGCCGAACGGGTTGGCCAGGGTGACGTCGTCGAGCCGCGAATAGAGCTCCTTGATGGGGCCGGGGTTGCCCTGGGTGATTTCGGGGACGGCAAGGTGGTAGCGGTCCACTTCTTCCTGGAAGCTGGGTGCGAGCATGGGTGCCTCCGGCGCTTAGTCTTCGATGATGGCAATGACAGCGCCGGCAGAAACTGTTTCGCCGGATGATGCCTGGAGCCCGATGATGGTTCCCGAGCGGTGCGCGGTCAGCGGCTGCTCCATCTTCATCGCCTCGAGGACCACCACCAGGTCTCCCTCGGTCACAAGGTCGCCGTTCGCGACGGCGACCTTCACGATGGTGCCCTGCATGGGGGAGGTGAGGGCGTTGCCGGTGGCGACAGCCGGGCCGCCGGAGCGTGAGCGCTTCTTCGATTTGGCGGGCTTGGCTGCCGTTGCCGCCCCGCCCGTTCCCAGGGAACCGAGGGAGGCGGGCAGGACCACCTCGAGCCGCTTGCCGCCCACTTCCACCACCACGCGCCGGCGCTCTTCCGCGCCGTCGGTGTCAGCAACTCCGTCGGGCGTCCAGGCCGGAAGGTTGTTGACGAACTCTGTCTCGATCCACCGGGTGTGGATCTTGAACGGGCCCTCGGCCGGGGCGAATGCGGGATCGGAAACCACCGCGAGGTCGAACGGGATGACGGTGGGAATGCCCTCCACCACCATCTCCTCCAGGGCGCGGCGGGCCCGCTGCAGGGCCTGTGGCCGGCTGGCGCCCGTCACGATCAGCTTGGAGAGCATGGAGTCGAAGTTGCCGCTGATCTCGTCACCCTGTTCGATGCCCGAGTCGATCCGGACTCCGGGGCCAGTGGGATTCTTCAGCACGCGCACGGTGCCGGGAGCCGGCATGAAGTTCCGGCCCGGGTCCTCACCCGTGATGCGGAATTCGATGGAGTGGCCGCGCACCTCGGGGTCGCCGTAGCCGAGCTCTTCGCCACGTGCCAGCCGGAACTGCTCGCGCACCAGGTCGATGCCGGTGACTTCCTCGGAAACGCAGTGCTCCACCTGCAGGCGGGTGTTGACTTCCAGGAAGGAGATGGTGCCGTCCTGCCCCACGAGGAATTCGCAGGTGCCGGCGCCCAGGTAGCCGGCTTCCTTGAGGATGGCCTTGGAGGATTCGTAGAGGCGCCGGTTCTGGTCCTCGGTCAGGAACGGGGCGGGGGCTTCCTCCACCAGTTTCTGGTTGCGGCGCTGCAGGGAGCAGTCGCGGGTGGAGACCACCACGACGTTGCCGTGGGCGTCCGCCAGGCACTGGGTTTCCACGTGCCGGGGGGCGTCCAGGAAGCGCTCGATGAAGCATTCGCCGCGGCCGAAGGCGGCGGTGGCTTCACGGACAGCCGATTCGTACAGTTCGGGGATTTCTTCCCTGGTCCGGGCCACCTTGATGCCGCGGCCGCCGCCACCGAAGGCGGCCTTGATGGCCACCGGCAGGCCGTACTGGTCCACGAAGTCCAGGATCTCCTCGGCGGACTGCACGGGGTCGGCGGTGCCGGGAACCTGGGGGGCGCCCACTTTTTCGGCGATGTGCCGGGCCTGGACCTTGTCGCCGAGGGCAGAGATGGCTTCCGGCGACGGGCCGATCCACGTGATGCCGGCGTCGATCACGCGCGCGGCGAATTCGGCGTTTTCGGCAAGGAAGCCGTAGCCGGGGTGGATGGCGTCGGCGCCGGACTGGAGGGCGGCGTCGATGATCTTGTCCATCACCAGGTAGGACTCGGCCGCGGTGTTCCCGCCCAGGGCGTAGGCCTCGTCAGCGAGGCGGACGTGCAGGGCGTCACGGTCCGGGTCCGCGTAGACCGCCACGGAGGCGATGCCTTCATCACGTGCGGCGCGGATGATGCGGACGGCAATTTCACCGCGGTTGGCGATCAGCACCTTCGTGAGGGTCGACTGCGTGGTTCCTGCGGACTGCTCCAAATTTGCTGACAAGGCGTCTCCTTCTTTCCTTCAGGGAGCCTAGCGCGGTTTTGAGGGTTCCGCCGATATTACTTGCGGAATCCGCGTGTAAACGCTCCAGCCTTTGTAGGGAAGCTACAAGACGCTACGAAATGCGGCGCTTTTACCGCGCCGGGCGGGGCTCCGCTCAAGCGGGCCAGAGGTCGGTGATGCGCACGTTCGCCGAGGCCAGCAGGTCCCGGAGGGTGGAGACGGAAAGCCCGACGACGGTGTGCGGGTCGCCGTCGACCTTCCGGATGAACGCCCCGCCCAGGCCGTCGATGGTGAAGGACCCGGCGCAGTGCAGCGGCTCGCCGGTGGCGATGTAGGCATCGATCTCGGCCGGTTCCATCTCCAGGAAGGAGACCGCGGCGGAGGCAACCGTCCCCAAAGTGGCGCCCGAACCCTGTTCCCCGCCGCCGTCGTCCGGATCGGTGTCCCGGCAGTCCACCAGCCAGTGGCCCGTGTGCAGCACCCCCGTGTTGCCGCTCATCCGCAGCATGCGCTCACGGGCCACGGCGGCGGTGTACGGCTTGCCGTGCGCCTCGCCGTCGAATTCGAAGACGGAATCGCAGCCAAGGACCAGCGCCCCTTCTGCTTCCGGCAGGGCGGCCACGGCTTCGGCCTTTGCCCGGGCAAGCAGCAGCGCGGTGTCATGGGGGTCGGTAACGCCGTACCGGGCCTGGACGGCGTCCTCGTCCACGTCCGAGACCAGGACGGTGTGGCGGATGCCGGCCTCGGCCAGGAGTTTGGTGCGGGCGGGCGACTGGGAAGCGAGAATCAGGCGGGGCACCATTCCAGCCTAGTGGACCAGTTCCCCGGACGCCCGTGCGGCCTCGGGCCGGCTGAGCTTGGCGCCCTCCACGTCCACATCCGGCAGGATCCGGTCCAGCCAGCGGGGCAGCCACCAGGACTTTTCGCCCAGCAGGTACATCACGGCCGGAACGATGGTCATGCGCACCACGAAGGCGTCCAGGAGCACGCCGAACGCCATCGCGAAGCCCAGCGGCCGGACCATGGTGAGGTGGCTGAAGATGAAGCCCGCGAACACGCTGACCATGATGATCGCGGCGGCGGTCACCACGGCGGCCGCGTGGCGGAAGCCCACCCGGACGGCTTCCTTGGCCGAGGATCCGTGCATGTAGGCCTCGCGCATCCCGGAGGCGATGAACACCTGGTAGTCCATGGCCAGGCCGAACAGCACGCCGATCAGGATGATGGGCAGGAAGCTCAGCACGGCGCCGGGGTTGGCCACGTCGAACACGCCACCCAGCCAGCCCCACTGGTACACGGCCACCACCGCGCCGAAGGCAGCGGCGAGGGACAGCAGGAAGCCGCCGGTTGCCAGCAGCGGCACCACGATGGAGCGGAACACCAGCAGGAGCAGGACCAGGGAAAGTCCGACGACGATTGCCAGGTAGGGCGGCAGGGCGTCGCCGAGCTTCGTGGAGACGTCGATGTTGCCGGCGGTCTGGCCGGTGAGGCCCATGGCGACGCCATACTCGGACTGGATGTCGTCATTCAGGCCGCGAAGCTCCGAGACGACCCGGACGGTGCTGGCGCTCGCCGGGCCTTCCTCGGGGATGACCTGGAACACCGCGGTGCGGCGGTCCTCGCTGAGTGCGACGGGCACGGCGGCCACCACGTTGTCCACGGCACGGAGCTTGTCCGCGACGTCGTACTGCAGTGCCTGCGCCTGGGCCTCGTCCAGGTTTTCCGGGAACTCACCCACGGCCACGATGGGGCCGGTGACGCCTTCGCCGAAGCTCCGCGCGGTCAGGTCGTAGGCCTGGTAGGCCTCGGAGTCCACCGGCTCCGAGCCGCCGTCGGGCAGTGCAAGCTGCAGCTGGGTGGCCGGGAGCGCGAGGGTGCCGAGGAGGAGCACCCCGGCCAGGAGCGCCACGATGGGGTGCCGGGTGACCAGGCCGCCCCAGCCGTGCGTGCTGCGTTCGCGGTCCTTGGCCTCATCGGCTGCTTCATGGCCGGGTTCGGCGTTGTGGGCCTCGGCTTTGGCCCAGGCCCGCCGGGAGATGATGCGGCGCCCGATCAGGGACAGCATGGCCGGGGTGAGGGTGATGGCCACCAGGACAGCCACTGCCACGGTGCCGGCCGCGGCCAGGCCCATCACGGCGAGGAAGGGCAGCCCGGGAACCACCAGGGCCGCAAGGGCGATGATCACGGTCAGCCCGGCGAAGACCACCGCATTGCCGGACGTTCCGGTTGCCCGGGCCACGGATTCCTCCGGATCCATTCCGGCGAGCAGCTGGGTCCGGTGCCGGTTCACGATGAACAGGGAATAGTCGATGCCGACGGCCAGGCCCAGCATGAGGGCCAGCATGGGTGAAATGGAGCTCATGTCGAACAGGCCGGACAGGGCGAACGTGATGCCGACGCCGATGCCGACGCCCACGATCGCCATCAGCAGCGGCAGCCCGGCGGCAACCAGGGTGCCCAGCATGAGGATCAGGACCAGGGCCGCGACGGCGATGCCAATGACCTCGGCCGCGCCGAAGAGTTCGGAGATGTCCTCGGTGATCTCCTTGCTGGCATACGCGGTCACGCCGGCAGCGGAAGCTTCATGGGCGATGTCCTGGACCTGCTGGCGGACCTCCGGGCTGAGGCCATTGATGGAGGTGTTGAACTGCACCTGTGCCACTGCCGCGCGCCCGTCCTCCGACACGAAGCGGATGGCGGACGATGCCTCGGCCTGGCGCTTGCCCAGCTCGAGCTTTGCCTTGCCCGCTTCCAGTTCCCGGGTGCCGGCTTCGAGCCGTGCCTGCCCTTCGGCAAGGGCTGCCTTTTGCTGGCCGAGCCGGGCTTCGATCAGGGCCGCCGGGGCGCCGGCCGCCGCCAGCTGCTGTTCCGCTGCGGCGAGCTGCTCCTGCCCGGCTTCAAGCTGGGCGCGGGAGGCGTCCAGCTGTGCCTGGCCTGCGGCAAGCTGCTGCTCGCCGTCGGTGATGGCCTGGCCGGCCTGGTCCACCTGGGCCTGGGTGGCGAAGGGATCCACGGTGCCGCGGACACCCTGCACGGTCTTGAGCTTCTCCAGGGCCTCAGAGACGGCGGCCCGGCTCCCGGCGGTGAAACCGCCGTCGGGCGCTTCAAAGACGATGGTGGCGGTGCCTCCGGACGCCGAGGGAAGCTCTTCCTTCAGCTTGTCCGCGATCCGCTGCGTCTCAGTGCCTGGGATCTGGAAGTTGTTGGAAAGTGTGCCGTGGAAGGCTGCGGCGGAACCACCCACGGCCACCAGGGCGGCAAGCCACAGTGAGATGACCAGCCAGCGCCGGCGGTAGGAGAATTTGCCCAGGCGGTACAGGAACAGTGCCATGCGAGGAAACCGATCTGATCAGGAGGAACGGGTGGCGGAAGAGGATGGGGCAGGTGCACTGCCTGTGGTGAAGCCTGAGCCGAGCAGTGCCATGGCGTCGATCAGCAGTTGCCGCAGCTCGGCCAGGGATGCCGGCGAGAGGTCCGCGCCGCGGCGGGCAAACCAGACCTCCATTGCCGCCTTGCCGCAGGAGATGACGGAACCGGCCAGGGCACGGAGGTAGAGCTCGTTTTCGGCGCCCGGAGTGGCGGCAGCCCGGCTGCGTGCCACAGCGGTGATCTGTTCCCGGCAGTGGTCCCATGCTTCCAGTTCGGAGTGGGACATAAGCGTGCTCTGCTGGGTCAGGGTGAAGAGTTCCGCCAGCGGGGCCACTGTCATGGGGTCCGCCAGCGCCATCAGGGCCTCCTGCGCCGACTGCAGGATGGGCTCCTCCGCGGGCCGGAGTTTGAACTGCTGTATCGCGTTATCCAGGAAGCCATGGATGATGGAAGCCAGGGCGGCGTCGGTGCTGCCGAAGTAGTTGAAGAACGTCCGGCGTGAAATCCCGGCGGCGTCTGCGATGTCCTCAACCGTGAAGTTGCCGGGGCCCTTGCTTCGCAGGAGGCCCAGTGCGGCGTCGGTAATGGCCTGGCGGGTGGCCGCCTTGTTCAGCTCGCGGCGCGATGGTGCGGCCGGTGGCGGGACGGAGGTTCCCTCTTGGGCAGACTCTGCAGAAACAGTCACCCGTTTACACTAGGTGCAACTTTGCACTCTGCGCAACTTACTTTCACAGGAGAATGAAAGGTTCCGAACAGGCCCCGCATGACTTGCTGCCCAATTCTGTAAGTGTCCCGAAAAGGACCAATCATCAGCAGCCGTCACCCGACGGCGGATCCAGGAGACACGTAATGTCACGCACAAAGAAGATGACCCTTGGCCTGTCAGCTACGGCGCTGGCCCTTGGTGCCGGTATCGGAGTTGCCGGCATGGCCTCCGCCACCACCGCACCCGCTCCCACGCCCAGTGCCAGCTCCAGCGCGTCCCCGGACGGGGGCGCCGGCACCGCTCCCGGCGGAGGCATGGGCAAGCGCGGCCGGGGCGGCGAACGGGGCGTAGCCCAGGCAGCCGCGCTCGCCGGGAAGCTGGGTGTCGACGAAGCCAAGGTGGCCGAAGCGCTCCAGGCCTTCCGCGAAGCCAATAAGCCTGCCACGCCGCCTGCGGAGGGGGAGAGGCCGGACCCCGCCGCCCGCGATGCCTCGCTGGCCAAGTCGCTTGCCGAATCGCTGGGCATCGAGGAGTCCAAGGTCACTGCTGCTCTGGAGGAGCTCCGCACGGAGAGGCAGGCCGCGAAGGCTGCGGCCCTCAAGACGCGGCTGGACCAGGCCGTCACGGACGGAAAGCTGACGCAGGCCGAGGCCGACGCCGTCACCAAGGCGGTGGAAAACGGCATTATCGGCGGCGGCGGTCACTGACGCGGCCATGACGCCAAGTGGGCCAGCCGCCTAACGCAGTAGAAGTTCCCGGGAAGACTTCCCGGGAACTTCTACTGTGTTGTTGCAGGGGGTGAGCAGAGGCCCTTAGGCCTTCGCGTCCGCCAGTTCACGCGAGGCGGTGTCCGTGGCGGTTCCGTCGGACGGGGCATCGGTATCAGCGCCGGCAACAGAATCGTCCACGAAGGGCGTGCCGTTGCGGGGAGCGTTGTACAGCTGCTCGTCGAGGATGCCCTGGCGCTTGGCCACGATGGTGGGGACGAGTGCCTGCCCGGCCACGTTCACTGCGGTTCGGCCCATGTCCAGGATGGGATCGATGGCCAGGAGGAGTCCGACGCCGGCCAGCGGCAGTCCCAGCGTTGACAGCGTCAGCGTGAGCATCACCACGGCTCCGGTGGTTCCCGCGGTGGCAGCGGAACCGAGGACGGACACCAGAGCGATCAGCAGGTACTGGGTGAAGTCCAGCTGGATGCCGAAGAACTGGGCCACGAAGATCGCGGAGATGGCGGGGTAGATGGCGGCGCAGCCGTCCATCTTGGTGGTGGCGCCCAGCGGAACGGCGAAGGAGGCGTAGGCGCGGGGGACGCCCAGGCTTCGTTCGGTGACGCGCTGGGTCAGGGGCAGGGTTCCTACGGAGGAGCGGGAGACGAAGGCCAGCTGGACGGCAGGCCACACGCCCGAGAAGTACTGCTTGACGGAGAGGCCGTGGGTGCGGACAAGGATGGGATAGACCGCGAAGAGCACCAGGGCAAGGCCCGCGTAGATGGCGAAGGTGAACTTGCCGAGGGCACCGATGGTGTCCCAGCCGTAGACAGCCACCGCGTTGCCGATCAGGCCCACGGTGCCCAGGGGCGCGATGCGGATGATCCACCAGAGCACCTTTTGGATGACAGCCAGTGCGGAGGCGTTCAGGTTCAGGAACGGTTCGGCAGCCTTGCCCACCTTCAGCGCGGCAACGCCGACGGCGGTGGCAATCACCAGGATCTGGAGCACGTTGAAGCTGACCGAGGTGGTGACGGCGCCGGACTCGGCAACGGTGGAGCTGGCGCCCAGTCCCAGGAAGTTCTTGGGGAACAGGCCGACCAGGAAGGCCCACCAGTCACCGGACTTGCCGGAGTACTTGGCTTCCTGGGTGATGCCCGTGTTGGCGCCGGGCTGCAGGAGAACGCCCAGCCCGATGCCGATCAGTACGGCGATCAGCGACGTGATGGCGAACCACAGCAGGGTGTTCCAGGCCAGCTTCGCGGCGTTGGACACCTGGCGAAGGTTGGAAATGGAGCTGACCACAGCGGTGAAGATCAGGGGTACGACGGCGGTCTGCAACAGGGACACATAGCTGGAGCCGATGGTCTGCAGCGTGGCGCCGAGGCCGTTCGGGGCTGCCTTGGTGCTGCCGGTGTACTTGGCCAGCAGGCCGAGGCCCAGCCCCACGATGAGGGCGGCGATGATCTGGACGCCGAACGAGCCGGCCCACTTGGGCAGCTGGAAGCCGGTCTTCCCGGCAGGGGAGGGGGTGCTTGTCTGAGTGCTCACCCGAACACGCTAGAGCCACCCCGAATACCACGGCGAACGAACATTGAGAAATATTACGCGGCCATCGATTCGGCCTGCGCCTAAAAACCCCGGGAAATCAAGGTTGTACAGCGGCCATGTTACTTATTCCCTGCCTGAGTGTGCTTAACATCTCGCGCGATACGGCAAAAGGCCCGACGTGGGTGCCTTCCGGCAGCTTGCGTCAAAGCGACGAAGGAGCAGCAAGCAGAGGAAGGCACCCTCGGCGGGCCGGGGCGACTGCGGAGCCAGAGCTAGGAAAGCAGTGCCCGCCTCAGGGTGTCCAGTCCTACGGAGCCGATGTTCAAAGCCCTTGTGTGGAACTCTTTGAGGTCGAAACCGGGGCGGGCTTCGAGTTCGGCGCGGATCTGCTCCCACAGGCGCTGGCCAACTTTGTAGGAGGGCGCCTGGCCGGGCCAGCCCAGGTAGCGGTTGAACTCGAAATTCAGCTGGCCTTCACTGATGGGCAGGTTCGCCTTCAGGAATTCATATCCCTTGTCCGGGGTCCAGGTGCCGGAGCCCCAGCGTTCCGGCATCTCCAGTTCAAGGTGGACGCCGATGTCGAACACCACGCGGGCGGCGCGCATCCGCTGCATGTCCAGCATGCCCATGTGGTCGCCCGGGTCGCTCAAGTAGCCAAGTTCCTGCATCAGCTTCTCGGCGTACAGCGCCCAGCCTTCGCCGTGGCCCGAAGTCCAGCACACGTTGCGCCGCCACTTGTTCAGCAACTCGCGGCGGTAGGTGGCGGTGGCCACCTGGAGGTGGTGGCCCGGGACGCCCTCGTGGTAGACCGTGGTGGTTTCGGCCCAGGTGGTGAACGTGTCCTCACCGGCGGGGACTGACCACCACATGCGGCCCGGCCGGCTGAAGTCGTCGGACGGGCCGGTGTAGTAGATGCCGCCCTCGTCGGTGGGGGCAATGAGGCATTCCAGCGTCTTCATGACGTCGGGGATGTCGAAGTGGACGCCGGCAAGCTCGGCCACGGCTTTGTCGGAGAGTTCCTGCATCCACCGCCGCAGCGCGTCCTTGCCCTTCAGCTGGCGGGCGGGATCGTTGTCCAGGATCTCCTTGGCCTCGGCGATCGTTGCGCCGTCCTTGATGGTGTGGGCCACCTGTTCCTGCTCGGCGATGAGCCGGTCCAGTTCCTCCACGCCCCACGCGTAGGTCTCTTCGAGGTCCACGGCGGCGCCGAGGAAGGACCGGGAGGCGAGGGCGTAACGGGCCCGGCCCACGGCATCCTTTTCGGGCGCTGCGGGCAGCAGCTCTGCGCGGAGGAAGTCCGCCAGCCCGGCGTAGGCTGCCCTGGCGGCGGCAGCGCCGGCGTCGAGCTCTTCCCGGATGGCTGCGGGCAGCGGCCCGGCGGCAGTGGCTGCCCCCGCCGCCAGCTTCGCGAAGAAGCCATCGTCCGCGGCGTACTTCGTCACCTGCTCAATGACGATCTTCACCTGGCGGGCGGCGGCCACCCGGCCGGCGTCCTTCGCCTGCCGCAGGGATTCTGTATAACCGGCGATGGCGCCGGGTACGTTGGACGCGCGGCCGGCAATATGCCGCCAGTCCTGCTCGGTCTCCGTGGGCATAAGGTCGAAGATCGCCCGGATGTCCTGCGCGGGGGAGGCAATGTTGTTCAGGTCGGCGTAATCCCATCCCGAGGCGTGGATCAGCAGCTGCAGGCCCAGCCGCTCCCGCATGGCGTCCAGGGTGACCGCGTCAACGTCGTCCTCCGGCTCGAGGCCTTCGAGGTCAACCAGGGCCTTACGGGCAGCCTCCGCGAATTCGGCGATGCCTGCGGGGGAGAAGTCCTGGTATTCGGTTTCGTGTCCGGCAAGGCCAAGGGTGGTGGCGAAGGACGGATTGAGCCTGATGAGCGTCTCGGTGTAGTCGTCTGCGACGGCGTCAATCCGGGTGTGCGGGCGGGCGGCAGGAGAAGTGTCTGTAGTCACACTCCGAGACTAGCGCCCGGAATCCGGGAAGGCCTGCCTTTCAGCCGCGGCTTCGCTTCCACGCTCCGGGGCCGGGGGTGGGCTCCAGCCTCAGCTGCTGGCGGCGGACCCAGTGCCGCACCGGCGGCTTCTCCGTCTCCGCCTGTTCTGCACCGCCCAGGGAAAGTACGACGGCGGTCAGCGCCGCCAGTTCCTCGGCGGTGGGCTGCCCCTTGACGATGGACAGCAGGGGTTCAGCGGGTGCCTCGGTTTCGGCAGCCTTGGCCACCGGCTTTTCCGCGTTCACAGCGGGATGTTCCCATGCTTCTTGGCGGGGAGGCTGGCGCGCTTGTCGCGCAGGGCACGCAGGCCCTTGATGATCTGCAGCCGCGTCTCGGACGGGGCGATGACGGCGTCAACGTAGCCGAGCTCAGCCGCCTGGTAGGGATTGAGGAGCTCTTCCTCGTACTGCCGGATGACCTCGGCGCGCCGTGCTTCGACGTCGCCGCCGGCCTCCGCAACCGCCGCAAGGTCGCGGCGGTACAGGATGTTGACGGCACCCTGGGCACCCATCACGCCGATCTGGGCGGTTGGCCAGGCGAGGTTGAGGTCGGCGCCGAGCTTCTTGGAGCCCATCACGATGTAGGCGCCGCCGTAGGCCTTGCGGGTGATCACGGTGAGCTTGGGAACCGTGGCTTCGGCGTAGGCATACAGGAGCTTGGCGCCGCGGCGGATGATGCCCTGGAATTCCTGGTCCTTGCCGGGCAGGAAGCCGGGAACGTCCACCAGGGTAATGATGGGAATGTTGAACGCGTCGCAGTGGCGGACGAACCGGGCAGCCTTTTCCGAGGCGGCGATGTCCAGCGTGCCGGCGAACTGCAGGGGCTGGTTGGCGACGATGCCCACCGTGTGGCCCTCCACCCGGCCGTAGCCGATCATCACGTTCGGCGCGTAGAGGGCCTGCATCTCCAGGAAGTGGCCGTCGTCCACGATCTGCTCAACCACGGTGCGCATGTCGTAGGGCTGGTTGGCGGAATCGGGGACCAGCGCGTCCAGGGCGAGGTCGTCGTCGTCGAGCTCCAGTTCCTGCGTGTGCTCCAGGACGGGTGCCTCCGAAAGGTTGTTGGACGGCAGGAAGTCCAGCAGTTCGCGCACGAACTCGATCGCGTCCGCTTCGTCCGAGGCAAGGTAGGTGGAGGTGCCCGTGGTGGCATTGTGCTGCCGCGCACCGCCGAGGGTTTCCATGTCAACGTCCTCTCCGGTGACCGTCTTGATGACGTCCGGTCCGGTGATGAACATGTGGGAGGTCTTGTCCACCATCACCACGTAGTCGGTGAGCGCGGGGGAGTAAGCGGCGCCGCCTGCCGACGGGCCCATGATGAGCGAAATCTGCGGGACCACGCCGGACGCGTGGACGTTGTTCCGGAAGATGTCCGCAAACATGGCCAGCGAGGCAACGCCTTCCTGGATGCGTGCTCCGCCGCCGTCCAGGATGCCCACCACGGGGCAGCCGTTGCGCAGCGCAAACTCCTGCACCTTGACGATTTTTTCGCCGTTGACCTGGCTCAGCGACCCGCCGTAAACCGAGAAGTCCTGGCTGTACACGGCCACCAGGCGCCCGTCCACGGTGCCGTAACCGGAAACCAGTCCATCACCGAGCGGCTTCTTCTTCTCCATGCCGAACGCCGTGGAACGGTGTACAGCCAGGGCATCGAATTCAACGAAGGAGTCCTGGTCGAGGAGGAGCGCAATGCGCTCCCGGGCCGTGTTCTTGCCGCGCGCATGCTGCTTTTCGATTGCTTCGGGACCGGAGGGCTGTTCGGCACGCGCCTGGCGGTCGCGGAAATCGGCGATCTTTCCCGCTGTCGTTGTCAGATCGTGGCTCATCAAGTATCTCCGGCTCTGTAGCAGATTGATTCTGTGGTGCTGTGAATGCTGGCGGGCTGTGGCACTGAGGTTTAAGTAGCTTCCACACAACAGGCGAACCCTGCTGGCAAGTCTAGTGACGCTTCCGGCGGCTGCGGCTGTAGGGAACCTACAATTTTCTGCGCCGTCATCAGCAGTAGCGCAATGTTACTTGCCGGTAACTTAGTTGGGTTACAGTGGTGCCATGACTTCGAGCAATGACGCTTCGCGTGCCCTCGGCGGACCCTACCAGGCTGCCGGTTCACTCAAGGGAAGGACCATCCTCATCTCCGGCGGGAGCAGGGGTATCGGCCTGGCAATCGCCCTGCGCGCGGCGCAGGACGGCGCCAATATCGTGCTGATGGCCAAGACGGGGGAGCCGCACCCAAAACTGGCCGGGACTGTCCACACAGCTGCCCGGGAACTGGTGGAGGCGGGCGGACAGGCGCTTCCCCTGGTGGGTGACGTCCGGAATGACGACGACGTCGCGGGCGCCGTGGCGGCAGCAAGGGAACGGTTCGGGGGCATCGACGCCGTCATCAACAATGCTTCCGCCATCGACCTTTCCCGGACCGATGACGTGGACATGAAAAAGTATGACCTCATGCAGGACATCAATGTCCGCGGGACGTTCCTGATGTCCAAGCTGGCACTCCCGGCGCTCCGGGCCTCCGACCAGGGCCACATCCTTACGCTCTCCCCGCCACTGAACCTCGATCCCCGCTGGGCGGGAAAGCACCTTGCCTACACCATGGCAAAGTACGGGATGAGCCTTACAACCCTCGGCCTTGCAGAGGAGCTGAAGGCTGACGGAATCCGGGTTAATTCGCTCTGGCCGCGCACCCTCATTGATACCGCTGCCATCAGGAACATGCCGCACGGGGAAAGGATCGTCCAGGCCGCCAGGGGCGCGGAGATCATGGCGGACGCAGCCCATGCCGTGCTTACGGGCTCCAACCTCACGGACGGCGGCCGGCCAAGCGGCAACTTCTACACGGATGAGGAAGTGCTCGCGGCAGCCGGGGTCACCGACTTCCGGCCGTACAGCCTTGGCGCTCCCGAAGACCAGTTGGTGCCGGACATTTTCCTCTAGCCTCCGCTTCCCCTGGCCTCCGCCGTCGTCCTTCCGGTTCCCGCGGGCCGGCACGCCGGGCTGCCAGGACTAAGCCGGGTCGGTAGAGTTTAGCTATGGATGACGCACATGCCCCCGGCACGCCACTGGACCGGAGGGCCCTCGCGGACCAGCACTTTCTGTCCGCGGCCGGCATCCCGCGGCTCGACGTTGTTAACTCCACCGGCTCCACCAACGCCGATCTCCTTCGCTCTGTCACCGTGGAGCCTTCGGCCTGGCCGGACATGTCAGTGCTGACCGCGGAGTACCAGACGGCGGCCCGCGGCCGCCTGGACAGGCGCTGGGAAGCGGCGCCCCTGAGCTCTGTCTCCGTTTCCGTCGTTCTGCGGCCGGCCAACGCCGAAGGAAGGCCGCTTCCCACCCAGAGCTATTCCTGGCTTTCCCTCATCGGCGCCCTCGCGCTGCGGGAAACCCTCCTGGAAACGGCCGGCCTGCCTGCCGAGTTGAAGTGGCCCAACGACGTCCTGGTGCGCGGCAGGAAGATCGCGGGAATCCTGGCCCAGCTGGGCCCCATGGTGGACGGCTCCGCGCCCCCGGTCATCCTGGGAACCGGTTTGAATGTCACCCTCCAGGCGGCCGAACTCCCGGTCCCCACCGCCACGTCGGTGGTGCTGGAGTCACCGCGCACTGCGGACCGTACGGAGCTGCTGAAGAGCTACCTTCTGCACTTCGCCGTGCTCTACCGCGGCTTCTGCAACGCCGACGGCGACCCGGCGGCAGGCCTGGCCGGCGGCCCTTCGCTGCACAAGCGGGTGGAAGCCGTCCTGACCACCCTGGGCAAGCAGGTGCGGGCGCAGCTGCCGGGCGACCACGAAATTATCGGCCACGCGACCCGCCTCGACGAGTATGGTTCACTGCTGGTGGTGGACCGCGAGTCCAAGGAGCATGTGGTAACGGCCGGCGACGTTGTGCATTTGCGTCCGTGGCATTCCCCGGAGGGTTCCGGCCAGGGCGGTTATGCGTAAAGACCTCGTTCCGGGCGAGCAGGTGATTGTCACCACCCGCCCGCAGCCGAGGAAGCTGGCCGGGGCAGCTGCGGCCTTTATATTTTCACCGGCGCTTGCCGCGTTCGCTTCCGCCTGGGCAACCCGCGGGGAGGCGGCCAAGCTCATTCCCGCGCTGACTCCCCGGTGGACGCCGTGGCTGGTGGCCGGGTTTGCCTTGGCGGTGGCGGGGGTCTGGCTGGGTTATTGCCTGCCCCGGCTGCTGCGGTGGCAGGGCACCAGGTACACGCTCACCAGCCGGCGGCTCGTTGCCCGGTCCGGCATCCTGCGGCGACGGGACCAGCAGGTGAACCTGGCTTCGGTGCGCAATCTGACTGTCCATGAATCGGTACTTCAGCGCCTGTTGCGTTCCGGGAATATATCCTTGGAAACCGGGTACCAGGGCGTGGTGACATTCCAGGACGTGCCGGAGGTTGCCACGTTCCGGGATTTCATCCTTGATGCCATCGAGGAATTGCCCGACGAACATGACAGCCAGGCCGGCGGAGCAATGGACGATCCGGCCGGAGCTTTGCCCTGGGAATTGAGAGAAGGTGGACGGGATGAACGATGAGGACCAGCAGGAGCGCGTGGGCTCCACCACACCCCCGCCCGCGATGGAGTCCCACCCCGCCACCGGCACCATGTCTGCCGAGCGGCTCGCCATGAAGGCTTTGGAGGCCAGGCTGCTGGGCGGCGAACGCAAGCTCCGGCGCCGCGAAGTCGCCGCCGGCGCCGGGCTGTCCCTGCTGTCCGCACGCAAACTGTGGCGTGCCCTCGGCTTCCCCAACTTCGGCGACGAGGACGTCGCGTTCACTGAACGCGACCAGGCCGCGCTCTCCACCGTGGTGGACCTGGTCCGCTCGGGGAAACTGACCGAGGAAGCCGCCATCTCCGTCACCCGCTCCATCGGGCAGATGACGGACCGGATGGTGGTGTGGCAGATCGAAGCCCTGGTGGAGGACATGGTCCATGAGCAGGGTGTTACCGACGCCGTCGCCCGCAAGCGCCTGGTCAATGAGCTTCCCGCACTGGTGGACGCCCTGGAAGAAATGCTGGTCTACTCCTGGCGGCGCCAGCTCAACGCAGGCGTCCAGCGGCTCGCGGTCCGGGCCGAAGCGGGCCTGCAGGCGAGCGAAGAGGGCCGGGAAGGCGACGAGGACGATGCCCCGCTTCCGCTGGCGCGCGCCGTCGGCTTCGCGGACCTTGTTTCGTATACCAGCCTGTCCCGTCGCATGAACGAAAAAACCCTGGCCCGGCTGGTCCAGCGCTTCGAGAACAAGTGCGCGGAGATCATCTCCGTGGGCGGCGGCCGGTTGGTGAAGACCGTGGGCGACGAAGTCCTCTACATCGCCGAAACCCCGGCCGCCGGTGCCGAGATCTCCCTGGCTCTTGCCCAGGCCTTCACGGAAGACGAAATCCTTCCCGAAGCACGGGTGGCCATGGTGTGGGGAAGGATCCTGTCCCGGCTCGGCGACATCTATGGCCCCACCGTGAACCTGGCCGCCCGCCTCACCACCCTCGCGGATCCCGGCACGGTGCTGGTGGACTCGATGACCGCCTCGGCACTGGAACACGACGAACGGTTCGTGCTGGAACCGCAGCCGCCCGAAAACGTCCGCGGATTCGGCGAAATCCGGCCCGTGCGGCTTAGCCGCGGGCTCGGCAAAGGCTTGGTGCTGGACTAAGGCCTGGGAAAGGCCGGAGGTTTATCCATTTGTTAGCCAATAGGGCTATATTTGTTGTGCCCGGCTGTTAAAGCCGGAAGCCGGCCGTCGCCGGGGTCTACTTGGGGGAACCGATCCATGAATCTTCGCGGGAAAGCACGCGCAAAAGGCGCCGTATCCGCACCCGCGTTCCGCCACAGGCTCTTCCGTTCCCGCCTTTTCGGCAGCACCGCATTTGGGCTGGCGCTCATTGTGCTGGTGGTTGGCGCGGTGCTGTATCCGGGGTTCAAGACCACCGAGGTGGAGTTGAACGACGGCGGGGTGTGGGTGGTCTCGAAGTCGAAGAATGCGGTGGGCCGGCTTAACTACCCCTCCCGCGTTCTTGATGGGGCTGTGACGCCCGCTTCGACGACGTTCGACATCCTGCAGGATGCGGGGGATGTGTTCGTCGATGATGAGACCGGGTCAACACTGAACCAGGTGTCGCCGGCGAACATGCGGCTGGGCGGGGATAAGCAGTTGCCGGGATCGGCGGACGTGAGCTTCGGCTCGGAAGTCATCTCCGTGACGGACGCGGCGTCGGGCAAGGTGTGGGCTGTGTCGCCGTCCACGGTCAACGGTTTTGACGAGGAAGCGTCGGAGCCCGTGATGGTCGGTTCGGAGGGCATTGTCTCGGCGGTCGGGGATGATGACCGGATTTACTCGGCGGACCCCAAGTCCGGCGCGGTGACGGTGACGGCTGTTGACGCCAACGGCGAGGTGACGGCCTCGGAGTCGGAGACCTGGGCCGAGCTGAAGGGTTCGGGGGATCTGCAGATCACGGTGGTGGGGGACAAGCCGGTGCTTTTGGATGCGGCGGCCGGGAAGTTGTTCCTGCCCGGCGGGAAGCGGCTCCAGCTGGAAAATGCGCGGGAGGCGAAGCTGCAGCAGGGCGGCCCTGCCAGCGGTTTCGTGGCCATCGCCACGCGGAAGGCGTTGCTGAAGCAGCCCCTGGACGGATCCACGGCGAAGACGGTGGCGTTCGACGGCGAGGGCGTGCCGGCTGCCCCGGTCCAGTTGGGCGGGTGTGTGCATGCGGCGTGGTCCGGGGCTAACAAGTATGTGCGGGACTGTGTCAATGATGGTGATGACAAGAACGTTGACGTGCCCAAGGCGAGTGCCTCGCCGTCGTATGTCTTCCGGGTGAACCGGGACCTGGTGGTCCTGAATGACGTGAACTCCGGGAACGTGTGGCTAGTGAACCAGAACATGCAGCTGGTCAACAACTGGGACGACGTCATCCCGCCCAAGAACGAATCCGACGAGCAGGACCAGGAATCCGCGGACAACAACACCATCAACGTCCTGCCGGACCGCACCAAGCCCAACAGCGCTCCGGTTGCCAAGCCGGACACTTTCGGGGTCCGGGCCGGCAAGACCGCTGTGCTCCCCGTCCTGGACAACGACACTGATCCGGACGGCGACATCCTCACCGTGCGCGCCCCTGACCAGCTTAAGTCCGGCGTTCTCGCCCCGATTTACGGGTCCACCGGCTTCCAGGTCGCCATCCCTGCGGACAAAGCCGGTTCCGAGACCTTCAAATACTCAGTGGACGATGGCCGGGGCCTCACCGCCTCCTCCGACGTCACGCTCAACATCATCCCGGCAGGGGAGAACTCCGCCCCGCGGCAGAAGCCGAACCGCAACACCACGCTCGTTGTGCAGGCGGGCAAGATCGTCAGCCAGAACGTGCTTCCTGACTGGATGGATCCGGACGGCGACGATCTGTACGTGGTCAGCGCTGCGGGCAGCGATCCCCGCGACCAGGTCAAGGTCCGACCGGACGGCCTGCTGACCTTCCAGGACGCCGGAACGGAGCCCGGCCGCAAGGTGGTCACCCTGACCGTTTCCGACGGCCAGTCCACAACGGAAGGCAAGGTCACGGTAGACGTCCGCGCCCCCGGCGCCCTGCCCCCGATCGCCAACGCGGATCACGTGGTGGCCGTCGCAGGCGTCGACGCGGTGATAGCACCCCTCAAAAACGACTCGGACCCCCAGGGCGGCGCCCTCCGCCTGGCACAGGTCACCCCGGACGGCAACGCCACAGCAACCCTGCGGGCGGACCAGCAGACCTTTACGTTCAACTCCGCGGCCCAGGGACCGCACTACGTCACTTACCTGGTAACCAACGGGCCGGCCAGCGCCCAGCAGCTGGTCCGGGTGGACGTGGTGTCCGGCGACGGTGACGGCGCCCCCGTCGCGGTGCGCGACACAGCCCTGCTGCCAAGCGGCGGAACTGTGCTGGTGGACGTCCTGGGCAATGACTCGGACCCGTCCGGCGGGGTCCTGGTAGTCCAGTCCGTCACAGCTGCCGACGGGTTGCCGGTCAGCGTTTCAGTGCTGGACCACGCGGTCATCCGGATCACCGACATCCGGGCGCAAGGCCAGCTCAACGTCAAATACACAATCTCGAACGGCTTGGCCTCGGCCAGTGGCGACATCGCAGTGCTGGTGGTGCCCGCCCCGGCCAAGCTCCAGGCCCCCCAGGCGAAACCCGACGAAGTGTCCGTCCGGGTGGGCGACGTGGTGACCATCCCGGTCCTCGCGAACGACTCCGACCCCAACGGCGGGAAACTCACGCTTGAGCCCGAACTGGCGCAGAAGCCCGACGACACCGACGGACGGATGTTCCACGCCGGGGACACGTTGCGTTTTATCGCCGGAGACGTGCCCAAGACCGTCTACGCAATCTACAAAGTCACCAATGAATCCGGCCAGTCGGATTCGCAGCAGGTCACCATCCGCATCCGCGCCCGGGACGACGAGCGGAACACCCGTCCCGAGCCGAAGAACCTCACCGCCCGCGTGGTGTCTGGAATGGTGGTTCGGATCCCCGTCCCGCTGGACGGCATCGACTCCGACGGCGACTCCGTGCAGCTCATCGGGGTGGACAAAGCCCCCGCCATGGGAACAGCCGTGGCCAGGGACGGCTACCTCGAATTCACCGCCACGGGCACGGCGGCCGGCACCGATACCTTCACCTACCGGGTCAGGGACAGAATCGGCGCCGAGAACACCGGCACGGTCATTGCGGGCATCGCGCCACCCGAGGCCAACAACCAGAGACCCATCGCAGTGGACGATTCCGTGGATGTCCGTCCCGGACGCAAGATCGCCGTTGACGCGCTCAGCAACGACTCCGACCCGGACGGTGACCCGATCGGGCTCGTCAGTAACGCGTTTGAAGCCCGGCCGGAACTCGGTGTCGAAACCGCTGACGGCAGGGTGCTGCTTACTGCGCCCGGCAACGCGGGCAATGAGAACGTCAGCTACAAGATCCAGGATGACAAAAAAGCCCAGGGCAGTGCAGTGATCCGGGTCAGCATCTCTCCCGACGCCACGCTGAAGGCGCCGGTTGCGAAGGACGATGTGATCACCCCCGCCGAGACGCTGGGCAAGTCCGCTGTCGACGTGCCGGTGCTGAAGAACGATTCAGACCCCGACGGCGTGGCCGCCGAACTCAAGGTCAGCCTGCCGGACGGCAACCCGAACGCCCGCGTCGGCGGCGACGGCAACGTTGTGGTCGGCCTTGCCGCGGGGGACCAGCTGGTTCCATACACTGTCACCGACGTGGACGGCCAGAGCGCCACTGCTGTCATCTGGGTGCCCGGTCAGGGTGAACAGCACCCCAGCCTGGCCAGGACCGACGTTGTGGAAGTGATGGCCGGCAAGGAAATCACCTTCGCCCTGAGCGAATACGTGCGGGTCCGGGAGGGCCGATCTCCCCACATTACGCAGGCAGACAAGGTCCAGGTCCAGGGCGCTGACACCCAGGGCGTCATCGCCGGAAACGGCGACGCCCTGCGCTATGCGGCGCTCAAAGACTACGTCGGCCCCGGCTCCGTGACGTTCGAAGTGACAGACGGGTCGGGTCCGGAAGATCCGCAGGGCCTGAAATCCACCCTGACCATCATCACCCGGGTCATTCCGGACCCGGCCGCGAACCACGAGCCCACCTTCAGTGGAACCGACCTTGACGTGCCGAAGGCCGAAACTGCTGCCCTTGAACTGGGCACCCTGGCCAGGGACGTGGATGCCGGGGACCAGGAGAAGCTCAAATTTGAGTTTGACGGGACCACGCCGGAGGGCTTCACTGCCTCCCTCGAGGGGCAGACACTCAAGGTCAGTGCTGCAGCAGGCTCGCCCGCCGGACGGAAGGGAAACATCCCGCTGAAGGTCACCGACGGCCGATCCGAACCGGTCAAGGCCTCGGTAACAGCCACGGTAGTCGCCTCCAACCGGCCCCTCCCCACAGCCGGGGAAGACGTCATCGAAAAGGCCAACGCGGGCCGGGCCGAGACCATCAACGTCCTCGCCAATGATTTCAACCCCTTTGCCGACACCCCGCTGGAAATCGTTTCAGTGGCGGTGGAAACGGGGTCCGCAACAGGGCAGCCGGTGGTCGCCGGGGACTCGCTCACGGTGACTCCCGCAGAGGGATTCAAAGGCGTCATGGTGCTCCGTTACGTCATTTCGGACAAGACCGATGACCCTTCCCGCCATGCTGACGGCCGGGTGCGCATCACCGTCCGGGATAAGCCGGACCCGCCCTCGGCCCCCACCGCCACGGACGTGCGCAGCCGGACGGCTGTGCTCAAATGGGCGCCGCCGTCAGACAACGGCGCCACCATCACCGGCTACACCGTGCGCTCCAACACCGGATTTGAACAACAGTGCGCCACCACCACGTGCACTTTGAGCGGTCTGACCAACGACGTGAAGTACGTCTTCACTGTGACCGCCACCAATGAGGTGGGCGACTCCCAGGCGTCTGCGCAGTCCAACGAGATCCGGCCCGACGAAAAGCCGTCCCCGCCGGAGGCGCCCACGGTCAAAGCCGGCGACAAGAACATGGTGATCGACTGGCCCCCTGCCAGGACCGAGGGTTCGGCCGTCAAGAGCTACAACCTGGAGATCTCGCCACCGCCAGCCAGCGGCATCGCCGTGAAAAACGGGGTCACGGGCCTGACCTACACCTGGCCTGGCCTGACGAACGGCGTCCGCTACAAGGTGCGCGCCCAGGCGGTCAACGAGCTGGGCCCGTCCGACTGGGGCATCTACTCCTCCGAAGACAACCCTGCCGGCGTGCCCGCTGCGCCCGCGGCACCGACCTCCGCCGTGGCGTCTGCTGTGGGGAGCACCAACCAACTGCGCGTGAACTGGACCGAACCCGACACCAACGGTGACGCGATCAGAAACTACTACGTCACCATGAGCGGCGGCGGCGGCGCGCCGCAGACCCAGGCCATCCCGGGCACGGTACGGACGGCCAACTTCACGGCCAACAATTCCGAAGCCGAATACACCTTCACCGTCCAGGCGGAAAACAAGGCCGGCAAGGGCGCCGTCAGTCCCGCTTCGGCACCCCGGCGCGCCACCGGCAAGCTGGGCCAGGTCTCCGGAGTGACGGCCGCCGCGGCAGACACCGGCGGCGCTGGGCGACAGGTGACCATCAACTTCAAGGAACTAACGGCGGCTGAACGCAACGGGTCGGCGTATGGCGAGGTCAGCTACAGCTACAACGCCAGCACCGGGCAAACCGGTCCCATCAGGCCCGGGCAAACAGTGGGTGGCTTCACGAACGGTACGCCCACGTCCATCACGGTGGTGGCCAACTCAAGTGTGGCACCGAGTTCAGACGCCAGCACGGCCGCAACCACCACGCCGCACGGCGCACCCGGCACACCCTCTGCGACAGGGCAGAACGGCGGGCAAAACCAGAAGTCGCTGAGCTTCAGCTGGACCTCGCCGTCCACGGCCACCAACGATGTCGCCTACACGCAGATCAACATTGACGGCCGGGGCTGGGAAAGGGTGGCGGCTTCGGGAAGCCGGACAGTGAACACCGGCGGCTTCGACGAGCCCCACTCGATCCAGGTGCAGACCGTGAATTCCATAGGGAACGGCGGAGGCGTCGCCGAGGCGACCGCCAGGTCCGGGCCGGCCAAGACGGAGTGGGGCAACTCAATCGTTGGCTACCGGACGTGTACTGATGCGCCTGCCTCAGGCCAGACCTCGTGGCGGTCGCCGACGGGCGCGGAACACACCTGCGATGGTGTGGTCAGCGGCTATCCCTGGATCTACGGCTCCGGCCCAACCTTCACCGTCAACTGCTTTATGTGGCGGACCGTCCCCGACGCCCGGGGCACCTACAAGTGGTACCGCATCAGTTCGCATCCTGATGGGCGCTACGTTGGCCGCACCGTCCAGGTCGGCAACACCACCTTGGGTGAGCCTGAGGGACATGGAATCCCGCAATGCTAGAAGTAACGGGCAGCGCCACAGGTGGCACGGCGGGGGAGCGCTCCCCATCGCGGCCGCCGTCCTGCTTCGGTAGGCTAACCCGGGAACAGAGAGCCCTATACCGGGTCTTTGGACGGGCTGGCCTGGGGGCCGCCACAAATTTCAGGGGAAAAGTAAAGCTGTGACAACTCTGCTGGGGAAGCTTGGGCTGAAAAGACGCCACAAAAAACTCGTCACGGGCACTGCCTTCAGTGCCGTCGTCGCTGTCCTGGTCACCGGTGCCGTGCTGTATCCGGGGTTCAAGACCACCGAGGTGGAGTTGAACGACGGCGGGGTGTGGGTGGTCTCGAAGTCGAAGAATGCGGTGGGCCGGCTTAACTACCCCTCCCGCGTTCTTGATGGGGCTGTGACGCCCGCTTCGACGACGTTCGACATCCTGCAGGATGCGGGGGATGTGTTCGTCGATGATGAGACCGGGTCAACACTGAACCAGGTGTCGCCGGCGAACATGCGGCTGGGCGGGGATAAGCAGTTGCCGGGATCGGCGGACGTGAGCTTCGGCTCGGAAGTCATCTCCGTGACGGACGCGGCGTCGGGCAAGGTGTGGGCTGTGTCGCCGTCCACGGTCAACGGTTTTGACGAGGAAGCGTCGGAGCCCGTGATGGTCGGTTCGGAGGGCATTGTCTCGGCGGTCGGGGATGATGACCGGATTTACTCGGCGGACCCCAAGTCCGGCGCGGTGACGGTGACGGCTGTTGACGCCAACGGCGAGGTGACGGCCTCGGAGTCGGAGACCTGGGCCGAGCTGAAGGGTTCGGGGGATCTGCAGATCACGGTGGTGGGGGACAAGCCGGTGCTTTTGGATGCGGCGGCCGGGAAGTTGTTCCTGCCCGGCGGGAAGCGGCTCCAGCTGGAAAATGCGCGGGAGGCGAAGCTGCAGCAGGGCGGCCCTGCCAGCGGTTTCGTGGCCATCGCCACGCGGAAGGCGTTGCTGAAGCAGCCCCTGGACGGATCCACGGCGAAGACGGTGGCGTTCGACGGCGAGGGCGTGCCGGCTGCCCCGGTCCAGTTGGGCGGGTGTGTGCATGCGGCGTGGTCCGGGGCTAACAAGTATGTGCGGGACTGTGTCAATGATGGTGATGACAAGAACGTTGACGTGCCCAAGGCGAGTGCCTCGCCGTCGTATGTCTTCCGGGTGAACCGGGACCTGGTGGTCCTGAATGACGTGAACTCCGGGAACGTGTGGCTAGTGAACCAGAACATGCAGCTGGTCAACAACTGGGACGACGTCATCCCGCCCAAGAACGAATCCGACGAGCAGGACCAGGAATCCGCGGACAACAACACCATCAACGTCCTGCCGGACCGCACCAAGCCCAACCGTCCGCCGGAAACCAAGCCCGACGCCGTCGGCGTGCGCCCCGGCCGCACCACCATCCTCAGCGTCCTGGACAACGATTCGGACCCCGACGGCGATGTCCTCACTGCCGCCGTCGGGGATTCCGGACCCCAGGCCGGCAGCCTTGAGAACATCTACGGCGGCACGGCCTTCCAGATCTCCGTTCCGGCCGGCGCGAAGCCCGGTACGGAAACATTCAGCTACAGCGCCTCCGACGGCCGCGGCCTTTCCGCCACCGGGCAGGTCACCCTCAGCGTGGTGGCCCCCGAAGAGAACGAGCCACCCCGGTTCAAGCGCGGCGACAACACCACCATGCTCGTGGAACAGGGCAAAACCGTCAGCCAGAACATCCTTACCGACTGGATTGACCCCGACGGGGACGACCTGGTGCTCCTTGACGCCAAAGCGGACAACGACCAGGACCAGGTCAAAGTCCGCCGCGACGGCCTGCTGACCTTCCAGGACTCCGGTGCGACAGCCGGCAAGAAGGCCGTGGAGGTGACCATCTGGGACGGCAGGGCCACTGTCACCGGAAAAGTGGTGGTCAACGTCCAGCCGCCGGGAGCCCTTGCACCGGTGGTCAACGCCGACCACGTCACGGCAGTGGCAGGCCAGGACCTGGTCATCTCGCCGCTGAAGAACGACGTGGACCCCAACGGCGGCGCCCTCCGCCTTGCCCAGGTGGAGGCCAGCGGCCCCGCCGAGCTGGGTCCCGTGACCGACGGCGGCACCTTCACCTTCCGCAGCACCACCCCCGGCCCCGTCTACCTCACCTACATCGCCAGCAACGGGCCGCAAAGCAGCCAGGGGCTGATCCGCGTTGACGTTGAGTCCGGGGATGAAACCGGCAACCCCGTCGCCGTCCACGACGTTGCGCTCATGCCCACCGGCGGAAGCGTGCTGGTGGACCCGCTGGCCAACGACTCCGATCCCTCGGGGGGAGTCCTGGTGCTGCAGTCCGTGAAGCTGCCGGAAAATTCGACCGCATCCGTGAGCGTGATCAACCACAGCGTCCTGCGGATTACCGACATCCTCGGAACCAAGGACCCGGTCCTCTTCGAATACACCATGTCCAACGGCAAGAAGTCGGCCACCGGCAGCGTATCGGTGGTGCCCGTCCCGGCCCCCGCCGTCCTGGAAGCACCCCAGCCCAAACCCGACGAAGTGAACGTCCGGGTCAACGACGTCGTCACCATCCCGGTGCTCGAGAACGATACCCACCCGCAGGGCCAGGAGCTCACCGTGGACCCGGTTCTTCCGCAGGGCGTTGATCCCGTGGACGGCAAGAGCTTCGTCTCGGAGAACACGCTCCGGTTCATTGCCGGCCCGCAGCCCAAGACCGTCCGGGCCATCTACAACGCCGTGGATCCGCAGGGCCAAAAGAGCGCCGCAGCGGTGACCATCCACATCCTTCCCCTGGAGGGGGCCGAAAACTCACGCCCGCAGCCGCGCAATCTGACGGCACGCGTAGTGGCCGCCGGCACGGTCCGGATTCCCGTCCAGCTGGACGGCATCGATCCCGACGGCGACTCCGTCCAGCTGACCGGCATCGACAGTACGCCCGCGATGGGCATGGCCACCGTGGGCAGCAACTTCATCGACTTCACGGCTGCCGGCAACGGCGCCGGGACAGACACGTTCCGCTATAAGGTGGTGGACCGGCAGGGCGCCGTCAACACCGGAACCGTCACCGTGGGCATCGCCCCGCGCGGCGAGGTCAACCAGAAGCCCACTCCCGTGGACGACGAAGTGAGGGTTCGCCCCGGCCGCCAGATCGCCGTCGACGCCACCGGCAACGACACCGATCCCGACGGCGACCTCATCCGCATCCTCAGTGACGGCATCGAGGCCGACGCAGCGCTGCAGGCCACGGTAAGCAAAGCGAGCGGCCGGATCATCCTGCTGGCTCCAGCAGAAGCCGGAACCGTCAACGTGCGCTACACCATTGCAGACGACCGCGACGCCTCCGCCCAGGCCGCAATCCGCGTCGTGGTGGACAACGAGGTTCCCCTCAAGGCGCCCATCGCCCGTGATGACAGGGTGACGTCCGCGCAGACCATGGGCAAAACCGCAGTGGACGTCCCTGTCCTGAAGAACGACGAGGACCCGGACGGCGTAGGGGAAAACCTCAAGGTCAGCACCGAAGCCACCACCGCCCGGCCCGGGGCGGACGGCAACATGATCGTGGACCTGACTGAGCAGCCCCAGCTCATCCCCTACACCGTGGAGGATGTGGACGGCCAGAAGTCGACGGCGGTGATCTGGGTACCGGGCCTCGGCCAGCAGGTGCCCACCCTGGCCAAGGACGAAGTGCTTGAGGTAGTTGCCGGCCAGTCCGTGGATGTTGACCTGGATGAGTGGGTCAGGGTCCGGGAGGGCCGCTCGCCGCGGCTCACCCAGACGGACCGCATCAGGCTCATCGGCGCCGACGGCAGCGACCCCGTGACCGGCGACGGCACGGGACTTAAGTACACCGCCGGCGCGGACTACGTGGGACCGGGTTCCCTTACCTTCGAGGTGACCGACGGGACCGGCCCGGATGATCCGGCCGGCCTGAAGTCCACCCTCAGCATCCGCACCAAGGTGCTGCCGGATCCGAACAAGAACAACCCTCCGGAACTGCTGGGCGCAAACCTGGACGTGCCCAAGGGCGACTCCGCGAGCACCGACCTGGGCAAGCTGACGGCGGACCCTGACCGGGACGACGTCGAAAAGATGAAGTACGAGCTGGTGGGAGGATCGCCTGCCGGTTTCAACGCCGGCATCGACGGCAAGACCTTGAAGGTTTCCGCGGCAGACTCGAGCGGGGCCGGGACGACGGCCGCCGTCCAGGTCAAAGCCAGGGATCCCCGCGGGCTCGAAGCCACGGCCACCTACCAGCTGAAGGTGACGGCTTCCAACCGGCCGAAGCCGGTGGCGAACGACGACGTGCAGGACAACGTTGCCGCCGGTAAACCGGTGACGGTGAACGTGCTCGCCAACGATGCCAACCCGTTCCCGGAGACCGCACTCAAAATCATTGCGGCCGCTGCGGAAACCGGCAGCGGCAACGTGGACGTGAACGGCGATTCCATCACAGTCACCCCTGCGCCTGGATTCACCGGCACCATGGTGGTGTCCTACACAGTGGCCGACAAGACCGGCGATGACTCCCGCAATGCCACCGCCCGCGTCCGGCTGACAGTCAAGGACAAACCCCAAACCCCCACCACCCCGCAGGCGCAGAGCGTGGGGGACCAGACGGCACTCCTGACCTGGACGGCGCCGGCGGACCGCGGTTCAGCAATCACTAAATACACCGTGTACGGAGAGTCCGGCTTCCGGCAGGACTGCCCGGCCAACACCTGCACCCTCAACGGGCTGGCCAACAACACCAAGTACCACTTCCAGGTCACGGCCACGAACGAGTTCGGCGAGTCCGACCGCTCGCCTGCGTCCGCCGAGGTGCGACCTGATGTGAAGCCCGATACCCCGCTGGCACCGTCGCTGAAGTTCGGCGACAGGGAGCTGTCCGTCAACTGGACCGCTCCGGCCAGCAAGGGCTCACCGGTGAAGTCCTACGACCTGGAGATCTCGCCTCCTCCCGCCGGCCAGAACGCCCAGATCCAAAACCTGACGGGCGTCAGCTACGTCTGGAAGGGCCTGCAGAACGGCGTCTCCTACAAGGTCCGGGTCCTGGCGCGCAATGACGCCAAGGAACCCTCCGAGTGGAGCCCCTATTCAGCAGCCATGGTTCCGGCAGGCGTACCGGCCACGCCCGCGGCCCCCGCCGCCACAGACGCAGGTTCGGTGGGTTCGCAAAGCCAGCTGAAGGTGAGCTGGACCGCGCCGAACAACAACGGCGATGCAGTCTCCGCCTACACCCTGACCACCCTCCGCGGCGGTGCCGTGGTGTCCAGCCAGCAGGTGGCCGGAACCACCCAGAACGTCACCGTGGACAACTCGGAAACGAACTACACGTTTACGGTGTCAGCCACCAACAAGGCGGGTACCAGCGGGACGAGCCCCCAGTCGGCTGCCATCCGCGCTGCCGGCAAGCCCGGCCAGGTCAGCGGTGGAACGGTGGCGGAAACGGGGAACAGCGGGCAGCTCAAGGTCACCTTCACGCCCCTGACGGAAGCCCAGCGCAACGGCTCCACGGCGAGCGAGATCGCCTACTCCTACCGGGCTTCAAACGGCCAGGCCGGGCCCATCAGTGCCCCCGGCGGCAACATCAACGGCCTGCCGAACGGCCAGGACATCACCATCAACATCATTGCCACGTCCACCAAGAACAACGTGTCCGGTGACGCCAAGGCCATCGGAGCCGGCAACCCGTACGGACCGGCCAATGCACCCAACGTGAACGGGGGCACATCACCGAAGGGCGATGGCCAGGTGCACTGGACCTGGAACAACCCGAACACCAACGGCCGTCCGCTGAGCCATTACGAGGTCAGCATGGACGGCGGAGCCTGGCAGAACGTCAACAAGGCCAACAGCTTCGATGCCGGCGCCGGCGGATGGAGCCAGAGCCATAGACTGCGGGTCCGTGCCGTGACGGTGGTGGACGGCGCCATCGGCGGGCCAGCGACCTCCACATCCGGCGCCGACCCGACGCCTCCTCCGGCACCCACAAAGGTCCGGGTCGAGGCTTCGACCGTCAACAGCTGCCCCGGAAAGCCGGGCGTTCCAGACCGATACAGCAATGTCAACGGCGATGCCCGTTGCGGTTCCAGCGACGCCAACTGGGTGTCCTTCTCGGACGGCTGGATCGACAGCGCCTGCTGGATGAACATCTACGGTTCGCCAGAGTCGGATCCCGGCTACTACAAGTGGTACCGCATGGATGGCGGCCCCTGGCCCGGCTGGTACGTCAAGCGCGCCACGATCGATATCAGCGGTCCGGACGTTCCCCGATGCTGACCGTTCAAGCCCACCCCCCGTTTCCGCCCCGCCTAACCAGCAGCCTCACCAAAGGACGTACATCATGACCATGACCATCGAGCAGGCCGCGTGGTTTGCAGACACCTTCGAGAAACTCGTTGCCAATGTGGGGCAGGCCGTCCTGGGCAAGGAGCACGTCATCCGGCTCACCTTCACCGCCATGCTCGCCGAAGGCCATGTGCTGTTCGAGGACGCCCCCGGCACCGGTAAGACCTCCTTGGCCCGGGCCCTGGCCGCCACGGTGCAGGGGTCCAACAACCGCATCCAGTTCACCCCGGACCTGCTGCCCTCGGACGTCACCGGTGTGACCATCTACGACCAGAAGACGCAGAAGTTCGAGTTCCACAAGGGCCCGATCTTCAACAACATCGTCCTGGCGGACGAAATCAACCGTGCTTCGCCGAAGACCCAGTCGGCTCTGCTGGAGGTCATGGAGGAGTCCCGGGTCACGGTTGACGGCGTCACCTACGAGGCCGGGCGCCCGTTCATGGTGATGGCCACGCAGAACCCCATCGAGCAGGCAGGCACCTACCGCCTGCCGGAGGCACAGCTGGACCGCTTCCTGATCAAGACCTCCATCGGCTACCCGGACCACGCCTCCACGGTCCGGCTGCTGGGCGGCTCCAACCTGAAGGACCGGTCGCAGGATCTCTCCGCCGTCATCACCACCCAGGCTGTGGCCGACATGGCAGACCTCGCCGCCACGGTGCACGTGGACACGGCCGTGCTCGAGTACATCTCGCGGCTCTGCGAGGAGACCCGCAACGCCCCCGAAACCCGACTGGGCGTCTCGGTCCGCGGGGCCCTGGCCATGGTCCGTGCAGCAAAGGTCTGGGCGGCCGGGCAGGGGCGGAACTTCGTGCTGCCGGATGACATCAAGGAACTGGCCCCGGTGGTGTGGACCCACCGTTTCGTCATGGATCCGGAGGCAGAGTTCTCCGGAGCCACTCCGGAAGCCGTGCTGACGCGGATCCTGGCGGATGTCGCGGCTCCCCAGCAGCGCACCAACGCTTGACGGTCCCGGCACGGACCCCACCACGTCCACGCAACAACGAAGGCACACATATGTCCACCGGCACCCCGTTGACCCGGCTCGCGGAGCGTCTCAAGCAACCCTTCCACAGGGATGGCCGGCCCACGCAGCTGCACCCGTCGGCAGTCTGGGCCGAGGCGCGGAACACTGCAGCCATGGCGCTGGCGCCAGCCTGGCGTACCGTCCGGACTGCATGGCTAAAGTACGCCTGGCCCGTGCTGTCCGTGGTCAGCGTCCTGGGCTGGTCCGTCCTGGCTGCCGCCATCCTGCTCTGGACCACCGGGCAGGCGTTCGGCTGGCAGGAGTCGAAGGCTGCGGCCATCGCGGCGTTCGTGATGTTCCTGATTGCCATCGCCTTTGTCCTGGGCCGCTCTTCCTATGGAGTGATCCTGGACCTCGCCCGCACCCGGGTGGCCGTGGGGGACAGTGCCGTTGGCAGCATCGCCGTGTCCAACACATCAGCCCGGCCCCTGCTGCCGGCAGCACTGGAACTTCCGGTGGGCAGCGTCACGGCTGTGTTCCACCTGCCCCGCATGAAGCCGCAGCAGGTGCACGAGGACCTCTTCACCATTCCCACCGCCCGCCGTGCCGTGATCGTCGTCGGACCTGTCCGGTCGGTCCGGGCAGACCCGCTGCACCTGCTGCGCCGCCAGGTCCTGTGGACCGAACCGGAAGACCTTTTCGTCCATCCGCGCACGGTGGCCCTGGCCGGTTCGGCCGCCGGCTTTATCCGCGACCTGGAAGGAATGCCCACCACGGACCTGTCCAGTGCGGACGTGTCCTTCCATGCGCTTCGCGACTACGTGCCGGGGGATGACCGCCGGCACATCCACTGGAAAACCACCGCGCGGACCAACAAGCTCATGGTGCGCCAATTCGAGGAAACACGCCGGGCCCACCTGGCCATCTCGCTGTCCATCAACACGGACGAATACGCCTCCGAATCCGAATTCGAAATGGCCATCTCCGCAGCCGCATCGATCGGCCGGCAGGCCATCCGCGAGCAGCGTGAGCTGGACGTCCTGACCCAGAAAGGCCCGCTCCGCTGTGAAACCGGGCGGAACATGCTCGATGACATGACCAGGATTGTGGGAGCTCCCATGCGGCGGACCGCCGTCGACCTCGCCAGGACCCTTGCGGACACCGTCCCCAACGCCTCCGTGGTTTTCCTCGTGGTAGGCAGCAACGTGACGGCCACCCAGCTGCGCTCCGCGGCCGCGTCCGTGCCGCCCGGCGTCCGCAGCCTCGCGGTGCGGGTGGAAGCCGGCGCTTCGCCCGGCCGCGCCAACATCGCAGACCTCACCGTGCTGACGCTCGGCGACCTGAACGACCTTGCCATTGTGCTGAGAAAGGCCGCAGCATGACCTCCACGGAAGGCCTGCGCCCGCGCAGCACGCGCCCGCGCAGCGAACCAACCGGCACCAACCGCGGTGCGTCCGGCAGCGGCCGTAACCAGGCCTCCGCCTTCGCCGACGGCCAGCCGGCCTGGCACTTCGTGCTCGACGCCGGCGCGCTGACGGTCCTGCTGGGGCTTGGCCTGCTCGGCTTCGGCCTCAGCTTCGGCGGCGACCCGTACTACCTGTTCTCCGGCTTCGGCGGCATCCTCCTGGGCCTGGCCATCGGCGCGCTCAACGCGCACCTGCGGCTCGGACTGCTCATCACCACTGCGGTTGCCCTTGGCGCCTACCTGGTCCTCGGCACGTTGCTGGCGGTGCCCGACGCGGCAATCGCAGGTTTTGTCCCCACCCTTGACTCACTCCGGACCCTCCTCCTGGGGGTGGTGTTCGCCTGGAAGGACATGCTGACGGTCGGTGTCCCCGTGGGCACGGCAGGCGGCGTGCTGATTGTTCCCTTCCTGAGCTCCCTGGTCACCGCCCTGGCGGCCGGTGTCCTGACGTGGCGCCTTCGAAGCCCCTACTTTCCGCTCCTGCCGGTGCTGGTCCTGTTCGTTACCGGGATCGCCTTCAGCACCAACGCCGCCTTCCTCACCCTCGAACGCGGCATCGGCCTGACGGTCCTGGGCATCGCCTGGGCCACCTTCCGCCGGGACGCCCTCAGGAAGAACTCCACGCGAAAGGTATCCGTCAACAATCCGCAGACGGATACCGCCACCGCGCAGCGGGCGAAGATCCGGAGGCTGGGAATGGCCGCCGGCGTCATCGCCGTCAGCGTGGCCGTTACGGCGCTTTCGGCGCCGCTGGTTACCGCGGGCAATGACCGGAAGGTCCTCCGGAACGTGGTGGTCCCGCCGTTCGACCCCAAGGACTACATCACGCCGCTGGCCAGCTTCCGCACGTTCGTCAAGGACAAGAAGGACGACACCCTCTTTGTGGTCAAGGGCCTTCCCCGTGATGGCCGGGTCCGGCTGGGGGCCCTGGACGCCTTCAACGGAACCAACTACACCATGGACCCCAACGGCTCGGGAAACTTCAGCAAGGTCGGCGATACCGAATCGATCAACACCCTGGCGGACACCTCCGGTGTTGTTCCCACCAAGGACTACGCCATCAGCATCACGGTTGAGGACTACCAGGGATTCTTCGTGCCCGGCGGGCGTAAAACCACGGGGCTGAGCTTTGATGACAGCGCCTCGGCCGCGGCGTCCGGCCTCTACTTCAATGCCGGCACGGATACCGCCGTCACCACCAACGGGCTCTCCCGCGGAGATTCCTACAAGGTCCAGGTTTCGGATCCCGTGAAACTCGAACACGGGCAGCTGGCGCAGTACGACTTCGCGAAACTGTCCCTGCCCGACGCCACGGAAGTGCCCCCGGTGGTGGGGTCGCAGGCCAATGACCTGTCCACTGACGCCCCCACCGCCATCGACCGGGTCCGGCAGATTGAGGCGCATTTCCAGAAGACCGGGGCATTCAGCAACGGGCTGGTCAGCGAAGGCCAGCTCCCCAGTGTGTCCGGCCACGGTTCTGCCCGGATCAGGAATCTCCTCACGGCCAAGCAGATGCTGGGCGACGACGAGCAGTACGCGGTGGCCATGTCCCTCATGCTCCGCCACCTGGGCATCCCGTCCCGCGTGGTGATGGGCTTCTACCCCGAACCCACCAGTCCGGAAAACGGGGCAGGCGAAGTCAAGATCACCGGCAAGGACGTGCACGCCTGGGTGGAAGTGGCCTTTGAACGGGTGGGCTGGGTGAGTTTCGATCCGACGCCGCCCAAAGATAACATTCCCATCCCGCCGGACCCGGAAAACAAATCCAAGCCCAAGCCGCAGGTGCTGCAGCCGCCGCCCCCGCCGCAGGAACCCGCGGACCTGCCGCCGGACTCGTCGCCCGATGCACTGGATGCGGACCAGAAGAAAAACAACCCGTGGCTCTTCTGGGGCGCCCTGTTGGGCGCGCTGGGCATCGCCCTGATACCGCTGTCCGTCCTTGCGCTGCCGCTGCTGCTGGTCGTCCTGTTGAAATCACGACGGCGGAAGTCGCGGTTCAGCGAAGGCCATCCTGCGCAGCGCGTAGGGGGCGGCTGGAGCGAGGTGGTCAGCCTCGCCACGGACATGGGGGCCGCCGTCGACACCCGGGCCACCCGCCGCGAAAGCGCCGCGGTCCTGGCCGAGGCGTTTCCGGCCGCGGGCGGTACCACCACGATGCTGGCCCGCCGCGCGGATGCGTCGATCTTCGGTGCCGGCCAGCCCAGCGAGGACGAGGTGCGGGAGTACTGGACCATCGTGGACAGCTCGCTGAAGGAGATGACCTCCACGGCAGGTTTCTGGCAGCGGCAGCAGGCAAGGTTCTCCCCGCGGTCGCTGCTTGCTGACGCGCGCGGCGCCCTGGCCCGCCGCAGCCCGCTGGCCCAGCGTGGCCGGCTGGCTTTGCCGGCCCTGTCGGCACTCAGGCCGTCCACCCGCCGTCGTACTGGCGCGGACGGCGAACACTCCGCAACGCCTGCACCGGAAGCAACGGCGGTGCAGGCAATGCCGCTGCAGGACCGGCAGGCGCCGGAACCGCCAAGGCAAGGACCTCCGGCGCCGTGACCGCGGAACTCCAGACATGCCCCCGCTGCCAGCGCTCCATCCGGGCCGGTGCGGCCTTCTGCACCTCCTGCGGAGCGCCCCTGCCCAACAGGGCGGCGCGCAGCAACCGCAACCTGCACACCGGCGGCCATGCCGGCAGTGACCCGCCGCCCGGAGCTGTGACTGCCCACCGTGCAGCGATTCCCGGTACTATCCCGGTAGTACAAAGCCCCCCGGCGCTTCAGGCCGCGGGGTTCGCAAACGCAGGCACGGGGCGGGGGCGCGCCGGCGGTTTCACCGCGCAGTCGGGGGCCGTCCCAGGGGGAGGAACGGGAATGGCAGTGAACCTTCAGCTTGTGCCGGCCACGGCCGGCAAGCGGCTTGGCGCTGCCGTCATTGACTGGCTGCCGCCGCTAACCGTGCTGGTGCTGACGCTCACCGTTGGCTTTGCCGGGATTACCCGCACCCGCAACGGCCAGTACATCACCTATGACACCGCCTCCCTGGTGCTGTTCGGCAGCATCGGGCTGGGCCTGACGCTGGTGTACCTGTTCGTGGTCATGGGGATTGAAGCGAGGACAGGCAAGACACCCGGCAACCTGCTCATGGGCATCCGCAGCGCGGACAACGACGGCTACGCGCCGGGCGCCGGCGCCGTCTTCCTCCGCGGCCTCTTTACCGGTGCCGGCATGCTGGTGGCGCTGCTGGCGGCGGTCCTGGTGGTGGTGTTCAAGTGGTTCGGACCGGCCCTGTTCATCCTTGCGCCGCTGCTTCTTGCGGGTGCCGCCTGGGCCGTGCTGGTGGTGGTGTCCAATACCTGGGACCGGAACGGCCGCCTGCGGGGATGGCAGGACAAAGCCGCCAAGGCCCTCGTTTTCGATGTGAAGGCCGGGCGCGACCCCATCACCACCGGCGGCATCCAGGGCCCGTACAGCTTCGCGCCGCTGGACCTGCCGCCGGTGCAGCAGGTGCTGTCGCCGGTGGCGGGCATTCCCGCCGCGTCCCCGCCGGTGCAGCCTTCCCCGCCGGTGCAGCCTTCCCCGCCCGTTCAGGCGCCCTCGCAGACGTCGCCGTCCCAGACCATGCCCTACACGGCACCTGGGTCCTTCGCGCCGCCGTCCGCCGCGCCGCCGGGTACGTCTGCCGCCGCCGGTGGACCCGCTGGTGCGTCCGTGCCGATGCGCGGCGCGCAGCACCACGTGGACGACGACGTTGAACGCACCCAGGTGCGCCCGCAGGCAGGCGGGCCTGCACCCGTCGCCGTCCTCCGGATCCGCCTGGACGACGGGCGCGACTTCCAGTTGGACCGCAGCGTCCTGGTGGGCCGCAATCCCGTGGGCCAGTCCGGTGAACAGCATGCCCAGCTCCTGGCCGTCGACGATCCCGGCCGGTCCATCTCGAAAACCCACCTCCACCTGCTGACCGACGGCGCGGGGATCTGGGTGACGGACAGGAACTCCACGAACGGCAGCGCCGTGACCACCCCGAACGGCGCCAGGACGCCACTTGCGCCGGGTGTCCCAACTTTTGTTACGCCCGGATCCAGTGTCCACTTCGGAGACCGGACCTTTTACCTAGGACAGGCATGAACCAACAGCCCGCCAGCGTTCCCTCCACCGTCCAGCCGGGCCTCAGCCTGAGCTACGGCTATGGCACGGACCGGGGACTCCGCCGGGAGCTGAACGAAGATTCCTACCTTGCTTCCGATCCTGTGTTCGCCGTTGCGGACGGGATGGGCGGCCACGAAGCAGGCGAAGTGGCAAGCGGCATGTGCGTGCGGGCCCTGGCAGGGATTCCGCAGCTCGCAACGGGGGAACGCACCGTCACGGCCGCGGCGCTCCAGCAGTACCTGCTCCGGGCGGACTCGTCCATCCGGGAGGCTACGGGTGCCAGGGCGGGGACCACCCTGACCGGTGCAGTGGTGGTGGAACAAATGGGCCTGCCCTACTGGCTGGTCATGAACATCGGCGATTCCCGTACGTACCGCCTCAGCCAGGGGCGGTTTGAGCAGGTCAGCGTGGACCACTCCGAGGTGCAGGAACTTGTGGATGCGGGCGAGATCACCGCCGAGCAGGCCACCGTCCATCCTCGGCGCCACGTTGTCACCCGCGCCCTGGGCACCGGGGACGAGACCGAGGCCGACTACTGGCTGCTCCCCGTGGAGGAAGGCGACCGTGTCCTGGTCTGCTCGGACGGACTCACCGGCGAAGTGGCGGACGAGGACATCCTCCGCATCATCAGCACGGTGGGCCACCCGCAGGACGCCGCCGATGCCCTGATCCAGGCTGCGCTGCGGAACGGCGGCAGCGACAACATCACGGTGATTGTGGTTGATGCCCGGAACGTCCTGAACGACGCCGGCGCCGCCACCACCGCGCCGCGGCACGGTCCGGACGCAGAAGAGGCAGACACGCTGCCCCGCTCCCATGGGAGCCAGGCTGTAACGCAGCCCTTGCCCCAACAAGATGGCGGACCTTCGGCGCACGAGAGCGGGGAACCCCACGATGACCGGCACTAGCTACGTCCCGGGCACCTGGCTGGGCATCCTCCGCTCGCGCACCGCCGTCCTCCTCGGCCCGGACACGACGCAGGCCACGGCGGGTGCGGTATGGGAACTCCTGGAAAGCAAGCCGGCGGTCCACGAAGTACTCCATGCCATCACCGGCAGCTCTGGCGGCTCACTCACCCGGATCCCGCCATTTGGCATCCTCGATTTCTCCGGTCCTTTGCGGGTGTTCCTCCGCGGCGACCTCGACCTCGCCGTGGAACTCCCGGACGGCCGGGTGGAACTGGACGGGCGGGATGTCACCACCTGGAACGAGCGCCGGTTTGCCCTGTCCGGAGCCTGCCGGATCAGCATCCCGGCCGGCGGTTCCGGAGACCAGCCGGAGTTGCCGCTGGGGGAGGGTGTGGTCCTGCTGCAGTCCCTGGTCCTCGGGCTTGGCCCTGCCCGGCCGGAACTGGCGCCGGCGCCGGCGGCTGCAGTGGCGGTCGATTCCGCAGGCGTAGCGGAACGGCGCGAGGCGGCGCCGGGAACGGACGAGCCGCGCGAGATAACAATCGTCCCGGAGCCGGAGCCGGAGCCGGAGCCGGAAGCCTCAGCCGAGACTGTTCTCGCCGTGCCCGACGATGACGCGCAGGTCGATGCGTACATAAGTGCGTACGTAGATGAGGGCGACGTCCAACCGGCAGGGGCCGGGCCCGGGATGGAGGCGGGCGCAGGCACAGAGCCGTCCGCCCAAGCCGAAACAGCTGAATACCAGCCGGCGCAAGTGGCAATCATGGTGAGCGACCAGACGAGCTCCTACGACCACCTGTGGGAGCGGACGGTCATCCGGAGTATCGAAGACGCCGCAGTGCGCGAGGAAGCGGAGGTTGCCGATGCCGGAAACTTCACAGACTCCGCCGGCGCCGGGACTGCCGACGCCGTGCCTGGAGCGGAAGAACACAACGCGCCCGTAGTCCTCGATCCTGGCGGAGATGCGAAGGAGGCAGTAACGGAAGCCCCGTCCGTCGTCGAACACGCGCCTGGCGTGGCGGCGGCGCCCGCCGTCGGACACGCGCCTGGCGTGGCGGCACCCGCCGTCGAACACCCGCCGGCAGTGCAACAGCCCGCCGGGGTACTCATCGATTCTGTGCCGTGGAAAAAGGTCCCCGGCACCGCCGCCGCCGCGGCCGATGCCGCGCCAGGGCCTGCACCCGTGCCGCCCACCGTCCCCGCGACCCCGCCTGCAAACGCGGCCTTCGACAACGACCATGACGGACAGACGGTCATGAAGGGCAGCATCGGAGCTTCACCGGCGCAACCCGCCCCTGCGGCGGTTGCGGACCCGCAGGCCGGGCCGACCGTCCTGGCCCGGGTCTGCAGCCAGGGTCACGCGAATCCCCCCACCCGCGCGCAGTGTGCCGCCTGCGGGGCAGGGCTTCATCCGGACGCCGTGCAGGTGCCCCGGCCACGGCTGGGACGGGTGCGCCTGTCCACCGGGGAGCTGCTGGACCTTGACCAGTCATTGGTCATCGGCAGGCAACCCTCCGTGTCCCGGGTCCAGGGCGGCGTCATGCCCCGGCTGGTCCAGGTGCCGAGCCTGGAAGGCGACATATCCCGGTCCCACGTGGAGGTTCGGCTGGAGGGATGGCACGTCATGCTGTGCGACCTCAAGGCCACGAACGGAACCGTCCTGGTGCGTGAAGGCCAGCCGCCCCGCCGCCTGGCGCAGAACGAGATGGCCATCCTGCTGGACGGGGACATCGCTGAACTGGGCGACAACATCTCGCTGCGTTTTGAGGAGATTCCTTGAGTTCCAAACGGCCTGTAGCGCCGCCGCCCCGCATCCAGGGGTTCACGTACATCAGCCTGCTCGGTTCCGGCGGCTTTTCCGACGTCTACCTGTATGAACAGGACAGGCCGCGCCGCAAGGTGGCCGTCAAGGTCCTACTCTCGGACCTGAAGACGGAGGGCGCCCGCCGCCGCTTCGAGTCCGAGGCCAACCTCATGGCGCAGCTGTCCTCGCACCCGTACATCGTCACCATCTTTGAAGCGGAGGTGACCGACGACGGGCACTCCTACCTGGCCATGGAGTACTGCTCCCGGCCAAGCCTGGACGTGCGGTACCGCAGGCAGCGGTTTAGCGTGGATGAAGTCCTGGCCGTCGGCATCCAGGTGGCGTCCGCCGTCGAGACCGCCCACCGCGCCGGCATCGCCCACCGCGACATCAAGCCTGCCAACATCCTGGTCACCGACTACAACCGGCCCGCCCTCACCGACTTCGGCATCTCCGGCACCCTCGCCGGCGACAGCGACGACGACTCGGGCATGTCCATCCCGTGGTCCCCGCCCGAACAGTTCACCGATGGCGCCGTGGACGGGGTGATGGTGGATGTGTGGGCCCTCGGAGCCACGCTCTACACCCTGCTCGCCGGCCGCTCGCCGTTCGTCATGCCGGGCGCGGACAATTCACAGCGTGAGCTGATCAACCGGATCAGCAACACGCCGCTGCCGCGCCTGGGCCGCGCGGACGTTCCCGAGTCCCTGGAACAGGCCCTTTCGACGGCGATGGCCAAGTCGCCGCAGTCCCGCTATTCCTCAGCGCACGCCTTCGCCCTGGCCCTGCAGCGCATCCAGGCGGAGCTTAACCTCTCCGTCACGCCCTTTGAGGTGCTTGAGGAGCCGCAGCACGAGGACAGCCGGCCGGATGACGGCTTCGAAGAAACCCGGGTCCGGAGCATCGCCGCGATCGATCCGGAGCGGACGGGCAGCGCGCCCACCTTCCCCGCACGCACGTGGCCGCAGGCCGCTGGCGGGCAGGCAGGTGGCGGGCAGGCCGCTGGCGGACAAGCTCCCGCAGCGGATGCCGCGCCGTCGCGGTTTGCGCAGCCCGCGCCCGCCGTGCACAGCAGCCCCTCCACTCCTGCACCGGCGGCGCAGCCGCAGGAGTGGGCCCACGCCACCGTCCTGCGCGGTGCCGCCGCGCCGGCGCGCCCTGGCGAGCAGGCACCGGGAGGCAATCTTCAAGAGGGTGCGGACGTCCCGGACACTACCGTCCACCGGCCGGCAAGACGCGACGAGCCGGCAGGCGTGCCGCTACCCGCCACGGACCACGGCAAACGCAATCTCTGGCTGGCAATCTCGGGCGGCACCCTGCTGGCCCTTGCCGCCGTGGTGGGCCTGGTGGTGGCCAACGCCTCGCCCGAAAAACCCGCTGCGGTGGAGACCCAGCAGGCCAGCAAGCCGCCGGCCGACGCATTGGACAACGGAACGGTGCCGGACGTGGAAGGCCTCAAGGGAACGGTGTCCGCGGACGGCAACGCCTCCTTCACGTGGCTGAACCCGCAGCCCAAAGAGGGTGACACCTACAAGTGGCGGGTGTACAGCATCGGGGGCGGCGGCGAATACCAGTCTGTCGAACAGCCTCCCGTCCGCGTCACGGCAAACCCGTCCGGCCAGACCTGCATCCAGGTGATGATCGTTCGCTCGGACGGAGCCTTCTCGCCGCTGGAGGAAGGCTCGATCGCTTGCGCCGGCACATGACCGCGGAGCGCCCTGCAACCAGCTCCATGACAAGCCCAGTTCCGCCTAACGAGGAGGCACAGAAAATGGGGGATCTAGCAATAGATTTCTGTGGTGAATGGTACGAGCCATCGGACGAGGACGTCTTCAATATCGGCCGCGAAGGCGACCTCGAAGTTGACGACAATCCCTACCTTCACCGTCAGTTCCTGCAGGTGGCCCGCTATGACGGGATCTGGTGGCTCAGCAACGTGGGCAGCATGCTCTCGGCCACGGTTGCCGACGCCACCGGCGGGATGCAGGCCTGGCTGTCACCCGGAGCCCGGATCCCGCTGGTCTTCAGCCACACGAACATCATTTTCACGGCAGGGCCCACCACCTACGAGTTTGCCGTGCACCTCAAGACCCCCTCCTTCCGGCAGGAGGCGCGCGACGGCGACAGCAACGGCGACACCACCATCGGCCCGGTGGTGTTCACCGACTCCCAGAAGGCCCTCATCGTGGCGCTCGCAGAACCCATGCTCCGGCGGGAAGGTACGGGGTTCAGCGCCATCCCCTCCTCGGCGGCTGCCGCGAAGACGCTGGGATGGGCGCTGACCCGCTTCAACCGGAAGCTCGACAATGTGTGCGACAAGCTCGACCGCGTGGGCGTGGCCGGACTGCGGGGCGGCGGCGGCAAACTCGCCACCAACCGCCGCGCCCGGCTTGTGGAGCACGCGGTCACCTCACACCTGGTGACCCCGGATGACCTGCACCTGATCGAGAAGATGAGGGGCGTGGACGAGGGATGAGAATCCGTGTGACCCTCCGCCGGGACCCTGCCGAAACGAAGGATCTGGCCGTTACCGTGGACGGCCTGGCCACCGTGGCCGATACCGCCGCCATGCTCTGGGCCGCGGATCCGGGGCGCAAGGGCACCCCGGTGCCGGACAACCTCTCCCTGCGCATCGAAGAGGCGTTTGTCGGCGCCGGCCTGAGCGGAACCATGCTCACCCGGACGGACAACCTCCTCGAGTCCGGCCTCCGGCCGGGTTCTGTTGTGTCCCTGGCCCAGGTGAGCGCGCAGTTCGATGTGCCGGGTGCCAGCCGCGGTCCTGCGGCCGCCACCCTCCGCGTCCTTTCGGGGCCCGACGCCGGCCGCGAGTTTTCCCTGCCCGTCGGCACCAGTTACATCGGCAGGGACCGGGACGTGGACATCCGCCTCTCGGACCCCCTGACATCCAAGCGCCACGCCCGCATCACGGTGGGTGAGGGCGTGGAAATCGTGGACACCAATTCGGCCAACGGGCTGCTGATGGACGGACTCCCCGTCACCCGCGCCACCCTGAATTCCTCGGACGCGGTCACGCTGGGGGACACCACCGTGACCGTGGTGCCGCTGGGGCACAACCAGGCGGCAGCACCGACGTCGCCCCTGGTGAACTTCAACCGGTCACCGCGCGTGGTTCCCCGCTTCGAGGAACCCAAACGCGTGCTCCCTGCCGGACCCAAGCGTCCCGAGGACCACCCGTTCCCGTACATCATGATGATCGCCCCGCTGCTGATGGGTGCGGTGATCTTCGCGGTGACCGGCAACGCGCTCTCGGTGCTGTTCATGATGATGATGCCGCTCTTCATCGTGGGCCACTACGTGGACCAGAAGATGCGGAGCAGGGGGCAGCAGAAGGAGCAGCTCAAGCACTTCCGCGCCGCCATGGCCGCCTTCCGGAAGGACCTCACGGAACTGCAGCAGGTTGAACGTGCCGTCCGCCTCCAGGAAGCGCCGTCGGTCAGCGACACCGTGGACGCCATCTACAAGCTCGGTCCGCTGTTGTGGACGCACCGTCCGGAGCACACCGGATTCCTGGGCCTTCGGTTCGGCCTGGGCACGTCACCCTCCCGGGTCCTGTTGGAGGAACCGCCAAGCAACGACACCGAGGCGCAGTACGCGCAGGAGATCCAGGACTGCCTAAAGCAGTTCCGCGACATCGAGGGCGTTCCCGTCGTATCCCAGCTGCGCACCTCCGGGTCCCTGGGTGTTGCCGGTGCCCGCGGCCTGGTGGACGACGTCGCCCGGGGCATGGTGCTGCAGCTCGCGGGCCTCCACTCGCCCGCGGAAGTTGTCATCGCGGCCATCACGTCCGCGCAGTCCCGGGAACGCTGGAACTGGCTGCAATGGCTGCCGCACGTGGGTTCGGGGCACAGCCCCCTTGCCGGCGACCACCTGGCCGCCGGTTCGGCCGGCGGCTCCTCGCTGCTGGCCCGGCTCGAGGACCTGCTCGATGCCAGGGAGGCCGCGGCGAAGCGCTCCGGACCGGACCTCCGCCCCGGGCTGGACCCGGCCAAGCACGACGTGGACCAGCCTGTGCTGCCCGCGGTCCTGGTGATCGTGGAAGACGACGCGCCGGTGGACCGCGGCAGGCTCACCCGGCTCGCGGAGCGGGGACCGGACTCCGGTGTCCATGTGGTCTGGGTGGCCACCGACATCCAGTCGCTTCCCGCTGCCTGCCGGGACTTCATGGTGGTGGACGGGGAACACGGCACCACCACCGGGCAGGTCCGCCTTGGCAGGCACACGTACCCTGTCAGCTGCGAAAGCGTCGACGCCGAACTGGCCGCCCAACTTGCCCGGATGCTGGCCCCGGTCATGGATGTGGGCAAACCCGTGAACGACGATTCCGACCTTCCACGGGCCGTCTCCTACGCCACGCTGATCGGCAAGGACTTCCTGGACAACCCCCAGGCCGTGGCCGAGCGCTGGACGGAAAACAACTCCGTGCACGCCAGCGCCGTGGCCAACCGGAAGGACAACGGCACCCTCCGGGCCCTGGTGGGTTCCAAAGGCATTGAACCCCTGTACCTGGACCTGAAGAACGAGGGCCCGCACGCCCTGGTGGGCGGCACCACGGGTGCCGGCAAGTCCGAATTCCTGCAGTCCTGGGTGATGGGCATGGCCGCCGCCTACAGCCCGGACCGGGTGAGTTTCCTGTTCGTGGACTACAAGGGCGGGGCTGCGTTCGCCGACTGCATCAACCTGCCCCACACCGTCGGGCTGGTCACCGACCTTTCGCCGCACCTGGTCCGGCGCGCCCTCACCTCACTGCGCGCCGAACTCCACTACCGGGAGCACCTGCTGAACCGGAAGAAGGCCAAGGACCTGCTGGCCCTTCAGCGGGAAGCAGACCCGGACGCGCCGCCCTACCTGGTGATCGTCGTCGACGAATTCGCCGCGCTGGCCAACGAGGTACCCGAATTCGTTGACGGAGTGGTGGACGTTGCAGCCCGCGGGCGCTCGCTGGGCCTGCACCTCATCCTGGCCACCCAGCGCCCGGCCGGCGTCATCAAGGACAGCCTCCGCGCCAACACCAACCTCAGGGTGGCCCTGCGGATGGCTGATGAGGACGACGCCACGGACATCCTCGGCGTCCCCGATGCCGCCTACTTCGATCCGGCCATCCCCGGCCGCGGTGCAGCCAAGACCGGCCCGGGACGGATCCAGGGCTTCCAGACCGGCTACGCCGGCGGATGGACCACGGAGAAACCGCAGCGGCCCCAGATCGACGTCGTGGAAATGGCCTTCGGCTCCGGCCCGGCCTGGGAGGCCCCGGCTACGGAGAAACCGGAAGCGGCCGGGCCCGCCGGCCCCAACGACATCGCCAGGATGACCTCCACCATCGTCCGCGCAGCGGATGCCCTGTCCATCAACGCCCCCCGCAAGCCGTGGCTGGACGAACTCGCCAAGACTTACGACTTCTCCAGGCTGCCCAACCCCCGTACCGACGAACAGCTGCTCCTCGGCGTGGCCGACGACCCTTCCCGCCAGGCGCAGCCCACCGTGTTCTACGAGCCGGACAAGGACGGCAACATGGCCATCTACGGCACCGGCGGTTCGGGGAAGTCGGCCGCCCTGCGCGGCATCGCGATAGCGGCCGCGGTGACGCCCCGCGGCGGGCCGGTCCACGTGTACGGGATCGACTGCGGCTCCTCCGGGCTGAGCATGCTGGAGGAGCTTCCGCACGTGGGCGAGGTCATTAACGGCGACGACGTTGAACGGGTGGGGCGGCTGCTGCGCCTGCTGGGGGACATCGCCGAGCAGCGGTCGGCCCGGTTTGCCGAGGTGCGCGCGTCCACCATTGTCGAGTACCGCAAGCTGGCCGGCAGGCCCGATGAAAAGCGCATCTTTGTACTGGTGGACGGCATGTCCGCGTTCCGGGAGGCCTACGAACACAGCAGGCTGTCCGGGCTGTGGGACATCTTCCTGCAGCTGGCGACGGACGGGCGCACCCTGGGCATCCACCTTGTGGTGACCGGAGACCGGCCCAACGCCGTGCCCGCCTCGCTGCTCGCTTCCATCCAGCGCCGCCTGGTGCTCCGCCTGTCCTCCGAGGACGACTACATTTCCATGGACGTGCCCCGGGACGTCCTCACCGCCGCCTCGCCGCCCGGGCGGGGACTCCTGGACGGGCTGGAAGTCCAGCTGGCAGTCCTTGGCGGCAACTCCAACCTGGCGCTGCAGGCACGTGAGGTGCACAAGCTCAGCGAAGCCATGCTCCGCCAGGGGCTGGATGCCGCACCCGGCATCGAAAGGCTTCCGGACCAGGTGGACCTGGATGTCCTGCCGTCCGGCAGCACCGGACTTCCGGTCATTGGCGTCGACGATGAAACGCTGCGGCCGGCCGAGATCATGGCGCGGGGCCCGCTGCTCCTGGCAGGCCCGCCAGGTGCGGGCCGCACCGTGGCGCTGGTGACGCTGGCCTACGCCCTGCGGCGGTCCAACCCGGACACCGAGCTGATCTACCTGGCAGCCCGGCGCTCCGCCGTCGCCTCCCTGCCTATCTGGAACCGCTCCGTGGTGGGAGCGGACGATCTCGCTGCGGTTGTGGAGGACCTGGTTGAACATTCGTCCGGAAACCCCGGCTCCCTGGCCATCTTCATTGAGGGCCTGACCGAGTTCACGGATACCCTGGCCGAATCGGGCGTGGCGCAGCTGGTGACCGCGTCCATCAAAGCCGACCAGTGGGTGGTGGGGGAGTCCGAAACCTCCACCTGGTCCTCGGCCTGGTCCCTCGCGCAGCCATTCAAATCCGGCCGGCGCGGACTGTTGCTGAACCCGGGCGACATCGAAGGCGACAGCCTGCTCAACACCTCCCTGGGCCGGGTCAGCCCGGACTTCATCCCGGGCCGCGGCTACGTGGTGGGACGCGGCAAGGCACGGAAAATCCAGGTGGCGCTGCCCCCGGAAAGCAGGGACTGACGCACGTGCCACACGGTACGCCGCAGGTCCCGGTGATTTGCGGCTGATTTGCGGCGCCAGGCGAGGGTGTAGAAGACTACCGGGGACACCAGAAAGCCGCAGCGGGGGGACTGCGCGCATCGAAAGGTAGCAAATGTTCCCGTCCCTACCAGTATTCCGCGCTGCCTCGGCGACGGCATCGGCCGCTGTCCTGGCCAGCACCCTGTGTCTCCTCCCGGCCAGCCCGGCGACCGCAGACTCCCCGGAACCCGCACCGGCGTCCACAACGTCTCCTGGCCTGTGCCTCGTGTTCTGCGCGCCAGAGCCTGCGGACAATCCGAATCCCGCGGACCCCACCCGGACCCAGAAGCCCAAGGAACCCGAAAGGCCGCCCGTTCCGCCGGCCGATCCAGCGCCGGCCCCTCCGGGTCAGCCCGCCCCTTCGGTCGCGCCTCCGGCCGAACCTGAGCCCTTGCAGGCAGCCCCGTCTGCGGAACCCGAAGGATCAGCCACCCCTTCGGCCACGGCAACGGGACCCGCGGCGTCCCCACCGCCCACAGGCGCATCAAGCGGTCAGGACTGGAATACGCCCGTCACCAGGTCCGCCAAGGCCACGCGGGTTGCGGCAGTCGCGCCCGACGGGGATTCCGGTGGCGGCCCCGCCCTCCTGCCAGTCATTGCCGGCATCTTACTGCTGGCCGCCGCCGCAGCATCCTTCGCCTGGTGGGGCAGGAACCGCCTCCGGTCGCACTGATCAGGGCCCCGCTCACCTGCCTTGATGGCAAGATAGGTCTGTGAGTACAGGACCAGGCCCCGCAGAAATGACCGCCACCCGCACCACGGAACCCGTTGAGCCGAACGCCGTCCCCAGCGAATCCGTCCGCGAGGAGTACGAGAACCTGGTGGACCTGGTCAGGAAGTACCGGTTCGCGTACTACCAGGAAGACGCCCCGCTGGTTTCGGATGCTGAATTCGACGAGCTCTTCCGCCGGCTGGAGGAAATTGAGGCGCTCCACCCCGAACTCGTGGCCAACGATTCGCCCACCCAGGAGGTGGGCGGGGAAGTTTCCGCAGCCTTCGCCGCCGTGCAGCACCTCCAGCGGATGTACAGCCTCGAGGACGTTTTCTCCCTCGAGGAGCTGGAGGCCTGGCTGAAAAAAGCCGACGCCGGCATCGCCAAGCTCGGCGACGGGACACCGGCCGCGGCCTGGCTGACGGAACTCAAGATCGACGGCCTCGCGGTCAACCTGCTCTACCGCGACGGGAAGCTGGTGCGTGCCGCCACCCGGGGCGATGGAACCACCGGCGAGGACATCACCCACAACGTCCTGACCATCAAGGAAATCCCGCAGGAGCTCCGGGGCGGGGGGTTCCCGGCAGAAATGGAAGTCCGGGGCGAGGTGTTCATCCCCTCCAAGGAATTCGCCGAGTTCAACGAGGCGCTGATCGAAGCGGGCAAGGCACCCCTGGCCAACCCCCGCAACGCCGCTGCAGGCTCGCTCCGGCAGAAGGACCCGGCAGAAACAGCCAAGCGCCCCCTGAAGATGTTCGTCCACGGCATCGGTGCACGCGAGGGCCTTGAGGCCCGCAGCCAGTCCGAGACCTATGACCTGCTGAAGGAGTGGGGCCTTCCCGTCAGCCCCTACTCCGAGGTGCTGGGGAGCCTGGACGAGGTCCTGGAATTCATCAAACGGTACGGGGACAAACGCCACAAGCTGCTGCACGAGATCGACGGCATCGTCATCAAGGTCGATGACTTCGCCACCCAGCGGGCCCTCGGCTACACCACCCGGGTGCCGCGGTGGGCCGTCGCCTACAAATACCCGCCGGAGGAGGTGCACACCAAGCTGCTGGATATCCAGGTCAACGTGGGGCGCACGGGCCGCGTGACGCCCTTTGGCCTCATGGAGCCCGTCAAGGTGGCGGGCTCCACGGTGGAAATGGCCACCCTCCACAACCAGGACGTGGTCAAGGCCAAAGGCGTGAAGATCGGCGACATCGTGATCCTGCGGAAGGCGGGCGACGTCATTCCGGAGATCGTGGGCCCCGTCCTTGCCCTCCGCGACCAGCAGGACCCGCCGGTCCGCGACTTCGTGATGCCCACCGAATGCCCCTCCTGCGGCACACCGTTGGCTCCGGCCAAGGAGGGGGACGTGGACATCCGCTGCCCCAACGCCAAATCGTGCCCGTCGCAGCTGCGGGAGCGGGTATTCCACCTGGCCGGCCGCGGAGCCTTCGACATCGAGGCCCTCGGCTGGGAGGCTGCCATAGCACTGACCCAGCCGGCCGAACCCGAGGTTCCGCCGCTTACCTCGGAAGCTGCGCTGTTCGACCTCACCCCCGAAGACCTGGCCGGCGTCCGGATCCGGCGCGAGAAACGCTCCAAGGGCGTCCCCACCGGTGACTACGAACTGGTGCCGTACTTCTACAGCAAGGGCACGGCTAAGTCTCCGTCCAAGCCCACGGCCACCACCGAGAAACTGTTCAAGGAACTGGAGAAGGCCAAGGCCCAGCCACTGTGGCGGGTGCTGGTGGCCCTGTCCATCCGGCACGTGGGCCCGCGGGCCTCGCGTGCCTTGGCGACGGCGTTCGGCAGCATGGACGCCATCCGGCAGGCGTCGGAGGAAGACCTGGCCCACGTTGACGGCGTGGGCCCCACCATTGCCGCGGCGCTGAAGGAATGGTTCGCGGAGGACTGGCACCAGGAGATCGTTGACCGCTGGGCGGCCGCCGGGGTCCGGATGGAGGACGAACGCGACGAGTCCATGCCGCGGACCCTGGAGGGACTGACCGTGGTGGTCACCGGTTCCCTGCCGAACTTCAGCCGCGACGAGGCCAAGGAAGCAATCCTGGTCAGGGGAGGCAAGGCAGCGGGTTCGGTGTCCAGGAACACCAGCTACCTGGTGGCCGGGGAAAGCGCCGGCACCAAACTGGACAAGGCCGAGCAGCTGGGCGTCCCCGTGCTGGACGAGGACGGCTTCCGCCGGCTCCTGGCCGGCGGCCCGGCAGCGCTGGCCACCAGCCCGGAGGACAACGGAGCGGAACCGGGCGCGGAGGCGGCTGAGGCGGTCCCGGCCGACGCGGAGGCATCCCGATGACCAGCCCTACGGAACTGCTGGAGATCGCCAAGGCTGCAGCGGCGGCGGGCGCCCGGGTCCTGGCAGGCAGGAACGCCGGGGAACTCCAGGCCAGCAACAAGGGGGACGCCGGCGATTGGGTCACCTCGTTCGACGTCGCCGCCGAGCATGCGGTGCGGGACGTCATCTCTGCCGCACGGCCGGGGGACAGCATCACCGGTGAGGAACACGGAACCACCAGGCCGGACGTACCCACGGGCTACCGCTGGTCCATCGACCCGCTGGACGGAACCACCAACTTCATCCGCAACATCGTCTACTACGCCACCTCCGTTGCTGTGGCCGATGCCGACGGCGTCTGGCTGGCCGGCGTCGTCAACGCCCCGGCGCTGGGCCGCACCTACTACGCCGCCCGGGGCCACGGCGCCTGGCTTGAGGAAGGCGGCAGGGCCACCCGGCTGGACGGGCCCGTCCCCGGCCGGAAGGGGCAGATCCTGGCCACGGGCTTCAGCTACGATCCCGCCGTCCGCGCCGAGCAGGCCGCCTTCCTGGCCGAACTGCTGGACGGGTTCGCGGATGTCCGGCGGCTGGGCTCCGCGGCCCTGGACCTGTGCCTCGTTGCGGACGGCACCCACGACGCCTACGGTGAGCGCGGCCTCAACGAGCACGACTTCTCCGCGGGGGCACTGATCGCGGAAGAGGCCGGCTGCTGGGTCCGGCGTCCCCGCCTGGCCAGTCCGCTGGAGGGCGGGCCCGCCGATGCCGACCGGCTCGACGCCTGGACCTGCGCCGGCGGGCTCGAGCTCTCCGGCAAGTTTCCGCTCTGACTGATAGTTCGATCACGGAAACCGGGCTTTCGAGGAGCGTTATGGGGCAGTACCACTAGCATTGACGGGTGCAGCCCCAGATAACCGTCCGTCCCGCCGTCGCAACGGATTACGACGCCGTTGCCCGCATCACGCGTGATTCCTACCTCGCGGCGGGCTACTTCGAGGACGCCGACCACCCCTATATGCGCCAAGTCCAGGACGTTGCGCTGAGGGCCGCGAACGCCACCATTTGGGTGGCCGAGCGGGACGGCAGGGTGGTTGGTTCGGTGACGCTGGCGCGCGCCGGGGAACCGTACGCGGACATCGCCCTTGACGACGAGCTGGAGTTCCGGATGCTGGTGGTGGACCCGGCCGTGCAGCGCACCGGCGCGGGCAAGGCCATGGTGGACGCCATCCTGGCCTACGCCAGGCAGTTGGACGGTATCCGGGCCGTCGCACTCACCACCGGGCAAACCTGGGAAAGCGCCCACGGCCTCTACCGCAAGACGGGCTTCTCCCGTGTGCCCGAGCGCGACTGGCTGGTCCCCGGAACCGACATAAAACTGCTGGTTTACCGGCTGGACCTGTAGCAGCCCTACAGTGGTGCCGACCCAATCCAGTATTGAAAGGCCCACCATGCGCAAAACCTTCGGCACCGGCTCCGTCTGGGAACAGACCCTCGGCTACTCACGCGCCGTCCAGGTGGACAACACCCTCTACATCTCCGCCACCGCGGCAAGCGGCGAAGACGGGATCGTGGGGGAGGACTTCTACACCCAGACCCAGTACATCCTGCAGAAACTCGGCAAGGTCCTGGCCGACGCCGGCTTCAGCTTCGAGGACGTCGTCCAGTCCAAGCTGTACCTGACCGACATCAGCAAATGGGAGGAAGCCGGCCGCGCCCACGGCGAGGTGTTCGGCGAGATCCGCCCCACGCTGTCCCTGGTGCACGTCCTCCCGTTCCTGGACCCGAAGATGCTCGTGGAAATCGAGCTCGTTGCCCAGAAGAGCGCAAGCTAGCCCCCCGGCAGCCGGCTCAGGACGTTGCGGGCAGGCCGTAGCGGTGCTCCGGCCTGCCCGTCGTCCCGTACCGCAACTGGATGTCCACGGCGCCGTCGTCCGCCAGTGCGGACAGGTACCGCTGGGCCGTGGCGCGCGAAACGCCCACCCGGCCGGCCACCTCGGCCGCCGAGTACTGTTCCCCGGGCACCAGCGATTCCAGCACCGCGGCCTCCGTGGCTGAACGCGGTTTTGGCGACGCCGCGACGTCGCCCGGGATCAGGGCGCGCTTGGCACGCTCCACCGCGTCCTGGTCCAGCGCCCCGGGCTGCCCCAGCAGGCGCCGGTACCGGGCATAGGAGCGCAGCTGCCGGGACAGGGCCTCCGACGTGAACGGTTTCAGCAGGTAGCCCAAGGCTCCGCGGCGGAACGCGGTCCGGACGGAGGCGGCATCGGAGGCCGCGCTCAGCATGATGGTGTCCACGTCCAGCTGCTGGAGCAGGTCCAGGCCGGAGGCGTCCGGCAGGTAGACGTCCAGCAGCACCAGGTCCGGCCGCAGGCTGTGGATGGACTGCAGGGCCAGCGACACAGTGCCCACCGGCGCCAGCGCCAGGAACCCCGCCACGGAATCCACGTAGGCAGCGTGCAGCTTTGCCACGTGGAAGTCGTCGTCAACGATCAGCACCCGAAAATCTTCAGGCATTGGTGTCCTTTCCGTTTGCCCCCGTGGTGTTCCTGCCGGCCACGCCTGCGGTTGTCCGCGGCAGGGTGGCCATGAAGACTGCGCCGGGTCCACCCTTTGTGCCCGGATCCAGTATTTTGACGTCTCCGCCGCGGCGCCTCGCCAACTGGCGTGCCAAAGCCAGTCCAAAACCGTGGCCGCCGCCGCGGCCGTTGCGGGGGCCGGGTCCGGACGCCGTGCTGAACCCTTCGGCGAAGAAGGCCTCCTGGTCCGTTTCCTCCGCCAGCCCGTCACCTGAGTCGGCGACGACGATGTGCAGGGTGCCGCCGTCGTCGTCCGGCTCATCCAGCACCTCCAGCTCAACCCAGCGGTCCACCGACGTGCCGGCCACCGCAGCGTTGACCGCGTTGTCGATCAGGTTGCCCAGCACGGTGGTGACGTCCTGGGGCTCCGCCACCTGCCCGCGGACCAGGGTCTCCGGACCGATCCGCAGCGCCACGCCGCGCTCGTCCGCCTCCACGCCCTTGGCCCCCACGAACGCCTGCAGGTAGGGGTCCTGGAGCAGCTCCGCCTGGTCCACCGGGAACTTCAGCGGCCCGGTGGCCGCCAGCCGGGCCAGGTACTCGCGGGCCTGCTGGTGCTGGCCGATGCTCATGAAGCCGGCAATGGTATGCAGCTGGTTGGCGAACTCGTGGCGCTGGGCCCGCAACGCCGTGGACATGGTTCCCACGGCGTCCAGCTGCCTGGTGAGCTGCTGCAGTTCCGTGCGGTCCCGGAGCATCACCACCCAGCCCAGGTCCTCCCGCCGGTGCAGGGCCTTGCGCGCATTGGCCACCAGCACCCGCCCGCCCGCCACGAGCTCAAGTGCCTCCGGGCCGCCGGAACCGGTCCGGGTCAGGGATTTCAGCTGGTCCGGAACCGGCGCCTGCTCCCAGCGGCTTCCGGCCAGGTCCGGCAACCCCAGCAGCCGCTGTGCTGCGGAGTTGAATACGCTGATCCGGCCGTCGGCCGAAACACCGATGACGCCGTCGTCCACGCCTTCGAGCACAGCCACCTGGTCGTGGACCAGCGTGCTGATCTCTTCAGGTTCCAGCCCCAGCGTGAGCCGCTGCAGCCGGCGGCGCAGCAGGAACGAACCCAGCACGCCCGCGAGCAGCGCGCCGGCCGCCGTGACGGCCACCGGGCCGATGTCGCGTGCCAGGCTCTGTCCCACGGTTTCCATGGAGTAGCCCACGCTGACCTCACCCACCACGGTGGTGCCGTCCGAAGCGTAGACGGGAACCTTCGCCCCCGCGGAGGGCCCCAGCGTTCCAGTGTTCCGGGTGGTGACCTCCCGGCCTGCCAATGCCTCGGACGGATCGGTGCTGACCTTTTCACCGAGCCGCTCCGGGTCCGGGTGGGCCAGCCGGAGGCCGGTCTCATCGGTGATCACCACGAAGAGGGCGCCGGTCCGGGCGCGCGCAGCTTCGGCTGCCTCCATGAGCGGCCCGGCGGCCAGCTGCGACGGCGGGGGAGTGCCGGGCTGTTGGCTGATTGCCAGCACGTCCGCCCGCACCGAGGCGTCCGAGGCCAGTGTCCGCGCCAGGGTCAGCGCCTGGTTTTCAGCTTCGCTGCCCGCGCGGTCATAGGTCAGCCAGGCATGGACGGCTGCGCTGAACAGGACAACCAGGAGCACCACGGACAGTTGCAGCAGGAGCGTCTGGGTGGAGAACCGCAGCGGCGGCCGGGGCGCGGAACGCTGCATGATCCTCCTTGACTGGGCTGTGGCGGGTTTGAACGGCCGGGGCGGGGGCCACATACAGGCCGAACCGACGTGAGCACAATGAGCAAAATGCTCCCAATAAGCAGTATGCCAATCAATTGAGCCAAAGGCACTGCCGTGACGGCGGCCACCCTACAGTCTGTAGCACGCGTCACACCGCTGTGCCGCTGTTCACAAGAAGGAGCCGGCTGTGCTGGTATTACTTGGATTCGCCATGATCGCGGTATTCATGGTGCTGATCATGACGAAGAAGTTGACGCCAGTGCTGGCGTTGATCATCGTCCCCACTGTTTTCGGTCTTTTCGCCGGCGCCGGCCTGGGCATCGGCGACATGGTGATGGACTCCATGAAGTCCATGACCTCCACCGCGGCCCTGCTCATGTTCGCCATCATCTACTTTGGGCTGATGATCGACGTCGGGCTGTTCGATCCGCTGGTCCGGTTCATCCTCCGCAAGCTGGGCAATGACCCCGCCAAGGTTGTCCTGGGAACCGCCATCCTCGCCGCAGCTGTGTCCCTTGACGGCGACGGCTCCACCACCTTCATCCTCACCACCGCAGCCATGCTGCCGATCTACCTCCGGCTGAAGATGAGCCCCGTGGTCCTCACCTGTGTGGCGGGCCTGGCCAACGGCACCATGAACATCGTGCCGTGGGGCGGCCCCACCGCCCGCGCCGCAAGCGCACTGAAGATCGACGTCAACGACGTCTTCGTCCCCATGATCCCGTCCCTCCTTGCGGGCATCGCCGTGGTCATGGCCTTCGCCTGGGTCCTGGGACTGCAGGAGCGCAACCGCCTCCGCGCCACGGCGCCGGAAATCTGGGCTGTGCCTGAAACCGCTGAAGGGTTCGACGGCGGCACGCATCCTTCCGGCCCTGCCGGTTCGTCCGGAACCGGCCGCGGACGCAAGGGGACCAGCCCCGGCGGAGCAGCCCCCGCCGTCGACGGTTCCGCCGGCTCCTCCGTGGCCGTCCTGGAACGCAGCGAAAGTGCCGTGGACGCACAGGAGGCGCAGGACGCACAGGACGCCGGGCTGGCTGACACGGCCCTGGACCCCAACCGCTCCACGCTCCGGCCCAAACTGTTCTGGTTCAACCTGGCCCTCACGGTGGCCGTGATGGGCATGCTCATCGCCGATCTCGTGCCCCTGCCTTACGTCTTCATGGTCGGCTCTGCCATCGCCCTGCTGGTGAACTTCCCCCGCGTCAAGGACCAGGCCACGCAGATCGTGGCCCACGCGCCGTCGATCGTTGCCGTGGTCAGCATGGTCATGGCCGCGGCCGTGCTTACCGGTGTCCTGACCGGGACCGGCATGGTTGAAGCGATGTCCGCGTGGCTGGTGCAGATCATCCCTTCCAGCATGGGCCCGCTGATGGCCGTGATCACCGGCGTCCTGAGCATCCCCATGACGTTCTTCATGAGCAACGATGCCTTCTACTTCGGCGTCCTGCCCGTGCTCAGCGAAACCGCAGGCCACTATGGAATCAGCGCCGCCGAAATGGCCCGGGCCTCCATCACCGGCCAGCCGTTCCACATGCAGAGCCCGCTGGTTCCCGCCATCCTGCTCCTGGTCTCGCTGGCGAAGGTGGACCTTGGCGACCACCACAAGAAAGTCCTTTGGCGCAGCGCCGTAGTGTCCCTGGTCATGCTGGGAATTGGCATGCTGACTGGAGCCATCGGAATCGGTTAGTCTGTAGCTGCCGTGCTGCCGCCATTCGTGGCGGGACCCGGCAAGAAGGTGCCCGTCTGACGCCCGCTGGGGGTCGTCAGACGGGCATCATCGTTTCCCCACTAGAATGGGTCGGAAATCAATTCAAACTTTGCAGGGGAGATCCATGGCTGCGATCAACCGTGACGACGTCGCGCACCTCGCGCGGCTCGCTCACATTGAGATGAGTGACCAAGAGCTGGACAGGATGGCCGGCGAACTCGCCGTCATCGTTGATTCGGTCAAATCCGTCAGTCAGGCCGCCGGCGACGACGTCCCGGCCACCTCACACCCCATTCCGCTGAGCAACGTGTTCCGCGAAGACGTTGTGGGCCACACCTTCACGGCGGAGCAGGCACTCTCCGGGGCGCCGGACTCCGACGACAACCGTTTCAAGGTCCCGGCAATCCTGGATGAGGCATAAACCCATGACTGACACGAACAAACTCATCCGCCTCTCCGCCGCCGAGCTTGCCGAAAAGCTGGCCGCCAGCGAGGTCACCTCCGTGGAGGTCACCCAGGCTTACCTGGACCGGATCGCGGAGGTGGACGGCGGCGAACGCGGCGTCAACGCGTTCCTCCACGTCAATGCAGAGGAGGCGCTCGCCGTCGCCGCCGAGGTGGACGCCATCCGCGCCGCCGGCGGTGCGGAGGCCGAAGCGCTGCATGTCCTCGCGGGCGTGCCCATCGCCGTGAAGGACCTCATCGTCACCATCGGCCAGCCCACCACCGCGGGATCCAGGATCCTCGAAGGCTGGCACAGCCCGTACGACGCCACCGTCGTCGAGCGCCTGCGCGCCGCGAAGATGCCCATCCTGGGCAAGACCAACCTGGACGAGTTCGCCATGGGCTCCTCCACCGAGCACTCCGCCTACGGCCCCACCCGCAACCCCTGGGACCTGGACCGCATCCCCGGCGGGTCCGGCGGCGGGTCCGCTGCCGCCGTCGCCGCCTTTGAGGCGCCCCTCGCCCTCGGCACCGATACCGGCGGGTCCATCCGCCAGCCCGGCGCCGTCACCGGCACCGTGGGCGTGAAGCCCACGTACGGCAGCGTCTCGCGCTACGGGGCCATCGCCATGGCGTCCTCGCTGGACCAGATCGGGCCGGTTTCCCGGACCGTCCTGGACTCCGCGCTCCTGCACCAGGTCATCGGCGGACACGATCCCCGCGACTCCACCTCGCTGCCGGACCCGCTCGCCGACCTCGTCGCCGCTGCCAAGACCGGCAACGTTGAAGGCCTGCGGATCGGCATCATCAAGGAGCTGCACGGCGAGGGCTACCAGGCCGGCGTCGAAAACCGCTTCAATGACGCCCTGGAACTCCTCAAGGAGGCCGGCGCGCAGATCGTTGAGGTTTCGTGCCCCAACTTCCAGTACGCCCTGGGCGCCTACTACCTGATCATGCCCTCCGAAGCGTCCTCCAACCTCGCGAAGTTCGACGGCGTCCGGTACGGCCTGCGCGTCCTCCCGGAAGAGGGGCCCATGACCATCGAACGCGTCATGGGTGCCACCCGCGCCGCCGGTTTCGGCGATGAGGTGAAGCGCCGCATCATCCTGGGCACCTACGCCCTGTCCGCCGGCTACTACGACGCCTACTACGGCTCGGCGCAGAAGGTCCGGACCCTGGTGCAGCGCGACTTCGAGGCAGCGTTCACGGTGGCGGACGTGCTGATCTCGCCCACCGCCCCCACCACGGCCTTCCGCCTCGGCGAGAAGCTGGACGACCCCCTGGCCATGTACCTCAACGATGTCGCCACCATCCCGGCCAACCTGGCCGGCGTTCCCGGGCTCTCCCTGCCGGGCGGCCTGGCGGACGAGGACGGGCTGCCCGTGGGCATCCAGCTGCTGGCCCCTGCCCGCGAGGACGCCCGCCTGTACCGGGTGGGCGCCGTCCTGGAATCGCTGCTCGAGGCGAAATGGGGCGGTCCGCTGCTGGCCCAGGCCCCGGCGTTGGCCGCCTCGGTGGCCGGGCCTGTCGAAACCCTTGTTGGTAGCCAGGAGGCAAAATAATGAACACTGAAGCAATCCTGAGCTTCGAAGAGGCCATGGAGAAGTACGATCCCGTCCTGGGGTTCGAGGTCCACGTTGAACTCAACACCAAGACCAAGATGTTCTCCTCCGCCCCGAACGTTTTCGGCGACGAGCCAAACACCAACGTCAACGAGGTGGACCTTGGCTTGCCGGGCGTCCTGCCGGTGGTCAACAAAACGGCGGTGGAATCCTCCATCAAGATCGGCCTTGCCCTGAACTGCAAGATCGCCGAGAGCTGCCGGTTTGCCCGGAAGAACTACTTCTACCCGGACACCCCCAAGAACTTCCAGACGTCCCAGTACGACGAGCCCATCGCGTACGACGGCTACCTGGACGTCGAGCTCTCGGACGGCACCGTGTTCCGCGTGGAAATCGAGCGCGCGCACATGGAGGAGGACGCCGGAAAGCTGACCCACATGGGCGGGGCCACCGGCCGCATCCACGGCGCCGATTTCTCCCTGGTGGACTACAACCGCGCCGGCGTTCCGCTGGTGGAGATCGTCACCAAGCCCATCGAGGGCGCCGGCTCCCGCGCACCGGAGCTGGCCAAGGCCTATGTGGCGGCAGTCCGCGAGATCGTCAAGAACCTGGGCGTGTCCGACGCGAAGATGGAACGCGGCAACGTCCGCTGCGACGCCAACGTGTCGCTGCGCCCGCACGGCCGCGAAAGGTTCGGCATCCGGTCCGAAACGAAGAACGTGAACTCGCTGCGCGCCGTCGAACACGCCGTCCGCTACGAGATCCAGCGCCACGCCGCCGTCCTGGACGCCGGCAACCCCGTGGTGCAGGAAACCCGCCACTGGCACGAGGACACCCGCACCACCACCTCGGGCCGGCCCAAGTCCGATGCCGACGACTACCGCTATTTCCCGGAACCGGACCTGGTTCCCGTGGTGGCTTCCCGCGAATGGGTTGAGGAACTCCGGGCAACCCTGCCCGAGCCGCCGGCCGCCCGCCGCAAGCGCCTCCAGGCCGACTGGGGCTACTCGGACCTGGAGTTCCGCGACGTGGTCAACGCCGGCGTCATGGACGAGATCGAGGAAACCATCGCCGCCGGGGCCTCGGCCTCCGTGGCCCGCAAATGGTGGATGGGCGAGATCGTGGGCCGGGCCAAGAACGCTGACGTGGACCCGGGCCAGCTAGGCGTGCAGCCCGCCACCATCGTGGAGCTTGCCCGCATGGTGGAGGAAGGCAAGATCAACAACAAGATGGCCTCGGAGGTGCTGGACGGTGTCCTCGCCGGCGAAGGCTCCCCGGCGGAGATCGTGGAGACGCGCGGCCTGGCCGTTGTTTCCGACGACGGGCCCCTGCTTGAGGCCATCGACGCCGCCCTGGCCGCGCAGCCCGACGTCGCGGACAAGATCCGCGGCGGCAAGGTCCAGGCCATCGGCGCGATCGTGGGCGGCGTCATGAAGGCCACCCGCGGCCAGGCCGACGCAGCCCGGGTCCGCGAGCTGATCCTGGAGAAGCTGGGCGTCACCGCCTAACCTCCTCCCATCCCAACCGGGTAGCGCGAAGTGTCGTTTTGAACGCTCATAACGACACTTGGCGCTACCCGGTTTTTCTTTAAGTACTCAGGTGCGTGCGCCGCGAAAGTACTTATGTTCACTGGCTGGACGCGGTCCTACACTGAAGCGCAGGACACCGGTGCGGGGAACAAACGGGCCGGTGCCGCCGGAGATGCTGTGTGGGAGGAATGGACATGTCCGTCAGGGATCCGCTGAAGATTCGCAAGGGCCTGCTCGCCGGAGCCGTGGCCCTGACCTTGACGGGGGCCGGGGTGGCCTTTGCCTGGGCCGCCGACTCGCCGCAGCCCTCCCCATCGCAGTCGGCGCCGGGGCAGGAGAACCGGCCGGCCAAACCGGACAAATCCCAGCGCCCGCAGCACCTGCACAGCGAGGGCGTGGTTAAGAAAGCGGACGGCACCTTTCAAACCGTCCTGGAACAGCGCGGCACGGTGGAGTCCGTCAGCGACACCTCGATCACCGTCAAGAGCGAGGACGGCTACTCGCAGACCTACGCGGTCAACGCGGAGACGAAGATCAAGAAGGTACCTGCCCCCGCCGCCGACGGCTCGTCGGCAACGCCCGACGGCGGCAAACGGCTTAAGCCAACGGACGGAACCATCGCGGACATCGCCGCCGGCGACACGGTCCGGATCTCCGGCGTCAGGAATGGGGACCAGGCCACGGCAGAGCGGATTGTTGAAGGTGCCGGTGAGGGTCCGGGACTCGGGCTGGGTCGGGGCCACGACAAGGGCCACGGCCACGAAAAAGGCCACGGTAAACGCCATGCAAAGTAGGTAGCAGCAAGTGTCGTTTTGACCCCTCAAAACGACACTTAGCGCTACCTAGTTGGGTCAGCCCTGCTCCACCAGCCCGGCCATGATCTCCTGCAGCGCCTCGGAGACGATCGTGACCGAACGGCGCTTCAGGTTCTCCGGCCGGGCCAAAAGGTCGATCCGGCGCCGGGTGCTGATACCGGCCAGCGGCCGGAGCACGATGTCCGGATTGAGCACCGGTCCCGCGGTATACCTCGGGAGCAGGCCCACCACGCCGCCGGCAGCAACCAGGGCCGCCACCGTGGAGTAGTCGTTGATCCGGTGGACGATGTTCGGCTCACGGCTGGAAACGGCGGCGACGGCGGACAGCACGTCGGCAGGAGAGTATCCGCTGTGGCTGGTCACCCAGGCCTCGCCGCCGACGTCGTCTGCCGTCACCGCAGCCTTGGCCGCGAGGGGATGCCCGGCCGGCAACGCCACGTCCAGCGGTTCGTGCGCCAGTGGTATCACGGTGACCCGCTCGGCCGGCCACCGCGGGCTGTGGTCCATCCTGTGGGCGAGCACCAGGTCATAGCGTGCGGTCAGGGCGGGAAAGTCCTGCTGGGCCACGTCCTCGTCCGAGAGTTCTATGCGCGGCTGGCCCGGTGCGTCAAGGATCCGCGCCAGCGGGGCGAACACCGCCTGGCCGGCACTGTGGAACCCGCAGAGGGTCACCCGTCCGGCGGAAGAGCCGTGATAGTTGCCGATGGCGTCCCGTGCGTCGGCCATGGCACTGACGACGGCGGCCCCGGCGTCGGCCAGCACCTGCCCTGCCTCGGTGAGGACCAGGTTGCGGCCCTCCTTGCGGGTGAGGGGAACGTCGATCTTCCGCTGCAGCAGCGCCAGTTGCTGGGACACGGCGGACGGGGTGACCATGAGGGTGTCGGCCACGGCCTTGACGCTTCCCAAGGCGCCGAGTTCCCGGAGGATTTCAAGCTGGTGGATCTCCATCCCGCCAGTCTACGCATTAGGAAAGCTGCATCGTCGATTGAGAATTTCGCTGTTGTGCTAAAGCTTTCTCCTCGCTCTAATGGGGAAGGCAGGACATGCCAAGGACAGACAAAGAGTGAGGAAGCCGATGAAGGCTTTGTACAAGGCCGGCCCGCAGGCCGGCTTCGAACTGGTGGAGCGCCCCGAACCCGAGGCAGGCCCCGCGGACGTGAAGATCCGGGTCATGACCACCGGGATCTGCGGCACGGACCTGCACATCCAGTCCTGGGACTCCTGGGCACAGGGGATCATTGAAGCCCCCCTCATCCCGGGCCATGAGTTCTACGGTGAAGTGGTGGAAATCGGCGAGGACGTCCGCGACGTCAAGGTGGGTGACCGGGTCTCCGGCGAAGGCCATGTTGTCTGCGGGATCTGCCGGAACTGCCGGGCAGGCAGGCGCCAGATGTGCATCCACACCGTGAGTGTAGGTGTGCAGCGGGACGGCGCTTTCGCGGAGTATGTGGTGATCCCGGAAACCAATGTCTGGGTCCACACCGACCCCTCGGTCACCCCGGAGCTGGGCGCCATCTTCGACCCCTTCGGCAATGCAACGCACACTGCCCTGAGCTTCCCGCTCGTGGGTGAGGACGTGCTCATCACCGGCGCCGGACCCATCGGCCTGATGGCCATCGCCGTCGCCCGCCACGCCGGCGCCCGCAAGATCGCCATCACCGACGTGTCCCGGCCCCGCCTGGACCTCGCGCGCCGGCTGGGTGCCGACCTGGCCATCGACGTCTCCACCACCCGTGTCCGGGATGCCCAGCGCAGCCTGGGCATGCGGGAGGGCTTTGACATCGGAATGGAAATGTCTGGCCACCCCGGCGCACTGCCCGAGATGATCGACAACATGAACCACGGCGGCCGGATCGCCATGCTGGGGCTGCCCAGCCAGGACATCATCATCGACTGGGGCAAGGTGGTCACCCACATGCTCACGCTCAAAGGCATCTACGGCCGCGAAATGTATGAGACCTGGTACGCCATGAGCGCCATGCTCAGCTCCAACCCCGTGCTGAACGCCGGAATTTCCGCCGTCGTCACTGACACCCTGCCTGCCGGCCAATGGGAAAAAGGCTTCGACCTTGCCCGCAGCGGCACAGGTGGCAAAGTTGTCCTCGACTGGACCCTACTCTAAGGAACGCCATGTACACCTCGATCAAGGACCAGCTGAGCACCGAGCTGGAGGACATCCGCAGCGCGGGCCTCTTCAAGACCGAACGCAGCATCAGGTCCCCGCAGTCCAGCCACATCACGGCCGGACAGATTGGGCAGCAGGGCGCGGACGTGCTCAACTTCTGCGCCAACAACTACCTCGGCCTGGCGGACCATCCGGAGATCATCCGCGCGGCCAAGGACGCCATGGATGAGCGCGGCTTCGGCATGGCCAGCGTGCGGTTCATCTGCGGCACCCAGGACCTGCACCTGGCACTTGAATCCCGCGTCTCCCGGTTCCTCGGCACTGAGGACACCATCCTGTTCTCCAGCTGCTTCGACGCCAACGGCGGGGTGTTCGAGTCCCTGTTCGGACCGCAGGATGCCATCATCTCCGATGCCCTGAACCACGCATCCATCATCGACGGCATCCGCCTCTGCAAGGCGCAGCGCTACCGCTACGCCAACCAGGACATGGCGGACCTGGAGGCCAAGCTTGTGGAGGCGTCCACACAGGACCAGCCCGCCCGCCGCAAGATCATCGTCACGGACGGGGTCTTTTCCATGGACGGGTTCCTGGCCCCGCTTGAGGCCATCTGCGACCTCGCCGAGAAGTACGACGCCATGGTGATGGTTGACGACTCGCACGCCGTCGGCTTCATGGGGCCAACCGGTGCCGGCACGCCGGAACATGCAGGCGTTTCGCACCGCGTCGACATCTACACCGGCACGTTCGGCAAGGCGCTGGGCGGAGCATCCGGGGGCTATGTATCCGGCCGCGCGGAAGTGGTGGCGATGCTCCGGCAGAAGGCCCGCCCGTACCTCTTCTCCAACTCGGTGGCCCCCGCAATCGTCGCCGCCACCATCAAGGCCCTGGACCTGGTGGAGAACTCGGCGGACCTGCGGCGCACGCTCTTCGAAAACGCCGCCCTGTTCCGCCGCCGGATGACGGAGGAGGGCTTCGACCTCCTGCCCGGCGAACATGCCATTGTCCCGGTCATGTTCGGCGACGCCGTGATGGCTGCCAGGGTTGCCGACCGGATGCTGCAGCATGGCGTCTTTGTCACCGCATTCAGCTTTCCGGTGGTTCCGCGGGGTGCCGCGCGGATCCGGGTGCAGCTTTCAGCTGCGCACTCAGCGGACGACGTCGAAGCCTGCGTGCGTGCCTTCGTCGCCAGCCGGGCGGAAGTGGCAGGCTAAGACAGGAAGCGCCGGCACCGACTCTGCGAGGATGGAGAAATGGCAGCACATTACGATGTCCTGATCGTGGGCGGCGGCATTGCCGGACTGTCCCTGGCGTCCGCGCTGGCGGGCAGTTGCAGCGTGGCGCTGGTGGAGGCCGAGCAGGAGCTGGCGTACCACACGTCCTCCCGCTCGGCCCGCCAGTTCATCCCCAGCTACGGCCCGCCGGTTGTCCAGGCACTGACCGTCCGGACTCTTGAGCTGCTTGCCGCCCGCGATGCGCAGTTGCCTGAACCCATCCTGACGCCGCGCAGCTTCATGCTGATCGGCTCCGAGGAAGCAGTGGCTTCTGAAGCGAGCGGACTCATGCGGTTCATCACCCCCGCTGAGGCTCTGGAGCTTTGCCCGGCACTGGTCCCCGGCACATTCCAGGCCGCCGGACTGGATGAAGGGTCCTTCGGCTGTGATGCGCCACGGCTCCTGGAGGACCACCGGCAGCGCGCTGCGGCGGCCGGAGCGGACATCATCACGGGCGCCAGGGTGCACACCGCCCAGCGCCTCGGCTCCGGCTGGCAGGTGGGGGCCGGGACGGAGGGCTTCCAGGCGGGCGTCCTGGTCAACGCCGCCGGCGCCTGGGCGGACGAACTCGCCGTCATCAGCGGCGTGGAGAAGCTGGGGCTGCAGCCGTACCGGCGCACCGCGGCGATTGCCGCCGTCGAACATCCCCTGCCTGAACGCTGCCCCATGGTGGCGGCCGCGGACAGCACGTTCTATTTCCGCCGGGACGGCGACGACGTCCTCATCTCGCCGTCTGAATCGGAGCCGAGCGGACCGGAGGACGCCCGTCCCCGGCCGGGGGACATTGAGCGGCTGGTGGGCAGGCTGAACCAGGTGACAACCCTCGGAATCAAGGACATCCGCCGGGCGTGGACAGGATTGCGGACGGAAGCGGCCGACGGCGTCCCCGTGGCGGGGTTCGACGCCGAAGCGCCCGGCTTCTACTGGCTGGCCGGCCAGGGCGGCTACGGTTTCCAGACCTCTTCGGCCATGGCTGAGCTCGCGGCCGCCCAGATCCTGGCCGGCCAGGGCGGTGCGGCTGCCGCAGCCGGCACGGATGGTCCGGCATCCCGGACAGCGCAGGCACTGGCGGCCACCCGCTGGTCCGTCCGGCGCTGAAGAATGGCTGTATGAGTACGCTGATCACCAATATTGCCGAGCTGATGACGCAGGACCTGGAGCACCGGGTCCTGAAGGATGCAGCAGTGGTGGTCGAGGGTGAGCGGATCTCCTGGATCGGTGCCGCAGCCGATGCGCCGGCCGCGGACGACGCCGTTGATGCCGGCGGCCGGGCCCTGCTTCCCGGCTGGGTGGATTCCCATACCCATCTGCTGTTTGCCGGTGACCGGACGGCAGAGTTCGAGGCGCGGATGGCGGGGGAGTCCTACTCGGCCGGCGGGATTGCGGTGACCATGAAGGCCACCCGTGCCACCTCCGACTTCGACCTCACCCGCCTGGCGCTGGGCCGCGTGGCCGAGGCTGTCTCGCAGGGGACCACCTACCTTGAGACGAAGACCGGCTACGGCCTCGACGTCGAACACGAGGCCCGGAGTGCCCGCATCGCCTCCACTGTGGCGGACCAGGCCACGTACCTTGGGGCGCACCTGGTGCCTTCCGGGCAGGACCCGGAAGCCTACACGGACCTGGTCTGCGGCCCCATGCTCACCGCCGTCCGGCCCTACGTGCAGTGGGCCGATGTCTTCTGCGAGGAAGGGGCGTTCACGGCCGGGCAGTCCCGCCGGGTCCTGGAGGCCTGCCGTGACGCCGGGCTGGGGCTGCGGGTCCACGGAAACCAGCTCGGTGAAGGCCCGGGCGTGCAGCTCGCGGTTGAATTCGAAGCCGCCAGCGTGGACCACGTGAACTACCTCGCGGACAAGGATGTGGACGCACTGGCCGGAACCTGGGCCGGCTGGGATGCCGGCAGCGGAACGGGGCCGCGCGGAACCGTGGCAACATGCCTGCCTGCCTGCGACCTCTCCACGCGCCAGCCGCTTGCGCCCGCGCGGGTGCTGCTGGACAGGGGCATCCAGGTGGCGCTCGCCTCCAACTGCAATCCGGGCACGTCCTACACAAGCTCCATGGCATTCTGCGTCACCACCGCGGTGCTGCAGATGCGGCTCAGCGTCCATGAAGCCGTCCGTGCTGCGACGTACGGCGGCGCCCTGGCCCTCCACAAGGACAACGGCAACGACGCCGACGGCGAGCGTGCGGTGGGCTCGATCGCCGTCGGACACCGTGCGGACCTGCACCTGCTGAATGCGCCCTCGGCCACCCACCTTGCCTACCGGCCGGGCATGCCCCTGACGTACGCTGTATGGCGGGCCGGCCGGCGGGAACGGTAGCTCGTGGCCACTTAAGTGACGTTATTTGATCATTAGGGTTCTGTTATGATCAAGAAACGTCATCATAGCCGGTGGCGGGAGCTTTTGGAGGCCTTGCATGACCCGCACCGACCGTTTGACGGCAATCCTTGACCTTCTGGCCAAGTCCGGCCAGGTGGAGGTCGACGAGATCGTGAGTACCCTGAATGTCTCGCCGGCCACCGCGCGGCGGGACCTCGATAGTCTCGCTAAGCGCCGGCTGCTCACCAGGACCCGCGGCGGTGCCACCACGGGAGCCCTCGCCTATGACCTGCCGGGCCGGTACAACCGTGACGACCATGCCGAGGCCAAGGAACAGATTGCCCAGGCCGCGTCCGCGCTGATTGCACCCGGGGCCGTGATCGGCCTCTGCGGCGGCACCACCAGCACCGCCCTGGCGCAGATCCTGGCCACCCGTGAGGACCTCAACGCGCCGTCCAACCAGCCCACCCTGACGGTGGTGACCAACGCCATCAACATCGCCGGGCAGTTGGCGGTCCGGCCCAACATCAAGGTGATGGTCACCGGGGGAATCCTCAACCCGCGCTCCTACGAACTGGTGGGTCCGTACACGGACATCATCATGCAGAAGGTGGTGCTGGACATTGCCTTTATCGGCGTCAACGGCATCGATCCCGAAGTGGGGCCCACCAACACAGGGGAGGGCGAAGCTTCGGTCAACGCCCTGCTCGCCAGCAGGGCACGCGTCTCCTACGTGCTGGCTGACTCGTCCAAAGTGGGGGTGCGCGCCTTCGCAACCATGGACGGGTACAACTTCACCCGGCTGATCACCGATGCCGGAATTTCCGCCCGGGACAAGGCGGCATTCGAGGCCAACGGCACGGAAGTGATCGTCGCCGGCAGCTGAGGCACGGGGCCTGTGCGGCTTCCGGCCATGTGGCGCGGGCAGGACAGCGAGGGGTACGGGACACTGAGGCGTAATCAGCCCGGATCCAGAAACTGAAGGCAAGATGGGAACATGCTGGTTCCCTCCCGCCGCCGACTGCGGCTCGAAGTCTGGATTGTCCTGGGCCTGTCCTTGGGGCAGTCTGCCGTGTACTCGGTTGTGCAGCTGCTGGACAAGATGACCCGCGCGCCGCTGGCGGAAGGCACCTCCACACTCAACCGCTCCCAGAGCACGCGCGAATACTTTGACCTCACGTACCAGCTGTTGGACATACTCTTCGCCCTGGTACCCGTGATGCTGGTGATCTTCTTCCTCAGCGACCAGCGGCAGGCCGCATCCGGCGACGGCACCAGCCCTGGTTCGGCCTTCCAGAAGCTGGGTTTCAACTTCGCCCGCCCTGGCCGGGACCTGTTGCAGGGCCTGGGGCTGGCGGCACTGATCGGCATCCCGTCCCTTGGCCTGTACGCCGCCGGCAGGGCGCTGGGAATCACCACGGCCATTATTCCCAGCGCGCTGGATGCGTACTGGTGGACGGTGCCGGTGCTGATCCTGTCCGCGATGCGCCACGCCGTGGTGGAGGAAGTCATCGTGGTGGGGTACCTGTTGAACCGCTTTGGAAAGTTCGGCTGGAGCATCCCGCTGTCCATCCTGGCGAGCTCGCTGCTGCGCGGCAGTTACCACCTGTACCAGGGGTTCGGGCCCTTTATCGGGAACTTTGTCATGGGCGTTCTTTTCGCGTGGCTGTACACCCGGACGCGGCGGGTGATGCCCCTGGTGATCGCCCATGCCCTGCTGGATATCGTCGCTTTTGTAGGCTTCAGCCTCTTCGGCAAGGCCGTGGGGTTGGGCTAGGTGCCTGGGCACACTAGATCCAGGACAAGCACGACGACGGCGGCACGCGGTCAGGCGGGCGGGGCGTGCAGGAGCCGTTCCAGGGCTTCTTCGCCGGGGGAGAGCCCGGTGTAGGCGAAGTCCGTACAGCCTGCGATTGATCCTTCCAGGCGTTTCACTTCCGCAGCCCGATCCGGCCAGTGGGGTGGTTCCCAGTCCTGGTGTTCGGTTGTGTAGTGGCGGCCGGTGGGTGAGGTCCAGCCGGGTGGTTCGGTTTTTGTTGCCGGGGTGGGTTTCCAGCCGCTGGTGTGGCGGAGTTTGTGGTGTTTCGGGCAGGGCTGGCCGAGGTTCGAGACTCCTGTGGTGCCGCCGTTGTGCCAGGCGAGGAGGTGGTCGGCTTCGTTGTCGAGGGAGTGGTTGCTGCAGCCGGGGAAGGGGCATTTTCCGTCCCTCAGCCTGAGCCAGTTCCGCATGGCCTTGGTCACCCGGTAGCTGGTGCGGCCGATTTCCAGCGGCGCCCCGTCCCGCGGGTCCACCAGGACGCGGTGGAACGAATCCGCCCCGGTCGCGACGAGGTCCCGGGCCATGGAGGGCGGGATGGGGCCGTACCCGTCCAGCATGGCGGGTTCCCCGGTGAGTCCCAGCAGGGAGAACACGGGCACGGTGACCAGTACCTCGGCCCGGACTGGCGCTTGGTTTGGACCGGTTCCCTCGCCGCCGTCGCCGGCACCGGGTGCACCGGTAACGCCGCTGGTGTTGCCGCTGTTGAGGAGCCCTTCGGTGAAACTATCCGCCCGGAGCTGGGTGAGGGTGCGGTGCTCGTTTGGTCCCTGCATGGTCCGGGAGAGCGCGGTGAGCTTGTTCCAGAGGGCCGTGGCCTGGTGGGCGGGCAGGTAGGCGGAGAGCCAGGCCATCCCGTCCTGGTC